>JBFHSI010000020.1:0-23179 GCA_041591245.1 Marinobacter sp.
TGCGCGTATATTAAGGACTTGCTGACCGGCTGTCAATTGCTATTTTCAAACAAGTCCGTTGGATAGTGGTTTTCACCACCCTTATCCGGAGACTGTTCCTGGTACAGGCCAACCTGTTCGATGGCCTCACGAACCGGGCGGAAGGAGCGGCGGTGCTGGCTGGTGGCACCTACCCGGAACAGTGCCTCCAGATGCGCCGAAGTGGGATAGCCTTTGTGTTGCGCCATACCGAATTCCGGATAGCGCAGGTCCAGCTCTTCCATTTCCCGGTCACGGGTTACTTTGGCTAGAATCGAAGCCGCGCTGATAGCCTCTACCCGGCTGTCCCCTTTCACCACCGGTTCCGATGGCCAGTGCCATTTCGGGCAGCGATTGCCATCCACCAGTACGTATTCCGGCGCCACAGCCAGCCCGGCAACGGCCCGTTCCATAGCCAGCATGGTGGCCTGGTAGATGTTCAGGGTGTCAATTTCGTGGGCCTCGCAACGGCCAATAGCCCAGGCTGTCGCCCGCCCAATAATTTCCTCATACAGCTGGTTGCGTTTCTTTTCGGTGAGCTTCTTGGAATCCGCCAGGCCGTCAATGGGCTGCTCCGGGTCGAGAATGACCGCCGCAGTCACCACTGCTCCGATTAACGGCCCACGGCCAACCTCATCGACGCCGGCCAGCAGGTGTCCCTGGTAGCGGCATTCGAAGGGGGGAAGCGGGGCGCGCGGAGTTCTAGCCATTGGAGTCTTCCAGCAGTGCGGAAATGGCCTGGGCCGCCCGCTCATCCGCACCCTGCTTCAGGGTTGAGTGCAACCGGGAGAATGCCTCCACAAGGCGCTCCCGCTCAGGTGTGTTGCCCAGCCGCTCCAGCACTGCCTGCCCCAGGGATTCCGGTGTTGCATCATCCTGCAGCAGTTCCGGCACCAGCTCTTCCCCAGCCAGCAGGTTGGGCAGGGCCACATGAGTTACCTTCACGAGTCGGGACAGGACCGCAAAACTGAAATCGCTGAGCCGGTAGCCCACCACCATGGGTTTCTTCAGCAACATGGCTTCCAGGGTGGCGGTTCCGGATGCCAGCAGAACCACGTCCGATGCCGCCATCACCTCCCGGGAACGGCCACGGACAATGGTCACCGGCAGCTTGACGTTCAGAGCATCCACCAGCGCCCTCACCTGCTGTTCCCGGTCCCGGTTTACACAGGGAATAACCAGCTGTAGATCCGGCTGTTTTTCCTGAATCCAGCGTGCAGCTTCCAGAAACAGCGTGCCCAGCCGCTCCACTTCACCGGCCCGACTGCCCGGAAGTATAGCGAGCATGGGGGCAGACAGGTCCAGCCCCAGTTCCTTCCGGGCCCTGGTGGTATCGGGAACCATGGGAATACGATCCGCAAGTGGGTGGCCAACGAAAGCCACAGGCACCTGATGTTCCTCATAGAAGCGGGCTTCAAAGGGGAACAGCGTTAGCATCAGGTTGACGGATTTGGCAATCTTGAAAATGCGTTTCTGGCGCCAGGCCCATACCGAAGGGCTGACATAATGCACCGCAGGAATGCCGGCTTCACGGCAACGGCGTTCTATGGCAAGGGTAAAGTCCGGAGAGTCGATTCCGATCACCACATCCGGTGGCGTCGTAAAAAAGTAATCCAGCAGTCTAGAACGGATGCTGAACAGTTCGCGGATGCGGCCCAGCACTTCCACCAGTCCCATTACGGAAAGCCGTTCCATGGGGACCAGGGAATGAAAGCCTTCAGCAATCATTTCGTCGCCGCCAATGCCCACAAAACGGGCTCGGGGATAGCGGCGGCGAAGGGAGCGGATCAGGCCGGCACCGAGAATATCTCCCGATGCCTCTCCCGCGATAATGCCAAAGGTAATTTTCCGGTTACTGACCGGCACGTCCGGGGAATAATCCGCCACAGGCTGTCTCCCGCCGGACTAGCGGATGATACCGCGGTCAGCCCCACGCAGGGATTCGATCAGCGGACGTACCTCGGGCACATCCGGCCAGTTCTTTTCCAGTTCTTCCATGGCCTGCTCGGTAGTCAGGCCCTGCCGGTAAATCACTTTGTAGGCCCGGCGCAGAATCAGCAGAACTTCCTTGCTGAAGCCCCGGCGCCTGAGGCCTTCCACATTCATACCGTGAGGCTCGGCAGACTGGCCGCTGGCCATCACATAGGCCGGGATGTCCTTGAGCACGATACTGCCGCCGGCCGCCATGCTGTGAGGACCGATATGGCAGAACTGGTGAACCATGGTACCACCACCGAGGATGGCGTAATCACCTACCTCAACATGCCCGGCGAGAGTCGCACAGTTGGCAAGGATGGTGTTGTCACCAACAACGCAGTCATGGGCTACATGAACATAGGCCATCAGCAGGTTACCGCTGCCAATCCGGGTTTCGCCCCGGTCCTGGACAGTGCCCCGGTGAATGGTGCAGTTTTCCCGGATAATGTTGTTGTCGCCGATAACCAGTGTGGTTGGCTCGCCTGCGTATTTCTTGTCCTGGCACTCTTCACCAATGCTGGAGAACTGAAAGATCTTGTTGTTACGGCCAATAACCGTAGGACCCTTCACCACCACATGGGAAAGAATTTCGGTGCCCTCGCCGATCTCCACATCTGGGCCGATATAACTCCACGGACCAACAGTTACATTGTCCGCAAGCCTGGCTGATGGGTCCACAATCGCCTGAGGATGGACACCCGACCAGTCATTTGTCGCCATCAAACTTCTCTCTCAGCGGTCATAATTTCCGCCACGCAGACGACTTCTCCATCGACCAGCGCGCGGCAATTGAATTTCCAGATACCCCGTTTGGCGGATACAAATTCAGACTCCATACACAGCCTGTCTCCGGGTACCACGGGGCGCTTGAACCGGGCTTTGCTCGATCCGGCCAGGTATTGTAGCACGCCGTCCGAAGGTTTCCGGCCGACGGTCACAAACGCGAGAATACCTGACAACTGCGCCATGGCTTCAATAATCAGCACCCCCGGCATAATCTTCTTGTCGGGGAAGTGGCCCTGAAAATATGGCTCGTTGAAGGAAATGTTCTTGTAACCAGTG
This sequence comes from Marinobacter sp., assembly GCA_041591245.1. GTDB lineage: Bacteria > Pseudomonadota > Gammaproteobacteria > Pseudomonadales > Oleiphilaceae > Marinobacter. Next base: position 3,058 of record JBFHSI010000020.1, read on the forward strand.
ATCGACTTGCCATTTTCAATATCGGTTACCCGGTCCACCAGCAGAAACGGATAACGATGGGGCAGGTATTCCTGAATTTCGTCGATATACATCATATTGAACGGCCTCAGCCCTCTGATTTCTTTTCCAGTTCTTTAACCCGCCGTGCCAGGGCATCCAGCTGGCGGAAACGTACTGCGTTCTTGCGCCATTGCCGGTTGGTATCTGCCGCTATGCCCGAGGAATAGACCCCCGGCTCCCTGATGCTACCGGAAACCAGCGTCATGCCGGTCAAATGTACCTGGTCCGCAATTTCAAGATGGCCGGCCACGCCGCACTGACCACCGAATACGCAGTGCCGCCCGATATGGGTACTGCCGGCAATGCCCACCATGGCGGCCATGGCACTGTGGTCACCAATATGAACGTTGTGGGCAATATGTACCAGGTTATCGAGCTTCACCCCGTTGCCAATAACAGTATCCTCAATGGCCCCCCGGTCGATAGTCGTATTGGCACCGACTTCCACATCATCACCAAGCACGACCCGCCCGATCTGGGCAATGCGGTGCCACTCGCCTTTTTCATTGGCAAAGCCGAAACCTTCAGAGCCGATAACCGCGCCACTGAGGACGTAGCAGCGCTGACCCAGCACCACGTCATGCGCCAGGGTCACCCGCGGCCGGATTTTGCTATCCGTGCCGATACGGGCCCTGGCACCAATAACGGAACCGGCACCGATCACCACCCGCTCACCAATGTCTGCACCGGCTTCAATCACCACATTGGGGCCGATACTGGCTGTACTGGCCACCCTGGCATCAGGATCCACAACCGCAGACGGGTGCACACCCGGGCGAGCAGCAGGCTCCGGATCAAACCAGTGGCTAAGGCGGGCGTAACCCAGATAGGGGTTATCCAGAACCAGAGCATTGGCCGGAACCTGATCAGCCACTGCAGGAGACACCAGTACTGCAGAGGCCCGGGTATCCGCCAGATACTTGGCATAGGAAGGATTTGCCAGAAAGCTGATCTGTCCAGGCTCGGCAGCCTGCAGGGTTGCCAGCCCGGAGACCCGCATATCCGGGTCTCCCCGGAGCTCTGCGCCCAAAGCACTGGCAATCTCTTCAAGCCGATAGGACCTTTCTGTCATCACTCACTCCCAGGATACAGGCGGAACACAGGCACCGTGCCCCTTTCAGGAATTATTTGTTCAGTTTGTCGAGAAGGCTGGACGTGAGATTCATCTCAGGCTTCACATACACTACGGCTTCGCTGGGCAGGATCAGGTCAAGCTCGTTTTCTTCCATCAGCTCTTTGACGGCCGCATCCACCAGGGGCCGAGCCTTCTCCAGAAACTCCTGCTTGCGTTGCGCTACAGTACTGTCCAGACGCTGCTTCAGACCGTTGAACTCCTGAACCTTGGCCTGGAACTGACCGGCCAGTTCATTGCGCTCGCTCTCGTTCATCATGGCGCCATCTTTTTCCAGACGTTCCTTGAGCTTTCGGGCCTCTTCCTGCACTTCCCTCACCCTGGCTTCATCACCGGCAAAATCCTTTTGCAGGGTTTCGCTGAAGCTTTTGGCGTCATTGGAAGAGAACAGGGCCTGACGCAGATCCACCACACCGATGCGGGTATCTGCCATGGCCGGCAGGGACAGAGCCAGCATGGCAGCGGCGAAAATCATTGAAATTCTGGACATAGGGATTCTCCTGGATTAAATCCGTTGTTTTTTTGTATGCACAAATCAGAAAGTCTGCCCCAGAGAGAACTGGAACACCTGGGTTTCATCACCGTCCTGGTCATTCAGGGGTTTCGCAAGGCTGAATGCCAGCGGCCCCACAGCAGTAATCCACTGGAATCCGACACCCACGGACATGCGCACTTCGTTCAGTTCCGGGTTGAAACCGCGCTCTGTGTCAAACACCTGGCCCGCGTCCAGGAACAGGGTTGTTCTCATGGACCGGGTATCACCGGCAAAGGGCGTCGGAACAATCAGTTCAAGACTACCTTCGGTGAGGAAGTTACCGCCAAAGGGATCCGGGTCGGATGAGTCGTTAACATTGTTGGTTGCCCTCAGGCCCAGTGAACTGGACTCATAGCCACGCACCGACCCATAACCACCGGAATAGTAGTTTTCATAGAAGGGTAACCGGTCGAAGTCCCCGTAACCGTCGCCATAGCCAATTTCCGTGCGGGTATGGAAAACCCATTGGCCGGAATCGGTGAGCGGATAATAGAACTGGGTCTTGTGACTGACCTTGTAGAAAGTCAGGTCACTTCCCGGCACGGCCACATCCAGCCCCAGAGAATGACTGTAGCCACTGGTGGGCAGAACGCCCCGGTTAAGGGTGCTGCGGCGCCAGCTGCCAAACAGGAAGTAGTTATCGAAAGAGTCCCCTTCCTCGGCTATGAAATCCTGAACCTCCACGGAAGTGTAGTCCCCTTCCTTGATATTGGAACGGGTATAGCCGGCACCGAAGCTCAGGCGGGTCAGGTTATCGATAGGGTATCCGAAAGTGAGGCGGCCGCCGTATTCATCCAGCAGGTAGGATGAGATGTCCTCTTCGTCGTAATCTGTCTCCCGGGCGAAAACACTGAAGCCCCGGCTGACACCATCAACTGTGTAGTAAGGATCCAGGTAGGAAACGTTCGCGCTCTTCACGGAATCGCTGACATTGACCCCGAAGGACACCTGCTTGCCGGTACCGAAGAAGTTGTTTTCCGATACATTGGCCCCGAGAATCACACCGGAGTCCTGGGAGAAGCCGACGGAAGCGGACAGGCTGCCGGTGGGCTGCTCCTCATCACTGTAGTTCACGTCCCCCAGATCATCTGTGCCCGGAACCGGCACAGTTTCAACCTTCACGTCCTTGAAAAAGCCCAGCCGTTCCAGCCGGCTCTTGGAGAACTCAATCCGGTCGGAGGAGGCAATCCCCCCTTCCATCTGATTCATTTCCTGGCGCAGTACATCGTCCCGGGTGGACACATTGCCATCAAAATTGATGCGGCGGACATAGGCCCGCTTGCCCGGCTCCACAAAGAATGTCACCGCCGCCGTATTGTCGTCTCCGGGCTCCGGAACCGCATTCACATCGGCAAAGGCATAACCTTCCTTGCCCAGCCGGAAAGACAGGGCTTCGGTAATGGCGGTCATGCGGGCCCGGGAGAAGACATCACCTTCCTTGACCGGAATCAGCTTGCGCAGCTCCTCTTCACCAACGATCAGATCGCCCCGCAGGTTGATTTCGGAAATGGTGTACTGGGGACCTTCGTTCACAGCGATGGCGATAAAGACCTGCTGCTTGTCTGGCGAGATGGAAACCTGGCTGGACTCCACATTGAAATCCAGATAGCCCCGGTCCAGATAGAAAGAGCGCAGGGTTTCCAGATCACCACTGAGCCTTTCCCGACTGTACTTGTCGGCACTGACCAGGGAATTCCACCAGCTGCTGGTTCTCAGCTCGAACAGATCCAGCAGTTCCTCATCACTGAACTCATTGTTACCGACAATGTTGATGTGCTTGATGGCAGCAACCGAGCCTTCGTTGATATCCAGGCGCAGGGATACCCGGTTCCTGGGCAGTTCCTCTGCGGTTGCCTTGACCCGGGCATTGTAACGGCCCTGGGCTATGTAAGAGCGCAGAATCTCCAGCTCCAGGCGCTCCAGAGTGGCCCGGCGGAAGATCTGTCCTTCCTCAAGCCCGGCGCTGGACAGGGCATCCATAAGCATGTCGGTTTCAATGTTCTTGTTGCCCTCAATCTCGATAGCGCTGATGGAGGGGCGCTCCTGCACCGACAGGATCAGGACTCCGGAATCCCGGCTTACCTGAATATCGGTAAACAGCCCGGTCCGGAACAGGGATTTGATGGCACTGGCTACCCCGGCCTCATCTACCTGAGCTCCGATATTGACCGGAAAGGCCGAGAACACAGTACCTGCAGATACCCTCTGCAGGCCTTCCACCTCAATATCCGCAACCGTGAACTGATCTGCAAAAGCTGGCTGAACATCGCCGGATGCAACAGCAAGACTAACGGCTATAGCTAGAAGAGAGCGTCTCATTCAAATATTTCGCCTGGTTAATGCGCGTAAGGAGCTCGCAATTCTCACAACCGCATCAGGTCGTTGTAAAGAGCAAACACCATTAAAGTCAGTATCAAAGCCATACCAATTCGTAATCCAAATGCCTGGACTTCCTCTGAAAGCGGCTTTCCCCGTATGGCCTCGATGGTGTAGTAGACAATATGACCACCATCAAGAACGGGCACCGGCAGCAGATTCAGAACTCCGAGACTGATGCTCAGATAGGCAAGAAAACGGACAAAGTCCTCAAACCCGGAACGAACACTGGCATCGGCAACACGGGCAATGGTGATGGGCCCGCTGAGGTTTTTCGGGGACAGGAGTCCGGTGGCCATCTTCTTGATAGCAATCAGCGTCATCCGGGTATCCGACCAGGTTTCAGCAATGGCCTGGGGAATGGCTTCCAGAGGGCCGAAACGGATCTCCCGCAAAAGTTCGTCCGGCCAGGCAACCGGCTGCACACCGGCACCCAGAAAACCGATTACCTCACCATTATCCAGAGTCCTGGATTCTGGCCGGGCAGAAATCTGAAGTTGCCGGCCGTCACGTTCAACCGTCAGCGACAGGCTTTGTTCCGGCGCTGAATGAATATGGTCCACAAGATCAAACCAGCTGCTCACCGGCTGACCATCCACCGCCAATACCCGGTCTCCGGCCTGCAACCCCGCCAGCTCCGCACGTCCGCCTTCTGAAACCATGCCCAGAACCGCAGGTACATCCGGACGCCAGGGCGTAATACCGAACTCTCCCAGGGGGTCCGGGGTATCGTCGCTCATGTTCCAGCCACCCAGCTCTCCGGAAACCGAGCCTTTGACGCTGCCATCCATCACATCAATGGTGATTGGGCCATGCTCTCCGGCGCGTTCCAGCAAACGCATATTGGCATCACGCCAGGAGGTTACCCGCTGACCATCGATTGCGCGGATTTCCATACCCTCACGCAGGCCAATCTGTGCAGCGACACTGTCCTCCGCCACGGTTCCGATAATGGGAGCAACCGCAGTAACACCGGCCACGCTCAGCACCCAGTAGGCGAAAACCGCAAAGATGAAATTGGCAAGCGGTCCGGCCGCGGCTATGGCAATTCGCCGGGACGGGGGCTGGGCATTGAAAGCCTGATCCCGGAGTTCTTCCGGAACAGGTCCTTCCCGCTCGTCCAGCATCTTGACGTATCCCCCCAGGGGGATGGCGGCAACAGCAAACTCGGTACCTTGCCGGTCATACCAGGAAAGCAGCGGCTTACCGAAGCCCACAGAGAAACGCAGCACCTTGACCCCACAGTGGCGGGCAACCCAGAAGTGGCCATACTCGTGGAGAGTTACCAGTATGCCCAGGGTCAGTACAAGGGCCAGAATGGATTCTATGATCTGCATAGCACTCCCGATTGATAACTACGACCTTACAACAAACCGTCCTTACCCTCAGACGGTTAACAGGCCAACCTGTTCCCGGGCAAAGGCTCGCGCCTGTGCATCCCTGGCAAATATGGTGTCAAAGTCGTCCGCAGACACCACTGGGATGGCGGCCAGAGTCCGCTCTATGATAACGGGGATATCGGTAAAACACAGGTTACCGTCCAAAAAGGAAGCCACTGCAATTTCATTGGCTGCGTTGAGAACAGCAGGCGCCGTTCCGCCCGCCTTGAAAGCTTCTGCCGCCAGGCGCAGGCATGGGAAGCGATCCAGGTCCGGGCGCTCGAAATGGAACTGGCCTATGGCGAACAGGTCCAGAGACCCGACACCGGAATCAATGCGCTCAGGCCAGGCCAGGCCATTGGCTATGGGGGTACGCATATCCGGGCTTCCCAGCTGGGCCAGCACCGAACCGTCGGCGTACTCCACCATGGAATGGATAATACTTTCCGGATGCACATGAACTTCGATTTTGGCCGGTGTGGTATTGAACAGCCAGCAAGCTTCGATCAGCTCAAGCCCCTTGTTCATCAGGGTGGCGGAGTCCACGGAAATTTTCCGCCCCATGACCCAGTTAGGGTGGGCGCAGGCCTCATCGGGGGATACTGTGCGCAGGGACTCCAGACTATGCTGTCTGAAGGGGCCTCCGGATGCCGTCAGCAGAATCCGGGTAATTCCGGCGCCCTCGGGATCGCGGACCTTGTCAAAGGGCATGCACTGGAAAATGGCGTTGTGTTCAGAATCAATGGGTAGCAGCTCGGCACCGGATTCGTCCACCGCATCCATAAACAGCTTGCCGGACATGACCAGCGCTTCTTTGTTGGCCAGCAATACCCGCTTGCCGGCACGCACTGCCGCCAGGGTCGGACGTAACCCGGCAGCGCCCACAATAGCCGCCATAACCGTATCAGCCTGTGGTGCCGATGCCACTTCGCTCAGACCTTCCGGACCGCTCAGCACACGAATTGCGGGCAGGTCTGCCAGCAAGCCAGCCAGAGTTCGGGCCGCCTCGGCATCGGCCATCACGGCGACTTCCGGGCGAAACTCACGGCAAAGATCCGCCAGCTCCTGCGCCCGCGTTCCGGCCGTGAGCGCATACACCGAAAACCGTTCCGGATGGCGCCGGATAACATCCAGCGTGCTCAGGCCAATGGAGCCGGTGGCTCCAAGAATCGCGAGTCGTCGTTGAGTCATTGTTACCAGTGTCCGGCACTCAGCCAGCCAAGTTGAGTAATAATCAGCGCGAACACCGGAATTGCGGCGGTCAGGCTGTCAATACGGTCCATAATGCCACCGTGCCCCGGCAGCAGCTGGCTGCTGTCCTTGATGCCCCGAAAACGCTTGAGCATACTTTCCAGCAGATCACCCAATACAGAAACCAGCCCCGTTGCCAGGGTTGCCACCACCAGCAGAAGCGTTTCCTGAACATCTGCAGATGCCACCCGGCTGATAATCAGGGCGAAAATCCCTACCGCTGCCAGGCCACCCCAGACACCGGCCCAGGACTTGCCGGGGCTGACCCGGGGTGCCAGCTTGGCCTTGCCAAAAGCGCGGCCCGCAAAATAAGCGCCGATATCAGCCACCCAGACCACACAGAACACATACAGGATCAGCCACAGATTGTTGCTGACCTCCCCGTACAGGAAGTCTCCGGTACGCAGGTGGTTCAGCCCGACCCAGGCCGGCACCAGAACAAACAGCCCCATAAGAGCCCGGACAGGCAGGGTACCCCAGCTTCTGGAGCCGGAAGGATAGCCCCGCACCAACAGGAAGCAGATAAACCACCAGGCCAGAGCCAGCCACAGTACTGCCACCGCAGGCACGTTCAGCAGCCCGTAGAGAATGGCTGCGGTCAGAACCGCATAGCCGATACGACCGGCCTGCCCTTCAATACCGCACATGTTGGCCCATTCCCAGGCGCCCAGAGCGATGATGGCCCCGGTAAACAGGGCAAAGCCCAGAGGCGGCAGAAAAAATATTCCGCCAATGGCGATGGGGGCGAGAATCAGTGCAGTAATAATTCTGGTTTTTAACACGGTATGGTCGCTATTTTTCGTTATTGTTTTGAGGCTTGGGCGGCGATCTGATCGTCCGTCTGGCCGAACCGGCGCTGACGACTGGCGTAGGCATTCAATGCCTTGTGCATCTCATCCTCCTTGAAGTCCGGCCAGAATACCGGTGAAAAGTACAGTTCGGTGTAGGCCAGATGCCAGAGCATGAAATTGCTGATGCGCTGTTCACCGGCGGTACGGATCAGAAGATCCGGCATTGGCAGGTCACCAATACTCAAATGCTGCTGAATGTGATCGTCGGTGATCTCACTGGGCTCCAGCTCACCCCGGCGAACCCTTTCGGCCACCTGCCGGGTCGCCTCGGCTATATCCCAGTGGCCACCGTAATTGGCGGCGATCACCAGTGTCATCCGGGAGTTGTTCTCGGTCAGTGCCTCGGCCCTGGCCATGTGTTCCTGCAGCGTTGTACTGAAGGCGCTGCGGTCGCCGATAATCCGGAGCCGGATATTGTTGCGGTGCAGCTTGCGGACTTCCCGTTCCAGAGCGAACAGGAACAGTTTCATCAGGGCTGAAACCTCATCCTTGGGACGGCGCCAGTTCTCGCTGGAAAAGGCAAACAGGGTCAGCACCTCCACGCCTTCCCGGGCGCAGGTCTCAACCACAGCCCGAACCGCGTCGACACCAGCCTTGTGACCAGCCACTCCCTTCAGCCGCCGGGCCTTGGCCCAGCGGTTGTTACCATCCATGATAATCGCCACATGCCGGGGCCGGCTGTCTGCCAGCACCGGAATCTCTGCGGATACATTTCCCGTCATGAAATCCCCTGCCCGGCCGGAACCTGGTCTGTTCCGGCCGTGTATATTACTTGCAAAGAGAGCATCGGCGATCAGACCGCCATCAGATCCTCTTCCTTAGCTTTCAGCATTTTGTCGACCTCGGCAATATAGCGGTCGGTCAGCTTCTGGATATCGTCTTCACTCCGGCGCAGATCGTCTTCCGTGATTTCCTTTTCCTTCAGCAGATCCTTGAGCATGCTGTTGGCATCACGACGGGCGTTACGCACGGAAACCCGGCCGTGTTCAGCGTCGGTTCTGGCCTGCTTGACCATTTCCTTACGGGTTTCTTCCGTAAGCATGGGCATGGGCACACGGATCACATCACCGCTGGTTGCCGGATTCAGGCCCAGATCGGACATCATGATCGCCTTCTCGATCACCGGGATCAGGTTCTTTTCCCAGGGGCTGACGCTCAGGGTACGGTTATCCTCAACGTTGACACTGGCCACCTGCTTCAGCGGTGTTTCCTGGCCGTAGTAATTGACCATCACACTGTCCAGAATAGCCGGGTGGGCGCGCCCTGTACGGATTTTGTTAAACGCCGAGTGCAGAGCCTCCAGGCTGTTTTTCATTTTCTTTTCGGCTTCGGTCTTGATGTCGTTAATCACTTGAGCATCCTCAATTCGTTCGTCAGAGCATTCCGTGTCCGCCAGGGCCGTTTTTTCAGGCCGGAGCAGACTATTGGATCAGGGTACCTTCCTTCTCACCGGTTACGATACGGATCAGTGCTCCGGCCCGGTTCATATCGAATACCCGGAGCGGCATACCGTGATCCCTGGCCAGACAGATGGCGGTCAGGTCCATGACTCCCAGCTTCTTGTCCAGAACCTGATCGTAGGTCAGAAGGTCATATTTTTCCGCTGTCGGATCCAGCATGGGATCTGCAGAGTATACGCCATCCACTTTGGTGGCTTTGAGCACCGCGTCCGCTTCGATCTCAATACCCCGGAGGCAGGCCGCGGAATCGGTGGTAAAGAACGGGTTGCCGGTACCGGCACAGAAGATCACCACATCGCCGTCCTTCAGATCCCGGACCGCGCGACGACGGTCATAGTGTTCCACAATACCGCTCATGGGAATGGCAGACATGACCCGGGTACGGATATTCGAGCGTTCCAGGGCATCACGCATGGCCAGACCATTCATGACGGTTGCCAGCATGCCCATATGGTCTCCGGTTACCCGGTCCATTCCAGCGGCATTGAGAGCGGCACCACGGAACAAATTACCGCCACCGATGACCAGGCCCACCTGGACACCAATACCGATAAGGGCACCAATCTCCAGCGCCATCCGGTCGAGCACCTTGGGATCAATACCGAAATCATGTTCTCCCATCAGGGCTTCGCCACTGAGCTTGAGCAGAACACGCTTGTATCTTGGCTGGCTATTGGATGCTGTCGGCATGGTGATCCCCTTTTCGTCTGTTGGCTGCTTATCCGGCGTGATACGCGATGCAGGCTTGTATCTGACATACTCCTGAAAAAAGGGGTATCTCAGATACAAGCCCGCCACGAGGGCCGGGTATTCCCGACCAACGTGGCAGACTCAGGTGGCACTCCAGCGTGTTCCGCCAGAGCACCCGGAAGGGATCAGGCTTTGCCTGTACCAGCTGCAGCAGCAACTTCGGCAGCGAAATCCACTTCTTCTTTTTCAATACCTTCGCCAACTTCCAGGCGAACAAAACCAACCAGCTCGCCGCCGGCAGCCTTGATCAGCTGACCAACAGTCTGGTCCGGGTTCTTGACGAAAGGCTGTTCAACAAGGCTGTTTTCCTTGAGGAACTTCTTGATACGGCCGCCCATCATTTTCTCAACGATTTCGGCAGGCTTGCCTTCCATATCCGGCTGGGCCTTGATGATTTCTTTTTCTTTCTCGAGCTCTTCCTGCGGCATATCTTCCGGCTTGCCAACACGCGGGTTAACAGCGGCGGCATGCATGGCAATATCACGGGCCAGCTCGGAATCACCCGCGGTCAGGGCAACCACACAGGCAATCTTGTTGTTGCTGTGAACGTAGCCACCAACAACCGGGCCTTCAACCTTGACGATGCGACGAACAGTGATGTTTTCGCCGATCTTCTGAACCAGCGCTTCGCGCTTGGCTTCCAGATCGCCTTCCATCAGCTTGGCAACGTCGGTTTCGTCCTTGTCAAAGGCAACGGCGAGAACGTCATTGGCGAAGTTGAGGAAGTTTTCGTCACGGGCAACAAAATCTGTCTCGGAATTTACTTCCAGAATAAAGGCAGAGGTGCTGTCGTCAGAGATCTTGACCAGAGACACGCCTTCAGCGGCTGTACGGCCGGCTTTCTTGGCGGCTTTCAGGCCGGATGACTTGCGCAGCTCTTCAATTGCAGCATCAACACTGCCGCCAGCTTCCACGAGAGCTTTTTTGCACTCCATCATGCCAAGGCCGGTACGCTCACGCAGCTCTTTAACCATTGCAGCGGTAATTGCAGCCATGTTCAATCCTCTTAACTGTTCCGAATTCGGTGGGAAGGTGTGCCCGGAGACATACCCGGGCACACTTTACATCTCTAACGTGAAGCTAACGCGTCACTCAGCGGCAGGTGCAGCAGTTTCTGCGTCTTCGCTGACTTCTACATACTCGCCACCAGCAGACTGGGCTGCTTCCAGGCAGGTATCAGCAACAGCTTTAACGTAGATCTGGATAGCGCGAATGGCATCGTCGTTACCCGGAATCACGTAATCCACACCATCAGGATCACTGTTGGTATCAACAACACCAATAACAGGGATACCCAGCTTGTTGGCTTCTTTGATAGCGATCCGCTCGTGGTCCACGTCGATAACGAACAGTGCGTCCGGCAGGCCGCCCATGTCCTTGATACCACCGATGGAACGCTCGAGCTTGTTCATTTCGCGGGTGCGCTCAAGAGCTTCTTTCTTGGTCAGCTTGTCGAAGGTGCCGTCCTTGCTCTGGGCTTCCAGCTCACGGTAGCGGCGGATAGACTGACGAATGGTTTTGTAGTTGGTCAGCATGCCACCGAGCCAGCGGTGGTTAACGAAAGGCTGGCCGGAACGCTCGGCTTCTTCCTTGATGATCTTGGCGGCGGCACGCTTGGTACCGACGAACAGGATCTTGTTCTTGCTTTCTGCCAGCTGCTGAATGAAATCCAGCGCGTTGTTCATGGCAGGAACAGTCTGCTCAAGGTTGATGATATGAATCTTGTTACGGGCGCCGAAGATGTACTTCGACATTTTCGGGTTCCAGTAGCGGGTCTGGTGACCGAAGTGAGCACCTGCCTTGAGCAGGTCACGCATATTTACCTGAGCCATGATATTTACCTTTTAGCTTCGGGTTAGTCCTCCATGCGTCCGATTGCCCCAACCTCTTCTTCCCCCTGCAGCGCAGAATAAACGGAAGAAAGGCACCCTGGGACAACGTGCCGACACATGTGCGAATTTGCCGGATTCGTTTCCGGCGGGCGCGTTTATACCATAATCCGGACCGGCGGCGCCATTACTTTTACCAACAAGCTTCCTTGTACCTGACCGCCTGGCCCCTTAAAATGCCTGCCTGACACACATCAATGAGAAGCCCGATGCAGGTATCCATCAAGACTCAGGAAGAAATTGAAAAAATGCGCGTGGCCGGCCGCCTCGCCGCCGAAGTTCTCGAAATGATAGATGAGCACATCAAGCCAGGTATCAGTACCGAGGAAATCAACCGCATCTGTCACGACTATATCGTGAATGTACAGAAGGCGATCCCCGCCCCGCTGAACTACCACGGCTTCCCGAAATCTGTGTGTACGTCCGTCAACCATGTTATCTGCCACGGCATTCCGTCCGAAAGCAAGATTCTTAAGGACGGCGACATCATCAACATTGATGTCACCGTTATCAAGGACGAGTATTACGGTGACACCAGCAAAATGTGGATCGTCGGCAAACCCAAGCCGGGTACCGAACGTCTCATCCGCATCACCCAGGAATGCCTGTATAAAGGTATCGAACTGGTTCGCCCGGGCACCCGCCTGGGAGATATTGGCCACGTCATCCAGCAGCATGCCGAGAAACATCATTATTCAGTGGTACGGGATTACTGCGGTCATGGCATCGGCAAGGGCTTCCATGAAGATCCCCAGGTGATGCATTACGGCACCCCCGGCACCGGCTTCGAGCTGAAAGAGGGTATGACCTTCACCATCGAGCCCATGATCAACCAGGGCAAGTACCAGACCAAAACTCTGGCCGATGGCTGGACAGTGGTCACCAAGGATCACAAACTGTCCGCCCAGTGGGAACACACCCTGCTGGTCACCGCTGACGGCTGTGAAGTGCTGACCAAACGAGCGGAAGAGACCTTCTAGGTGGACCTCAGCGAGCTGGAATCCCGTATCAGTCACGACCCGTCTCCGGTAACCGCCGCGCGGGAACTGTTGCAGACACGATACCAGGCCGATGCCAGCGCGTTTCGCCAGGGTGCCGACGTCCGGGCCCTGGTCCACTCCAGAGCGGAGACCGTCGATACGGTTCTCCGCCTGATCTGGAACCGTTACCCCTTTGCCCGGTCATCCGATATTGCCCTGATTGCCGTCGGTGGTTATGGCCGGGGGGAACTTCATCCCCACTCCGATATTGATCTGCTGATTCTGACCCGCAATGGCATAGAGACAGACTGGCAGGAAGACCTGGGAGCCTTTGTCACCCTGCTCTGGGACCTGAAGCTGGATATCGGCCACAGTGTGCGCAGTATCGAGGAGTGCAAGGCCGCCGCCCGTGAGGACATCACCATCCTCACCAACCTTCTGGAAACCCGGACCATCGCCGGACCGGATGAACTGCGGGATGCCCTGAGCACCCAGGTGTACTCGGACGATGTCAGTTCCGACCGGGACTACTTTATCGCCAAACGCGAAGAGCAGCGGGCCCGGCACCAGAAATACGGCGACACTGAATACAACCTGGAACCCAACGTCAAGGGCTCCCCGGGTGCGCTCAGGGATATCCAGACCATTGGCTGGATCACCAAGCGCCATTTCGGCATCCAGAACATGGCCGATCTGACCCAGTTCAGCATTCTCACCGAAGAAGAACACCAGATTCTGCTGCAGGGGGAAACCTTCCTGTGGCGCCTGCGCTATGGCCTACAACTGCTGGCCGACAGAAACGAAAACCGCCTGCTGTTCGATCACCAGCGGGCCCTGGCAGAGATGCTCGGCTACAAGGACGAAGACGACCGCCTGGGCGTGGAACTGATGATGCAGTCCTACTACCGCACAGTCCTGGCACTGGCGGAGCTGACCGATGTCATCCTGCAGTTCTATGACGAAGCTATTCTCGGCACCGGCGAGGAAGACGACATACAGCCCCTGAACAACCGTTTCCAGCTGCGCAATCTGTATCTGGAAGCGGTCAACAATCAGGTGTTCGCCTACGCCCCCTACGCCATTATGGAAATCTTCGTGCTCATGGCCCAGCACCCGGAGATCAAGGGCATACGCGCCACCACCATCCGTTCCCTGCGGGCACACAGACACCTGATCGACGACGCCTTTCGCTCCGACCTGGCCGTTACCAGCCTGTTCATGGAGCTGCTGCGCACACCCCACGCCCTGGACCAGACCCTGTCCGCCATGAAGAAGTACCATGTGCTGGGGCGCTACCTGCCGGAGTTCGGGCAGATTATCGGCCAGATGCAGCACGACCTGTTTCATATATACACGGTCGATGCCCATACCATGCAGGTGATCCGCAACATGGTACGGCTCAACAATTCCGAAGCCCGCAGCGACTACCCGCTGGCTTCCCGCCTGATCCACGGCCTGCCCAAACTGGAAACCCTGTTTATCGCCGGGCTCTACCATGACATTGCCAAGGGCCGGGGCGGGGATCACTCGGAACTGGGGGCCATAGAGGCGGAAGCCTTCTGCCAGAGGCATCACCTCAGCGAACGGGACACCCAGCTGATTTCCTGGCTGATCGAGAACCACCTGTTCATGTCCATGACCGCCCAGCGCAAGGATATATCGGACCCGGACATCATCCGCGCCTTTGCCCGGGGCATCCCCAGTCAGGCCCACCTGGACTATCTGTACATACTGACCGTGTGCGATATCAGTGCCACCAATCCCAAGCTCTGGAACACCTGGCGGGCGTCGCTGCTGCGCCAGCTCTACATAGAGACCCGGCGCGCACTGCGTCGTGGCACAGACACGCCGATCAACCGCCAGGAGTGGGTCAGCGCCACCCAGGCGGAGGCGCGGGAAATCCTGCATTCCCAGAACATGACCGACGAACAGATCGACCGTATCTGGGAAACCATGGATGAGGATTATTTCCTGCAGGATTCCACCGTCGATATTGCCTGGCAGACGGCCTCCATCATCCGCCATGGCGACAATCCGGACCCGCTGGTGCTGATGCGCGACACCCGGGGCGGCCCCACCGAGGGCTACTCCCAGATCATTATCTACATGAAGGATGGCGCCGCCCTGTTCGCTGCCACCACGTCCGCCCTGGAACAGCTGAACCTGAACATTGTCGATGCCCGTATCAGTTCCGGCGACGGCCCCTATTCCATCAGTTCCTACATAGTTCTCGATGAAAAAGGACAGCCTCTGGGCACCGACCCGGCCCGCAAGGAGCGGGTGCGCCAGCGGCTGATTGAAGAGCTGGATGACCCGGAAGACTACCCGGACATCATTCAGCGACGCACTCCCAGACAGCTGAAACACTTTGCCTTTCCAACAGACGTCACCTTTTCCAACGACACCGTCAACCGGCGCACCGTGATGGAAGTCATCACACCGGACCGCCCGGGGCTGCTGGCACGTATCGGCCAGGTTCTGTATGAGCACCGCATACGGCTGCTCAATGCCAAAATCGCCACTCTGGGTGAGCGGGTAGAAGACGTGTTCTTTATTACCGATGAACACGGAGAACCCCTGCACGACCCGGTGGTGTGCCAGGAACTGCAGCAAGACCTTTGTAAAATGCTGGATGATATTCAATGAATCCGAATCTGGACCAACTCCACCCCTACCCCTTCGAGAAACTGACCCGGCTCAAGGCCGGCATCAGCGTTCCTGAAGATCTCAGTTCCATATCCCTGGGTATCGGTGAGCCCAAGCACCCGGCCCCGGCCTTCGTCAAACAGGTTATTGCCGACCATCTGGACAAGCTCGCCAACTACCCCACCACCCGGGGCATGGATGAGCTGAGGCAGGCCATCAGCCAGTGGGCCACCCGGCGCTTCCAGCTGAAACCGGGCAGCCTCAGCCCCCAGGCCCATGTGGTTCCGGTAAACGGTACCCGGGAAGGCATTTTTTCCCTGGTGCAGGCCGCCATAGCCGCCCGCCCGGACGCCACTGTGGTCAGCCCCAACCCCTTTTACCAGGTCTACGAGGGCGCGGCCCTGCTGGCCGGCGCAACCCCGGTGTACCTGCCCTGTGATGCCGGCAACGGGTTTATTCCGGACTTTGATGCGGTACCGGACAGCATCTGGGAGCACTGCCAGATTCTTTTCCTGTGCTCTCCCGGCAACCCCAGCGGTGCCGTCATTCCCCGGGAGACCCTGAGCAAAGTCATCGCCCTGGCGGACAAACACGACTTTATCGTGGCCTCGGACGAGTGCTATTCCGAACTTTACCCGGACGAGCAGCAGCCCCCGGAAGGTCTGCTGCAGACCTGCGCCGCCATGGGTCGGGATGACTACCGCCGCTGCGTGGTGTTCCACAGTTTGTCCAAACGCAGCAACCTGCCAGGCCTGCGTTCCGGGTTTGTGGCCGGTGATGCCAATATCCTCAAAGGCTACCTGCAGTATCGCACCTACCACGGCTGTGCCATGCCCATTCACAACCAGCTGGCCAGTATTGCCGCCTGGCAGGATGAGGACCATGTCCGGGAAAACCGGGCCGCCTACCGGGAAAAATTCAGGACCGTCGTCCCCATGCTCCAGGAAGTGCTGGACGTGGACTACCCGGACGCCGGTTTCTACCTGTGGGCACGCACTCCCATGGACGACGAAACCTTTGCCCGGGACCTGTCCGCCAGCCAGAATGTGCACGTTCTGCCCGGCCGCTACCTGTCGAGAACGGTAGATGGCCACAACCCGGGGGAAAACCGGGTACGCATGGCCCTGGTGGCCCCTCTGGATGAATGCGTGGAAGCGGCCCGGCGTATTGTTGAATTTGTAAAAGCGAGCAAGGCATGAAGATTTACGGAATCAGAAACTGCGACACCGTCAAAAAAGCCCGGGCATGGCTGGATCAACAGGGTCTGGATTACCAGTTCCACGACCTCCGCAAGGACGGTCTTGACGATGCCCTGCTGAGCCGCTGGGAACAGGCCGTGGGCTGGGAAATCCTGCTCAACCAGCGCGGCACCACCTGGCGCAATCTTCCCGAAGAAGTTCGTGCTAACATTGACGCCCAATCCGCCCATAGCATCATGCTGGAACAGCCATCCATCATTAAACGGCCCGTGGTCGAGCATAACGGCACAGTATCTGTCGGCTTCAAGGCCGATGACTGGGCCCGACAATTTTCACAAGCATAAATCTGACGAAATTACAGGAGCAACCCACTGATGAGCTTTGCATTCGGTATCGGAATCGGCACCCAGAACAAAAAGGGCGAATGGCTGGAAGTCTTCTACCAGCAGCCGGTTATCAAACCCGACAGTGCCCTGATGGAAGTGGTCAGCAACAGCTTTGACTACAAAGGTGGCAACCTGGCCATCCCGGCATCCGGCGAGCAACTCAGCCAGTTTGCACAGGCACTGCGCCAGGTGGGTCAGGTCGATCAGGCCGTCCTTGCCGAGAAAGCCGCCAGCAGCGCCCGTCCGGTGGTGGTAACGGTTCTGGAAACCGACGATACCGCCTCCGCCACCCCCGAGGTGTATCTGAAGCTGCACCTGATCTCTCACCGTCTGGCCAAACCCCACGGTCTGAAACTGGACGGAATTTTCGGTCTGCTGCCCAACCTGGCCTGGACCAACGAGGGGGCCATTGACCTGAATGAACTGCCCGAGCGTCAGCTACAGGCCCGTCTGGAAGGCCGCACCCTGGAAGTGAAATCCGTGGACAAGTTCCCGCAGATGACCGACTACGTGGTACCTGCCGGAGTCCGTATCGCCGATACCGCCCGGGTACGCCTGGGCGCCTATGTGGGTGAAGGTACCACCGTCATGCACGAAGGCTTCATCAACTTCAATGCCGGCACCGAAGGTACCAGCATGATTGAAGGCCGCATTTCCGCTGGTGTCATGGTTGGCAGGGGATCGGATCTGGGCGGAGGCTGCTCCACCATGGGAACCCTTTCCGGCGGTGGCAACATCATTATCTCCGTGGGCGAAAACTGCCTGATCGGCGCCAACGCCGGTATCGGTATTCCCCTGGGCGACCGCTGCAAGGTGGAAGCCGGCCTGTACATCACCGCCGGCACCAAGGTTGCCCTGCTGGACGACCACAACAAGCTGGTGGAAATCATCAAGGCCCGGGACCTGGCGGGCCAGCCGGATCTGCTGTTCCGTCGCAACAGCCAGACTGGTGCGGTGGAATGCAAAACCAACAAATCCGCCATTGAGCTGAATGAAGAGCTGCATGCAAACAACTGAGTCCCCAACCCTTGACCTTGCCATCGACCTGATCCGTCGGCGCTCCGTTACCCCGGAAGATGCCGGCTGTCAGGAACTGATGATGTCCCGGCTGGCGCCCCTGGGTTTTACCGGGGAAAACCTGCGCTTTGGCGACACTGACAACCTCTGGGCCCGCAAGGGCTCGGAAGGTCCGCTGCTGGCCTTCGCCGGTCATACCGATGTGGTCCCCACCGGGCCGGAGAAAAACTGGGCACATCCCCCGTTCGATCCGGTCATCCGTGATGGCTATCTGTACGGACGTGGCGCGGCCGACATGAAAGGCAGCCTGGCCGCCTTCGTCACCGCCTGTGAGCGTTTTGTCCAGGCCCACCCGGATCACCGGGGCTCCATTGCCCTGCTGATAACCAGTGACGAGGAAGGACCGGCCCACGACGGCACCGTGCGCGTGGTGGAAACCCTGGAAGCCAGAAACGAGAAAATCGACTGGTGCCTGATCGGTGAGCCGTCCAGCACCCATGAAGTGGGGGATGTCATCAAGAATGGCCGACGCGGCTCACTGCACGGTTACCTCACGGTACACGGGGTTCAGGGCCATGTGGCCTACCCGCATCTGGCGGAAAACCCGGTACACCGGGTGGCTCCGGCTCTGGATGACCTGGCCCGGGAGTTCTGGGACAACGGCAATGATTTCTTCCCGCCCACCACTTTCCAGATCACCAAGGTGGAAGCCGGCACCGGCAGCAACATCATTCCCGGGGAGTGCCTGGTGCATTTCAATTTCCGGTACTGTACCGAGAACACTGCGGAAAGCCTGGAAGAGCGGGTGGTGGCGGTTCTCAACCGGCACAACCTGAAATACGACCTGCAGTGGCACCTGAGCGGCCGCCCCTTCCTCACCGACCGGGGCGCACTGGTGTCTGCCAGTCAGCAGGCCATCCGCACCGTGACCGGTCGGGAAACCGAGCTGTCCACCTCCGGCGGCACGTCCGATGGCCGCTTTATTGCGCCCACCGGAGCTCAGGTAGTGGAACTGGGTCCGGTCAATGCCACCATCCACAAGGTGGATGAGTGCGTGAAGGCGGACGACCTGGATACCCTGTCCCGGATCTACGAACAGATCCTGATCGAACTGCTGGCCTGAACCGCAGCGCCGGGCAGAATCAGTAGTGGGGAGGCGGAACTTCTTCCTCCTCGCTTCTGATGTTGGACGGAGCCATTTCTTTCAACTGCTTGTGCAGTAAACGCTTGGCTTCCCAGAGTTCCCGGAGTTCCATTTCCTGTTTGGCCACCTGCTCGCTCAGGGTCTGAATAACGTCATCCTGAAAGGCCACCCGCATTTCCAGTTCATCCAGTCGTGCTTCCAGATCTTTCTGACTCATAGGGTTACGGATTCTCCTCTGCGCGGATTCGTGGATTCTGTGATTGATAGCACCCCGCCTGTGTATCGGTTTGGTCAGTGCCCGGAATAATCTGGTATCATGCCGCTTTTACCCGCCGGAATTCCCATGTTCAGGGTACCTGGCGGTTATCCTCGGCCGGATGATTGATTCTACCCGACATCCGGTTTTTATCGTTAGTGTTACAGGAACGGAGAAATCTCAGTCAATGCGTAACCCATCCAAAGCGATCCTTCTTGCTGTTCTGATCGCGATTCCCGCACCACTGGTACTTGCTCTTTTGCTCACATTCACCCCGGAACCGCTTCGTCTTATTGCTGCAGGTGAACTTGTTGAGGCACTCGGAAGCAATCGAGGCATTGCTGCATACGTTATTTCATTTGTTGTTTTTGGTGTCACAGGTGTTCTGGCCATTATGTTTTCGGCGCAGAAGTCATCCGCACGACCGGCCACCTCAGGAAACAGTAACCACAACACGTCCCGGGACTACGGTGACGAAGATGCCTACGATGATGACAGCCCCGAAGGCGATGAAGAAGGCACTGTTAAATGGTTTAACGTGAAAAAAGGCTTCGGTTTTATTGTCCGCGAAAACGGTGATGAAATCTTTGTACACTTCCGCGCCATCCGTGGCCAGGGTCGCAGGGTTCTGCGCCAGGGTCAGCTGGTACGGTTTGATGTGGTCGAAGCCGACAAGGGCCTGCAGGCGGACAATGTCTCCATTCTGAGCGACTGATCCCCTCGGCCAAAATAAAAAGGCAGCCTCCGGGCTGCCTTTTTTATGTCAGTTCCAGACCACCAGCTGCTCGCCCCTCTGGTCCAGACGCCACCA
>JBFHSI010000021.1:0-22750 GCA_041591245.1 Marinobacter sp.
GGGACACGCAATTTCTGCCGGCACGCTTGCCACGGTAAAGACAGCGGTCGGCCACCCGGAACAGGGTTTCCGCGTCCCGGCCATTTTCCGGCCACTGGGCGATACCAAAACAGGCGGTCACCCGGATACTGGCATCACCATAAGCCAGTTGCCGACTGGCAATACGCTGCCGCAGCTCCTCGATCAGGTCGTAGGCCATCCCGGGCCGGACATCCCGGAGGATCACTCCGAACTCCTCTCCTCCCAGGCGGGCGACAAAATCCGTACTGCGCAAGCGTTCCCGCAGGCAATGGCCGATGCTGGCCAGCACCAGATCACCGGCGTCATGGCCCATGGTGTCGTTCACCATCTTGAAATGGTCAATATCCATAATCACCAGGGCAAAGCCGGTGCCATTGCGCTCGCACTCTGCAATGGTGCGCACCAGTGTACTCTGAAAGCTGTTCCGGTTCGCCAGCCCGGTCAGGGCATCGGTCTGGGCCATATCCACCAGCCGCTGCTCCGCCTCTTCCCGGCGCACCTCGTACAGGTGAACAAACGCCAGCATCAGCAAGGCACACATCACCATATTCAACAGATCAATCAGGGTCCGGGCATTGCCGACACTGCCAAGATAGCTGTAATAGGTAATACAGCCCGCCATCATGAACGGGATGCTGAGGATCATGCCTTCATACTTGCCCAGCAACAGATAGGACAGCACCGGCATCATCAGCACCCATGCGAATGCGGCGATGGACGCCTCCGGAAGCACCATGATGACGATAAAAAAGGAAAACAGGCAAACCAGGTAAACGTAAATCCATTGCTGCAGGTTCGGGGTCACCTTCAGACGCCAGACCCCGAAAAACAGAAGGGCACAAAGCACCAGCTCACCAGCACCAATCCACAGAAAACCATTGAAAACCTGCAGGCAGGCAAAGATCAGCAGAGTTGAGCCGGTGATCACAAACAGCATCCGCATCAGCGAGCGGCGGTGGCTGTCCCGGAGCCCTGAGCGGCTCTGTTCCAGAGCCGCCCCCAAATCCGTATGGTGAGGCGTATTCATGTTCAGTCTGTCCCTGAATGAACTGCTAGCAGAAGTCCGCTACCCTTACTGGCTATTGAATGTACAACAGACCGGGCCTTCAGGCCACAGTCTGCTGCCACTCAGCTTACACCTCAGACATACAGGTTTTTCCGGGAAAAACGCTGGACCAGCGGCTGGTAGGCGGAACCCAGCAGGCGGTTGACCGCATCAATGCCCCAGGCATCCGGGCCCACAAGAATCCGGGACTCGTTTTTCAGAATACCTTTGACAATAATGGCTGCGGCCTTGTCCGGTGTGGTCATGGCCAGTTTGTCGAAGCCCTGGCGCTGAGCCGCACCATTCTCCGACTTGCCCATGCGCGCTGAATTGGCGATGTTGGTGCGGATACCACCCGGATGAACACAGCTGACGGCAACCGGCTGGTTTTCCAGCTGCATCTCCTGCCTGAGCGCTTCAGTGAAGCCCCGTACCGCAAACTTGGCGGCATTATAGGCACTCTGTTTGGGCACACCAATCATGCCGAACACGCTGGAAATATTGACCACATGGCCATCGCCGGAAGCAATCAGGTGGGGCAGGAAAGCACGGGTACCGTGGGCAACGCCCCAGAAATCGATATCCATGACCCATTTGAAGTCTTCGTCCGTCATTTCCCGGACACTGGCAGACAGGGCCACACCGGCATTGTTGATGACCAGGTTCACCTGACCAAAGTCTTTGACCACCTCTTCGGCGTGGGCGTAGATGGCATCCTTGTCCGACACATCCAGGCGGTAGGCTTTCACATCCTGGCCCTTGAGTTCCTCAAGAGTTTCCGCCAGTCCGGCTTCATTCACGTCCGACAGCGCCAGACGACAGCCCCGGCCAGCAAGGGCAAGGGCGAGGGCCCGGCCAATACCAGAACCTGCACCAGTGACTACAGCAACCTTGTTTTTCAGATCCTTCATGGTCACATGACCTCTTGTTATCGTTTTCAGGATAGCCACCACCCCAGCCACTGAATCGCTGAATATGGTACCGGGATACAAGGCGGCTACAGCTCAATTAAAGCAGATACTCTAACAGTTGCCCGCATGCTGGATATGGCTCCAGCATGCACCCGGTCACGACATTAGGGCCAGTTTCTGACGCAGCCCGGATATTTGGGTAGAATCCCTGTACATTACCAACCACCCCAACCCCGAACAGATGGAACCACTGTATGGAATGGAGTCTTACCCACTTCTGGCTGATCCTGGCCCTGGTCCTGAGCCTGGCGGAACTGACGTCCGGAGTCCTGCTGCTGCTGGCTCTGGGTGTCGCTGCCGCACTCACATCGGTGCTGGCATTTTTCGACCTGCCTTTTGAATGGCAGCTGGCCGGCATGGGCATATTTTCCGGCCTGCTGGTGCCCGTCGCCATTCTCTGGATCCGACCCCACTTTTCACCCAAGGCGGTCGCCTATGGCACCACCGGGACCGGCGTCGAGGAAGGCCAGCGCTACCCGGTACTGAAGCGGGACTTCGACGGTGCCTGCGGCGTCAAGATCAACGGAGACTTCTACCGTATCCGCGATGCCCGCACCGGCGCCGACGAACTGCCGGAAGGTACCCAGGTTGTTTTCAGACATTTTGATGGCACAACCGCTGTCGTTGATAGCATCACTCACAAGGAACAGGAGCAGTAAACATGGAGTCATTTCTCAGCCCCGGGCTGGTCATCAGCCTGATTTTCGTTGCCGTCGGCATTTTCATTATCGCCAAGGGACTGGTTATCATCCGACAGTCCGAGGTGATGGTTATTGAGCGTCTGGGCTCTTTCCACCGGGTCCTGGAAAGTGGTGTCAATATCATCATCCCGTTTATCGAGCGGCCCCGGCCCATCACCATGGTGCGTTATGTGCGCATGGGTGACGACTATCAGCCGGTCACCACCAGCGAAAGCCGTATCGACCGCCGTGAAACCGTTATGGATTTCCCCGGCCAGCCGGTGGTAACCACCGACAACGTTACCGTCAAGATCAACGGCGCCCTCTACTACCAGATCATCGATCCCCGGCGCGCTGTTTACGAAGTCGCCAATATGAGTCAGGCGGTGGAAATCCTCGCCAAGACCACCCTGCGGTCGGTGGTGGGTAAAATGGAACTGGACAAGCTGTTCGAATCCCGCAGCGAAGTGAACAACGCTATTCAGGCAGAAATGGAAGAGCCGGCCTCCAAATGGGGTGTGAAACTGACCCGGGTAGAAGTGCAGGACATCAGCATGCCCGAGGAAGTGGAAGAGGCCATGCGCCTGCAGATGGCGGCGGAGCGTAAGCGCCGGGCCACTGTGACCGAAGCCGAGGGTGAAAAGGCAGCGGCCATTGCCATGGCCCAGGGCCAGCGTGAGTCTGCCATTCTCAACGCCCAGGGCGACAAGGAATCCGCGATCCTGCGGGCCCAGGGTGAGCAGGAATCCATCCGCCTGGTACTCAGTGCCATGGGAGATTCCGAGGACAACAAGCAGACCGTTATCGGCTACCTGCTGGGGCAAAGCTATATCAAGGTTCTACCGAACATGGCGAAAAACGGCGAGCGGGTATTCGTACCTTACGAATCCAGTGCCCTGTTGGGCTCCATGGGCATGTTCCGGGAACTGGCCGGAAGCCCGGAAGATGTGGTGCGCCAGTCCCTGCAAAAGGACGGGCTGCGGGGCGGCCTGGTCGGTTCTGCCGGCAACTCCTGATCCGGAAAACCTCTCAGCCTGCTGGGGTGCTTACTCCAGCAGGTTATCCAGCGGCCGGTCGTAACTGGGCGCAAACACTTCCATGAAATAACCCACTTCCGGTATTCCGTCCTGTTCCAGACGTTCCCGGATCTGTTGCGCTGCCGGCTCGAACTCCCGGTTCCCGGCACGTATCTCTTCCCGACACTTGAGCCACGCCGACAACCGGTCCGCGGCCTTGATCAGCTCCCGGTCCTGCGCCGGCAGACAGGACTCCTGCACATAGGGTGACAGATCTTCCCGCAAACCTTCCGGTAGCAGGGACAGCAACTCCGCCTCCGCCTTGTGCTCAATATCACCAAATGCCTCTCTCATGACCCGGGAGTGGTATTTCACCGGTGTCGGCATATCCCCCGTAATTACCTCAATGGCATCGTGATAGAGGGCCGCTGCTGCAATTCTATCCGCATTCACATTGCCGCCGAAGTACCGGTTGCGGATCAGCGCCAGGGCGTGGGCCAGGGTGGCCACCTCCCAGGAATGGGTAGCCACATTCTCCTCAATGGCATTGCGCATCAGCCCCCAGCGCCGGATCCAGCGCAAACGGGAAACATAAGCAAAGAAGTGACTGAGCGTCTGGGTCATGGTTAACTGTCCTGATTTACATTTCGAAATAATATGTATCTTCACCTAACAGGGAGCCGGTGCTAACCTGATCAGTACACATTTGCTACACATAAGGACTCGTCGTGGCACTTCCGAACCCCTGGCAGAGACTACTGTTGGCGCTTGCACTCTACCTGGCACCGGGACTGAGTTACAGCGAACCACCTGAAACCCTGATTGTTGTGGGCGCCTATTATTTCCCCCCCATCGCCGACTTTGGCCCGGACCAGGAACCGGTCGGGCTGCTGGCGGATCTGGTACAGGAGCTGGAAGCCGACACCCCCGGCGTCCATTTCCGCATCTTCCATACTTCCCCGAAACGCCGGTATATGGACTTCGATGCGGGCCTCTACGATGTCATCTTCTTTGAGAATCCTGACTGGGGCTGGAGCGGTCGGGATATCAGTATCGGCCCGCCATTGCTGATGGATCAGGATGTCTATGTGGCCCTCAGGAAGCCCGGGCGGGACCTGTCCTTCTTCGACGATATCGAACACCGGAAAATCGTCGCCCTGGCCGGCTATCACTATGGTTTTATCGCCCGTATCACCGACAGCACCACCGTATCCCCGAATTTCGCCATCGAGCTTTCCGATAACAACAACCGTAACCTGCAGCTGATCAAGGCCGACCGGCCATCGGTGGCAGAAATTGCGGTGATCAACCGTTCATTTCTGCAAGCACACCTGGCCCGGCACCCGGAAGACCGGGAGCTTCTGCTGACATCGGATCAGCCCGACCAGAACTACCTGCTCCGGATTATTGCCCGTAAAGGCGGCGCCACCAGTGCCGATGAGCTGACCCATATGCTGAAACCGGTGATCGCCGATGGCCGTTACCGCCAGATGGTCGAAAAATGGGGTCTACAGCTGCCCCGCAACGGACTCGCCGGACTGGAGCAGCCATAAGCATCCGGGCCCGGAAAGCCTAGCGTACATCCAGGCTCAGCCCGACCATGACCTGGCCCTGCTCACTGAGCGTCGCACTCAGGGACGGATCCGCCAGAAACAGCTGGCCGGAAGCTATCCCGTGCTGGTCCTGCAGCCAGTTGCGGATGGCAAGCCCCCGATCCCGTGCCAGGTTGTTGAGCGCCTCGGGTTTCAGCCCGGAGCCATCGCTCTCGCCACCAGCATTGTCTGCCAGCGCCTGGGTATCCGCTTGCGCTGAGACGGCCCCCCGGATGCTCAGCACCAGATCCGGACGTTTCTGCAGGGCCTCAGCCAGGGCGGTCAGCTTGGCATCCTCTCCCGCTGCCAGCTCCGTGCTGCCCGGAACAAAGCCCACCTGCCCCAGCTCTTCGCCACTGAGGCCCGCGAGATCGGCAATGGAACCGAGCATGCTGAAGGGTGAAGCCGCCGCCTTCACCAGCAGATTCACGAACGCCCGCATTACCACCTTGCCGACACTGAATTCAGGATCGGCCAGATCACCGCTGACCGGCAGGTCCACTTCAATAATCCCGTCGGAATCCCGGAGCAGTGCCAGTCCCAGCTTGACCGGTGCCTTGACCGCATCCTTGCTGGCCACCGCCTGGCCCAGCTCCAGACGATCCATTACCACCAGATTGCTGGCTTCCACCCGGGTACCGGCAAGCTGGTAATCCAGCGTCAGATTGAGCTTGCCACTGTCCACGCCATAGCCGATATAGCGGCCAAAATAGGGGGACAGTACCGGCAGGGACACATCACTCATGGTCAGTTTCAGGTCACTGGTATCTTCCGACCCGAGAGCCCCCACCGTACCTTTCAGGTCCAGCTTGCCCACACCCCCGACCCGGCCGCGCACGGAGATCTCTCCCTCCTGGGGCGGAATATTGCTGAGCCCGGTGACGGTACCGGCCAGTTTATCCAGATCGGTGGTAAATACCGGTTCCAGGGTCCGGTCGGTGTATGCCAGAACCCCCTCCTCGAACTGCAGCTGACCAATACGGAAGATCACCGCCGGCGACTCGCCGACATCCGCCTCTGCCTTCGGGCCTGTTTCGGATTCGCCCCGGACTACCTGCTGCAGGTTATAGACAGCGTCGGAACCACGCACCAGATTCATCGCCGGGCCAGTCAGAGTCACCGTCCCTATCTCCAGCCGGGCCGGGCTGACGTTGTATTCCACCGGGGCCAGCTGTAACGACTTCCAGGACACCAGCGGATTGCGGTCCCCCGGCAGACGCAGGGCCAGATCATCGATGCCCGCAGTACCGCTGAAGGTGCCGGTAAGCACATCTTTCTGGCCATCCAGATCCAGGTCCCCGTCAACCGCCAGACGGCCACTGGTTACCGACAGATTGGCACCGGACTGCAGGTAGGGCTCAAAGGCAGCCAGGGCAATATCCGCCCCGGACAGGGCCATCTCCAGGGTAAAGGGCGCCGGAGTGATCTGGCCCGTCAGTGACACCTGGCCACCGCTGGCCAGCGCACTCCGGACTGTGTATTTAACCGGATCCTGCAGCTGGTCGGTCATGCTGCCGGTTTCCAGGGACAGCTGCTCCAGCACCAGGTCAGCAGTGGTTTCCGGCTGCTGGTCCTGCCAGTGCACCCGGCCCTGGTCGATGGTGACACCAGCCACCGACCAGTACAGAGCCGCAGAACCTGTGGCTTCCTCATCCGCTGCCGGCTCAGCGGATTCGGCAAAGGGCCTGAGCCAGTCGATGATCCCGGCCTTGTCCCGGATCAGGGTCAGATCCGGGCTTTCCACAGCCACCCTACCCAGCTCCAGACTCCTTCGGCCCAGGTCAAAGCCGATACGGTCGATGCTGATACTGTCCGTGGTCAGACTGGCATCCTCCTGATCTGCGCTGACCGCCAGAACCAGCCCGCTTACCTGCAGGGACCCGTTGCGGGTTGTCAGAAACAGGCTATCGTCCGCCTGCAGTTCGTAATCCGTACGCACACTTACCTGGCCGGCACGCAGCTCATAGGGCAGATAGGGGGCCAGGAAATGGGCCAGGGTCTGATGGTCTACATCGGCGATATCCAGCGAACCTTTGGAATACAGGGGCGCTGCACTGAGCACCCCGTCCCATACCAGGGTCTGGTTACCAATGGCGGCCTGTATCCGGTACTGGCTGTCATCGCCAGCACGGGGCCAGGTGGCAAAGTCCTCCAGCCCCAGATCCAGAGGGGTAATACGGAATTCTGCCGGTGCCGTCTGGGTAAAATCCCGGAACAGCAGTTCACCACCGGAGACCTGGATCTGCCCGAAGTAGAATCTCGGCAGGGACGTTTCCTCCCCGGCGGGCTCCGGCTGCGCCTCCGGAGGATTGTGGGCCTGCCAGTCCCGGGCGAAATTGACAGACTGATCCTTCAGCAGATCCAGGCGGATATAGGGTTCGTCCAGCTCGATGCTGCGGAACCCCACAATACCCCGCACCAGTTCGAACAGGTTCAGGTCCAGCAGCAGGCGGTCAAAGCCCAGAACCTTTTCATCGTCCCGGTCACGGGCCGACAGGCCGGTGGTTTCAACGCTGAGGGTAAACGGGTTGACCCGGATACCGTCAAGCTCACTGTGCCAGCCCATGCGCTGCTGCAACTGTTCAGGCAGCGCCCGCTCCAGCCACCAGGGCAACAGCAGGAATCCTGCCAGGGCATATACAGTAACCAGAACAACAACCCCTATGCCCAGGTTTCTGGCCCAATGGCTACGCGCACGGCTCTGTGCCACAACATTCTCCTCTTGAATGGCAAATCCCGGAGCCCTACCGGCCCTCAGCCTGTACACAAGGATAGCGGGCTACGGGCTGTTTTGTCAGCAGCCACTGATCCGGACAGGCTGCCCTGTTACAATTCCTTCCGGACCGTTGATAATGAGAGGAAGGCTATGGACATCGGCGACATGCGTCGGGAGTTTGAAAGCGAAGGGCTGGATCGCGATGCACTGGATGATCATCCGGTGCGGCAATTCCAGAACTGGTTCAACGAAGCCCGCAGTGCCGGCATCCTGGAGCCCAACGCCATGTCTCTGGCCACCACCGGCAGCAGCGGCATGCCTGACCTGCGTACGGTTCTGCTGAAGTATTTCGATGAACGGGGCTTTGTGTTCTACACCAATTACGGCAGCCGCAAGGCCCGGGAAATTGACGAGAACCCGAAAGCCGCCCTGCTGTTCCCCTGGCTGGGCCTGAACCGTCAGGTTCGTATTCAGGGCCAGGTGCAAAAGGTCACCAAGGCCGAGTCCCTGCGCTACTTTGCCTCCCGGCCCCGGGGCAGCCAGATTGGCGCCTGGGTGTCCGAACAGAGCAAGGCCATCACCTCCCGGGGGCTTCTTGAGCAGAAGGTGGCGGAAATGAAACGCAAATTCAGTGAAGGCGAGATTCCCCTGCCGGGCTTCTGGGGCGGTTACCGGGTGGTTCCGGAGCGCATGGAATTCTGGCAGGGCCGGCCCAGCCGGCTCCACGACCGCTTCGAATATGTGAGGGAAGGCGATGACTGGATCATCCAGCGTCTGCAGCCCTGAATCCGCACCCGCCATCTGGCTGTGCCGGGAACCGCAACAGCAACCTGAGCACCTGCCCCTATGGCTGAGGGACAGCGAGCAGGAAGCCCTGGGCCAGTTCAACGGCCCACGCAAGCGGGAGTACCTGACCAGCCGCTGGCTGATCCGCCAGGCCATCGCCGGCGCCAGCGGCCAGGAACCCGAGTGCTGCCGGCCGGTGCCGGGGCGCCCGGTGGCGTCCGAAAGCCCTGACGGCTGGTGTCTTTCCCTCAGCCACAGTCGCGGCCTGTCAGCCTGTGCCACCGGCCCGGAAGCGGCTCTGGGAGTGGATCTGGAACCCTGCCGGCGGCAGCTGAACTGGCACAAGGTAGTGCGTCGCTGGTTTACCCCGGGGGAACAGGAATGGCTGCTGGACACGGACAGTGCCGAAACCTTTCTTCAGGTGTGGACCCTCAAGGAAGCCTGGCTCAAGGCCACCGGCCGGGGTATTGCCGGCAACCTGCAAACCCTTGAGGTCAGTCCCGGATTTGAGCTGAAAGGCGACCGCCCTGAGCCGGACTGGCAGGCCTGCAGCTACCGCCTGCAGGATGCCCTGGTCACCCTGGTGTTCCGCCATACCGGGCTCCTGCGCCCCACTGTTACCCTGCTGGCCTCCCCACCCGGGGATTTCCGCCTGTGCCCGGCCAGTGTCAGCGGGGAAACCGCCACCCTGGTACTGCAGCGCCCCATCCATTCACAATCCGGAGTCTGTGATGAGTAACCCCGAGCGCTGCCCCTGGTGCGGCTCCGATGCCCTGTACACCCACTACCACGATACCGTGTGGGGACGGCCGGAATACGACGACCTGGCCCTGTTCGAAAAACTCTGTCTGGATGGCCAGCAGGCGGGGCTGAGCTGGATCACCATCCTGCGCAAACAGGAAAGCTACCGGCGCGCCTATGACGGTTTCGATCCGGAAAAGATCGTGCATTACGATGACCGCAAGATCACGGAGCTGCTGGCCGATCCGGGTATAGTGCGCAATCGTCTGAAGGTTCAGTCAATTATCAAAAATGCGAGGGGATTTCTGGAATTCAGGGATAAAGGCGTCAGTTTCAGCGAATTTCTCTGGTCTTTCGTGGATCACAAGACTCGGCAGAATCACTGGCTCAGTATGGACCAGGTTCCGGTCACCACTGCGGAATCCGAAGCCATGTCCAGGGCACTGAAAAAGGCCGGGTTCACCTTCGTGGGCCCCACCATTGTCTATGCCTTCATGCAGGCCACAGGCATGGTGAACGACCACCTGCTGCAGTGCCCGCAGCATCAGGAATGCCTTGCCCTGGGCCGCTAGAACAGCCGGCCCGGACAGGATCCCGAAGGATCAGGCCGCCACTATGGCGTATTCGTGATTGTGCGGCTCGATCAGCGCCGCATGCAGGGCCACGATGGCTGCCTCATAGTTGTCTTCATCAATCACAAACTGGATATCCACCTGGCGCATGCACTGGTGTATAGCCAGCACGCTGATACCGGCATCCGCCAGTGCTTTCACCGAACGGGACAGGATACCCGGCACCTTCATGTCACTGCCAATGGCGGAAACCAGCGCCACCTTGCGGGTAGTGATTTCACCGTTGGGGAAGGCTTCTTTCAGTGCCGCAACAACCCGTTTGACGTGCTTGAGGGTGCTGTCCACATAGTGGGTAATGGTATTGGCGTTGGTATCCTTGGAGATGAAACGCACCTTGAAGCGGGTGAGGATATCCAGGATCTTGCGGTCTGAGCCCGGCTCACCCTGCATATCCTGATCAAACACCTCGATGCCGAAGACACCCTTGGTTCCGGCAATGATCTCCACCTGCGCCATACCGCTGACATAGCCACGGGTGATCAGGGTTCCGGTGTGTTCCGGCTCGAAGGTATTCTTCACCCGCAGGGGGATTTCCTGCTGACGCAGGCCCTTGCCGGCACGGGGGTGAATGGCTTCCATCCCCAGATTGGCCAGCTGGTCCGCCACATCGTAGTTGGTGCGCCCCAGGGGCACCACCTTGTCGGAGCCGACAATATTGGGATCGGCGGAACTCAGGTGGTATTCCTTGTGGATAATGGCTTCCCGGGCTTCGGTGATCACCGCAATCCGGCTGAAGGTCATCTCACTGTAACCCCGGTCAAAGGTACGCATCAGGCCTTCCCGGCACTGGGCATAACCGGTGACTATGGGCAGCTCAACGGCAAGGTCCAGGCCCTCGAAGGCCTGCCGGAGCTTGTCATCCAGCGGCAGCAGCTCAGCATCGCGCCAGCCGGTGAGATCCACAAACCGGGCGTTGATACCTTCATCCCGCAGTTTCAGGGCGGTATTGAAGGCACTGTGGGCCTCGCCGATACCCGCCAGCATTTCCCGTACCGTCAGCAGATGCTCTTCCAGCTGGAACTGACCGTAGGAGCACAGGCGCTGCAGGTCGATCATGCAGCCGCGAACCCCTTCCACCCGGTCGGTAATGAACTGGTCCGCCTGCTGCCGCAGCATGGGGTCGGAAAACAGCTTGCCGTTGATGTCGGTGAGAAACTCTACCAGCCGGGACAGATCGTCGCCCCAGGACCAGTCCGAACCGGCATCCGCAAACAGGGAATAGATACCCGGCTTGCCGGTTTTCTTGTGCTCCAGCAGTTCGTTGGTCACACCACCATAGGCCGACACCACGAAAATCCGCTGGTACAGCTCATCCTTGCCACGATGACCGATAATGATGTTGTCGCGGACCGCTTCGTAGTTACTCATTGAGGTACCGCCGATTTTCTCGACGGTATGTTGTTGGGTTGTCATAGATTTCCCTTGCTGTCCTGCAATCACAATATCCTGGCTACCGCAGCGCTTCAGGAAGCCTTGCTGAAGGCTTCCTGCATGATTTCATCAACGCTCTGAGCCAGTATGGCAGCACCTTTTTTCAGATCTTCCGTTGCAATGGTGAGCGGCATCAGGCATTTGATTACCTCGTCATTGGGACCACTGGTCTCGATGATCAGGCCCAGCTCGAAGGCCCGGCGGGTAATCGGTCCGGTCACATCCGGATTGCGGGCAGAAATACCCCGCATCAGGCCCCGGCCCTTGACCCGGAACTCGCCGGGATAACGGTCGCAGATAGCCTGCAGGGCGTCACCCAGAACCCGGGTTTTCGCTTTTACATCATTGGCAAAGGTATCGTCTTTCCAGTAGGTCTCTACCGCCGCCCGGGCAGTCACAAAGGCCATGTTATTGCCCCGGAAAGTGCCATTGTGTTCGCCCGGACCCCATACGTCCAGTTCCGGTTTGAACAGAACCAGGGCCATGGGCAGCCCGTAGCCGCTGAGAGACTTGGAAACGGTCACTATATCCGGGTGGATACCGGCGAACTCGAAGCTGAAGAACTCTCCGGTGCGTCCATTACCTGCCTGGATATCATCCAGTATAAGAAGCATATCGTGCTTGCGGCAGAGCTTTTCAAGCCCCTGCAGCCAGCTGGCCCGGGCAGCATTGAGGCCGCCCTCGCCCTGAACCGCCTCCACAATCACCGCCGCCGGTACCTCGACCCCGGAGGAACCGTCACACAGCAGCTTGTCCATAACTGCCAGGGTATCCACCGACTCTCCCAGATAGCCGTCGTAGAACATGAAATCCACATTCCCCAGCGGGGTGCCAACACCCCCACGGTGATGCTTGTTGCCGGTGGCCGCCACTGCGCCCATGGTGACCCCATGGAAGCCGTTGGTGAAGGAGATGATACCGGTGCGGCCCTTGACCTTGCGGGCCAGCTTCATCGCCGCTTCCACACTGTTGGTACCGGTGGGGCCGGTGAACTGCATTTTGTAGTTCAGGCCCCGGGGATCAAGGATGTATTTCTTGTAGGCCGCCATGAAGTCGTGCTTGGCGGTGGTGAACAGATCCAGGCTCTGACTCACTCCATCCGACTCGATGTATCTGAGCAGCTCTTTCTTCAGGTGGTCGTTGTTGTGGCCATAGTTCAGGGACCCGGCGCCAGCCAGGAAATCCAGGTATTCCTTGCCATCTTCGCTGTACAGATGGGCGTTCTTGGCGCGATTGAACATGACCGGGAAGGCACGGCTGTATACGCGGACTTCGGATTCAGTTGATTTAAAAAGTTCCATGATTTTGCCTCTTAGCATATCAGGTTCGAGGTAGATGCCCGGGATACCCGGACAAGATGAAGTGGTTCAGACAGGCTTGCTGAAGGGCCCGATACGTACCAGGGATTCGGAATCGTGCTGGCCGCCGAAATGGGCCTCTTTCAGGAAGTGTTCGTGGTGGCAGAGCTGCGCTCCCAGGTCTCGGGCCAGGGAACGGAACAATGCCCAGGAGGCATCGTTATCTGCGGTAATGGTGGTTTCCAGATGAGTCACCCGGGTGCAGGCATCCCGGCTGATAAGGTCTTTGAGCATGCGTTTGGCCAGTCCCTGCCCCCGCCCCTGCTCATGTACCGCGACCTGCCAGACAAACAGGGTGTCCGCTTGCTCGGGCGGAATATACCCGGACACGAACCCCAGAAGACGGCCGTCCTGTTCGGCGGCCACACAGGTAGCGGAGAAATGGGTGCACTGCAACAGATTGCAGTAGGCCGAATTGGTGTCCAGCGGCGGGCATTGCGCCACCAGCTGGTGCAGCCGGAAGCCATCCTCTTTCACCGGCCGGCGAAGGGTGATGGCGGCGGTATTCGGTACATCGGCACTCATTGCAGAATCCATTCATCTCGAAAAATTAGAGCCATATTATATAGAGCTCAAAATATATTTCAAGGAATGCACAAAAAACGTGCAACCAGCCCCACCGCAGTGCGGGGGCCGGAGGCAACGGAAATCAGCGTTCAGGGATCAGAAAATCAGGGCGTATCCGGAAATTGCAGCTGTCCGGGTAACAGGGAAGTGCCCGCGGTCATGCGCTGGCGATAGGACAGGGCGGCATCGCTCCCGGCAGGCCAGATGCGGTCAAACCGGTCCAGCCAGGCCGTC
Organism: Marinobacter sp.; assembly: GCA_041591245.1. GTDB lineage: Bacteria > Pseudomonadota > Gammaproteobacteria > Pseudomonadales > Oleiphilaceae > Marinobacter. The sequence goes on from JBFHSI010000021.1 coordinate 13,791, forward strand.
AGACCGAAGGCCACCGGCTGCAGGGAAACCGCGACTCCAGCGGCATCCACGCAGGCTACAGGGTTATCCCCGGATGGGTCCAGGGCTATGCGGGTAATCAGCCCGCAAGGATCCCCCTGCAGGTTCGCCATACCCGCAGAACCATTGTTTGCGATCACCCGGGGACGGCCATCCACAGACCCGGACCAGAGGGCCGGCTCGCAGGTGTGGCTCGATGCAATAATGTCGGCACCGGTTTTACGGAACCAGTCCCTATGGCAAAAATCATTTTCAATACTAAAGGATTCCCTGGAAAGGCCCCATCCGGCAAGGGATTCAGGATCCCCGTGAAGCACCAGAATCCTTAGCCCTCCAAATACCAGACACCGGTATCTGGGCAGCTGCCGCAGCCATTCCAGAATATCCGGATGTTTGTCCGCCAGCCCCTGCAGCCGGGTCATGATCCGGTTGGAGCGTTCCACCACCTGCTGCGCCACCTGCTCCGGATAGGCACAGCCGCAACCGGCGCCCGGAACCGGGTTGGCCAGCTCATACTCCACATTGCCCAGACTGACGGTGTAGGCCTGCAGGCGTGTGTTGATGTCCCGGAACAGCTCATCACTGGCGTTGAACCAGTTGAAATCCCCGTTGAACACCAGCTGTACGCTGCGCCCCTGCTCTGCTTCCTGCCGGGCCATGTGTTCTATTTCATCCAGGGCACAGGGATTGCCGTAGAGTCCGCCCACGATATAGAGCACATCGGCGGTTACCGTCTCCGGTGCCTGGCACAGGCCGGCCGGATCATAGCGGTAAGCCAGGGGACAGCTGCGGCCTTCGGAACTCTCAGCCATGGCCGGGCACTTCCCGTTCACCCCTGAGCCAGCGCAGGGTATCCATGGTGTCGAACACCAGGGAGATACCATTGACCACCAGCACCAGAATCATGAAACCAAACTCCACTGGTTCCGGAGAACCTGAGGCCAGACGGTACAGCAGGGCCACCTGCAGCGGCCCCCAGATCAGCAGATGGGGCACTGACAGCAGCCGTCCCATACCCCGGCAAGCCAGCATCACCGGATAATTGGACAGCAGTACCAGCACCGCAGCCAGCGCCGTCCACTGCCCCGCCAGGGTATCCAGCAGCAGGAATCCGGCAGCGTTGACCGGCACCAGAATGCCTGCCACCCAGACCTGGACCCAGAACGGCAGGCTGCGAAAAGACTGCCAGGACGCCAGGTGGCGGGCTATCAGGTCGTTCATAAATATTCCTTCTGTATGGATGCCAGTGGCCTGCCTGCAAGTCTGCGCAGGGCCAGCGGCAGGAAGAAGCCGGCACTGCAGATCAGAAATCCGTAGGTATTCACACCCAGGAGCATGGCGTAATTGCCGTCGCCTATGCCCCAGCTGGCGGGCATCAGCCCCAGCGCCAGCAGCAGACCAAGGGTGAGCCCGGTCCAGAAGCTCAGATGAAAGCTCCAGGGCGACCAGCGGGTGAATCCGTAGAACAGGAATACCGGCGCCAGCCCCATCACCATGGTGCCGGACAGGGTGGTGGCCTTGAGAATATCGGTGCCGGCAAACATGGGCAGGTTACCCATAAAGGCAAACACCACCATCACCACCGCACCCACCCGGATGCTCGGCAGACGCTCCCGCGCCCGGTTGGCCAGCCTGGGCAGATCCACCGCCAGGGACTTGGCCAGGGAGGTGAAGGTGGAATCCAGGGTGGAGCCGGCCGATGTCATCATCACCACACTCATGAAGAACAGGGCCGCCAGCCCCAGGGACTGACCCACCGCCGCCGGAGCATTGCCCATCACCTCAATGCCGTTGAGCCGGGCATGTACCCCCACCAGGCTGAACACAAACACTGCGGCAAAGCCCAGCAGACCGGCCACCACAAAGCTCTTGAGCATGGTCTTTTCCCGGTTCACAAAGCCCCGGTCGGTCAGCACCGGGTCATGGAACGGGTAGCTGAACATCTGCAACAGGGCCACCAGCAACAGGTCCAGGCCCGCATCCAGCTCGAACTCACCATTACTCAGCAGGGCATGGGTGTCATTGGCCGGAATTACCAGAAACAGGACCGCGCCGACAAAGAACACGAAAACGAAGGCCTGGATAACATCGGTAAAGATGGATGAGCGCAGACCACCCTTGAGGCTGTATGCCAGGGTAAATACGGTAAACACCATGGCCGCCAGATAGTATTCCGGATCACCGGGCAGGCCGAAGTAACCACCCACTACCGCGGTGTTGCTCCATACCTCGTTATACAGGCGGATGAGAATGGCGGCGGCAAAGGCCAGGGCCGCCAGGCGCCCGAAACGGGAAATCAGGAATTCCTGCAGGCTGCGGGCCCCGGTCTGGGTCCGGATCAGGTAGATGATGTAACCGGCTACGGGAATGGACAGCCAGTAGCTGGCGTAGGCCAGGCCCCCGGTGACACCATAGGCGGCCCCCAGGTTGGCGGCATTGGTCACCGATTTGGCAAATATCCAGCTGATAAAGATGCTGGCGGTCAGTGACCACTGGCCCACCGGATTACCCTGATCGTCCGCACCCTTGTAGAAGGACTCCGAACTGCTGCTCTTTGGTGACAGTGCATACATCAGCACCCCGTAGACCAGCAGGAACCCCCAGAACAGAAACCCTTCGCTGATGTTCATGACACAACCTCATTCCGGCGCTGAGCAGCTGGCACCAAAGCGGTAACAGGAAAAACACCGGTGATGGCGCAGCATAATGCGCTCATCCATGCTTTCCGCCAGGGTTCCGCCCAGGTCGTAACCCGGGTCATCGTCCACCAGGGTACAGGCGTATACCCGTACCTCTTCCCCTTTCTTCACCAGCATGCGGGTATTGCTGCACATGAAGTGGGAACGGCTTTCCGGCGTCGGATACTTGTCCATACAGGCTTCGGTGATTTCCGGGCTGCCATCTTCGGAGCCGGGCACACCCAGGTCCGGGAATGCGGTAAAAGCCAGGTTCTCGGGAATGCCGTGATCCCTGAAAATACTCCGGTAGGCCGCTTCCACATCGGCGACCACTTCACCGGCATCGGTCTGACGGGCAATGGAGACCTTGAAGCCCTGCTCCGCAAGCCAGCGGATGCCGCTCAGGGCCTGGTCGAAGCTGCCCTCACCCCGGTCCCTGTCGTGGCGGGCCGGGTCCGGAAAGTCCAGGCTCACCCGGAAGTGAATCGGGAAAGGATTGTCCAGCAACGGCACTACCTGGTGCCGGCGCCGGAGCAGGGGTTCGGTGGCATTGGTCAGCACAAAGCAGGGCCGGTGCTGGCTGGCATAATCCAGTATGTTGACGAAGTCCCGGATCACAAAGGGCTCGCCACCGGTGAAGGAAAACTGCTCCACCCCCATATCCAGAGCTTCATGAATGAAGGGTTTCACATCACTCAGCTTCATGCCGGGGATACGGCCGTCACCGGGACGGGAACCTTCCAGACAGAAGGGGCAGGACAGGTTGCAGGCTGTCCCGGTGTGAATCCACAGCTCTTTGAGCCGATCCGTATCCACATAACCCCGGGGATCGCCATTGCGGGTATGGGTCCAGCTGTCCTGCGCCCGGGGCTCCAGAACTTCAACGGCCGGAATACGCTTCCGGGCCGGTCGGATTTCAGTCAGCGGCATATTCGTTCCTCGATACCTTGTTCGCCTTGCCACGGCGCCAGCCGTGCAGTTTTTCCAGCAATTTCAGTACACCCTGGGGGGCGTGGGCCCGTTTCCATTCACCCGCCGCATACTTGGCGGATTCATTCCAGGTGGGGTAAGGATGAATGGTGCCCAGAATCTTGTTCAGACCCAGGCCGTGTTTCATGGCCAGGGTGAATTCCGCCAGGATTTCTCCGGCGTGGGATCCCACCACCACCACACCCAGAATCCGGTCCTTGCCCGGCGGGGTCAGGATCTTGATAAAGCCATAGTCCTCGCCTTCGGCAATGGCCCGGTCCAGATCATCCAGTCCGTAGCGGGTAACCTCATAGGCCACACCGGCGGCCCTGGCCTCATCCTCACTCAGGCCTACCCGGGCAACTTCCGGAGAGGTGAAGGTAACCCAGGGCATAACGCTGTAGTCCACCCGGAAGCGCCGGAGATGGCCGAACAGACCATTGACCGCGGCATACCAGGCCTGATGGGCAGCCGCGTGGGTAAACTGGTAGGGACCAGCCACGTCGCCACAGGCAAAAATATTGGGATAGCGGACACTCAGATCCTCTTCCACCGGCAGGGTTCCGTTGGGCAGGGGTTCGATACCCAGCCGTTCCAGATGCAGACCCGAAGTATTGGCCGCACGGCCCACGGCTACCAGTACCTGATCAAAGGGGATGCGTACCCGTTCGCCCTTGTGGTCGCAGTAAACCACTTTTTCACCGTCTTCGATTCGGAACTCGGCTGCGGAGTGGTTCAGCAGCACCTCAATGCCATCAGCCTGGAACTGCTTCAGTACCAGTTCGGACACATCCGCGTCTTCCCGGGCCAGAATCCGCTCACCCCGCTCCACCTGGATTACCTTCGAACCCAGGCGGGCAAAGGCGTGGGCCAGTTCCGAACCGATCGGACCACCACCCAGTACCAGCAGCCGTTCCGGCCGGGTTTCCAGGGACCAGAGGTTGTCGGAAGTCAGGGGTTCCATCTCCGCCAGCCCGGGAATCGGCGGTACTGCAGGCCGACCACCGGTGGCCACCACAATGCTGCGGGCGGTCAGGCGCTCGGAATGGCCGTCACTGTAGGTGACTTCCAGCTCCCAGGGGGAAATAAAGCTGGCTTCGCCGGCAATGCAGTCCACTCCCAGCTTGCGGTATCGCTCCGGAGAATCATGGGGCTCAACCTGGGCGATGACTTTCTGTACCCGGTCCATAATGGTCTTGAAGGAGCCTTTTACCGGCACGGCTTCCAGCCCGTAACGGTCCGCATGGCGCAGGGTATCCGCCGCCTTGGCACTGCGGATCAGGGCCTTGGAGGGCACGCAGCCGGTATTCAGGCAGTCCCCACCCATCTTGTGCTTCTCGATCAGGCCCACTTTCGCCTTCACCGCCGCAGCAATGTAGGAAGACACCAGACCGGCAGAGCCACCACCGATAACCAGCATGTTGTAGTCATAGGATTCGGGCTTTTTCCAGCCCGCATACAGCCGGCGCCGGCGAATGGCTCCCACCACAAATTTGGCAATCAGCGGGAAGATGCCCAGCAGGGCAAAAGACAGCAGCAGCTTGCCGGACAGTATGTCCGCGGTGGACTCCACCTGGGCCAGCTGGGTTCCCGCGTTCACAAACACAAAGGTTCCCGGCAGCATGGCCAGCCAGCTCACCAGGGCGTAGGTGCGCAGCTTCATGGCAGTCAGGCCCATGGCAATATTGATCAGGAAAAACGGGAAGGCCGGCACCAGGCGCAGGGTGGCCAGGTAGAAGGCGCCGTCTTTTTCAATGCCCCGGTCCATGCGGGCGACAGTCGCTGCATACTTCTGGCGCAGGGTATCCCTGAGCAGAAAACGCGCCACCAGAAATGCAATGGATGCGCCTACGGTGGAGGCCAGCGACACCGCTGCCAGTCCGTACAGGTTGCCGAAGAAGGCGCCACCGGCCAGGGTCATGATCACTGCACCAGGCAGGGACAGGGCGGTCATGGCCACATAGATCAGAATATAGCCCCCCACCGCCAGCAACAGGTGGCTGTCAATCCACTGATCCAGTGCCTGCTGGTGCTGTTTCAGGGAATCAAGGGTCAGGTACTCGGTCGCACCACTGGCCCAGAAAAGGATTACCACGAGCAGGATGACAGAGACCATCAGCCACTTTTTCAGATTCATAAAATTATCCCGTATGCATAAGTTCGATGTCACAGAGACCCGGCCCGGAAGCGTTTGTTACAACACGGGACAAATTTTTCCGCAAACCCTGATCTGACATGTCTCAGAGGGTACGCCATATACCCCTTTAAAAGGGTCACGAATTGATAACAAACTCATCCAGTTTTGTAAGAACAGGGATCAGAAGGTGACTGTCTTGAGGGGGAACAGTGAAAGCGAACCTGTGGCTTTCCGGCCCGGAAAGGGCCGGAAATGGCTGTAATGCAGGGGAATCAGCGGGGCTGACGGTTGATCTTCTCCAGAAAAGCCGCCGGCAGCACATCCAGTACCGGGCGCAGGTCAGCGCTGGCTTCCGGTTCCGGAGCATCCGGCTCCACAGCCAGAATCGATGGCTGCTCGGACCAGTGCAGCAGCTGCAGACCACCGGAGGGCAGTTCCACCAGCGCGGTGCAATGCTCAACCCAGTCGCCATCATTGCAGTAAAGCCCGTCTTCGCTTCTCAGAAAACCGGCAGAGTGGATATGACCGCAGATAAAGCCGTCATAGTTGCCCTTTTCCGCAGCGGTCAGCGCCGCCAGCTCAAACCGGCGGATAAAGGTCCGGGCTTTGCCTATCCGGCTTTTGGCCCAGGCTGCCAGGGACCAGTAGGGCTTGCCATTGAGCCGGCGCCAGGCGTTGAACCAGCGGTTCAGGCGCAGCAACAGGCCGTGGGCCCTGTCCCCCACCAGCAGCATCAGGGGACTGCAGCGCACCACCTGATCGAACTGGTCGCCGTGACAGACCATGAACCGGCGGCCATCTGCAGTCTGGTGCACCACCTTGTGCTCCAGTTCCACACCGGCAATGGTCTGGCCGCAGAACTTGCGGAAAAAGCTGTCGTGATTGCCCGGCACATAGATCACCCGGGTAGAGGTGGCGGCAATTTCCATCAGCCGCTGGACAATGGCCTGATGTTCCGCAGGCAGGTGTACCCGTTTCTGCATGGCAATCAGATCCACTATGTCACCCACCAGATACAGGGTTTCACAGCGCACCTTGTTGAGGAAATCCAGCAGATAGGCCGCCTGGCAATCGGCGGTACCCAGATGCACATCAGAAATGAAAACGCTCCGGTACTCTTGCATACCGCCTCCTGCCTGTCAGCCATTCCGGTTAGCTGCACTCTCGCAGAGGCAAATGACCGGTCGGTGACAGCTGCAAGACAGTTCCGTGACCGGGTATGGCGCCCGGTCACCAGGGCAGGAGCCTAGCGCAGGGCCGGGTTCAGGGTGTAGGTTCCGGTTACCCGGGCACTGGCCAGCACATGCCCGGCCATGGCCTTGCGCACATCCTCACCACCGAATTCACCACTCAGGCCCAGGGTGTCCACATCCAGGGCATGCACCTCGAAATGGTAGTGGTGCAGGCGTTCATCATTCCACGGCGGGCAGGGGCCATCATAGCCACCATAAACACCGGCCATGTCCGCATCCCCGGCCATAAATCCGGTGTAGTCATTGACGCCACGCACACCCACAGCGCCGGGGCCCACAGGTTTTCCCTTCGGGGTAACGCCATCACTGTCCGCCGCTTCCGCAATACCTGTGGCCGATGCCGGAATATCGATCAGCAGCCAGTGGTAGAAATCCACCCGCGGCAAGTCCCGGGGAATGCTCCGGCCTTCCTGGTTAACGTCATCCGCCACACTGGGCACGTCCGGGTCGAACATGGTCACAACAAAACTTCGGGTGCCTTCCGGCACCTCTTCCCAGCTCAGTTCCGGATTGCGATTGGGGCCCAAAGCCATGTGCCCGGTTTCGCTGTATATGCCAAAGGCAAAGGTTTCCGGAATGGGCTGGCCATCCTCAATACCCCGAATCTTCAGTTTCACGGTGTTACCCCCTGTTTGATTGCCTGCTTTTGTCCCGGTGATTGTGTCCGGATCCGGGCCAATCTGTGATACAAAGGTTTTAACAGTGGCGTCCGGTCCCTGTCCAGACCATAAATTCTGGTATATCCGGACACCTCCGCCTTTTTTCTGATCAGGAAACACCCATGACCCAACCCCATCCGGGCCAGCCACAGCCCCCGGAAACCGCAAAGGATGAGGATGCCATCGCCTTTGCCCAGGGCCTTTTCCAGCTGGCCCGCAACGGTGGCACCACCATGCTCCGGCCCCTGCTGGCGGCCGGTGTGCCTGTGGATATCCGCACCAGCGACGGTGACAGCCTGCTGATGCTGGCCAGCATCAATGGTCATAGCGAGACGGTGCGCCTGCTGCTGGAACAGGGGGCCAGTCCGGATCTGTGCAACCAGCACCGGCGTACAGCCCTGATGCAGGCCGCCATGGCCAACCACGCAGAAGTCGTCAGGCAACTGCTGCAGGCCGGCGCCAACCCTCAGGCCCTGGATGCAGACGGCAAAAGTGCACTGGAGCTGGCTCAGGCCGCAGCCGCGCAGGATTCCATCAGCTTACTGGAACGGTAGAAACTATGTTCGGCCAGGGTGAAATCATCCACCACACCAGGGATGCACTGGGCAGCATTCTGGTACTCGACTATCGCAAACACCGGGTACTTACCTTCAACTCCCCCTTTGAACAGAGCAAAATCGACCGGCGCCGGCCCTGGGTTCCGGTGCATGAGTACAACCGGGCCATGATGCTGCCGGCGGCCTTTGCCAATCCCCGGCATGTCACCATTCTGGGCCTGGGGGGCGGGGTTATGGCCAGCGCCTTCCATCACCTGTATCCGCAGTGCCAGGTTCATGCCGTGGAACTGCGCCAGGCCGTACTGGACGTATCCCGGGAATTCTTCTCGCTGCCGGACAGCCCGCGCCTGACCGTAACCATCGGCGATGCCCGGGATACCCTGACAAGGCTCCCGGATGCCAGTACCGATATCATTCTGTCCGATCTGTACAGCGCCGACAGGATGAGCCCGGCCCAGGCCCAGCGCCTGTTTATCGAAGAGTGCAGCCGGGTTCTGAGCCCCGGCGGCTGGCTGGCCCTCAACTATCACAAGGAACCGGACCCTGACAGCCCCTGGTTCCGGCTGATCAAACGGCATTTCCCGGTACTGCTGATGTTTCGCAGCAAGAGTAACAACATGGTGCTCTATGCCAGCAAGCGGCCTTTCGAGCCCCTGGATTCCCGGGATCCGCTGCTGGCGGAACTGGAA
>JBFHSI010000022.1:0-22535 GCA_041591245.1 Marinobacter sp.
CATCGGCCTTGGTAATGTCACCGACCCGTTTGTTCCTGAATGCCGGTTTCAGAGAACTTCCAAGAATGGACTCCACATTACGGGTGTGAGAGTTCCGCCACTGGATTCGGGACTCCTGGAACCATTGATCGGCGAATTCGGCAAAAAACGGCGTCTCAGCAGCCCCACCAGCTACGCCTTCCAATCCCCCCAACCCTCCCGCAGCGGAAAACTTTTCAAGGTTTTTACTGCCCGGGAAAAACTCGGCATAGTCGAAGTCACCAACCAGGATTTTTGCCTCCATACGTTGAATCAGCATTTCCAGCTTCTTACGATTGCGCATGGTGTCATTGAGGAGAGTCTGCTCCCGGCACCTCACCCCCTGATACGTGAAATCAATAAAAAGCTTTTTCGTGTCTGCCCGCACCCTCACCTTAGCCATGACAAACACCTCCGTTTGCCATGGGAATGGCCAGATTGTTCTGAGCCAGACCAAGCATGTCCTCTTCAATGATCTCCCAGATGTACAGGATCTTCCTCCCACCGAACGGGCGGATGTAATGCTTCCCTTCCAGAAGAACGCTATCCTTCAAGCACTGACGAATGGTGCGGGGGTCATATTTGATACGCTCTGAGAGCTCTTCTGTTGTCAGGTATGTGTTGTTCATGAGAATATCCCCTAAGCCAGATTAACGATCATTTGATAACATTTGTTATCGCCTGATCATCAATATACGCCCTTTGTTGATAATCTCAATAGGCGTTTGATTATTTTTTTCATCATTAGAGAATATTAATGATCCGCTTTCATTTGAAGGAACTGATCGCAGACAAGGAATTCACCGAGAAACGCAGAATCACAATTGGGGAGATTGCCAAGGAGACGGGCATCAATCGCATGACCCTATCCAAAATCATCAATCACCCAGGGCACAGCACGGTGACAGACAATATTGATAAGCTCTGCAACTACTTCGACTGTCGAGTAGAGCAGTTGATCACCCACATCAAAGAAGATTCAGACGAATCAAAAACCTCAGAGAGTGAGGAATGATTGTTCGACTTTGGGGATGGGATACATGCATATGTTCCCGTGCCCCGAAAAGACTTACGGTCCAAATTCTAAAACGCCGATAATCCAGAGTTCAGAAATTGGCACGCACAGGGCACGGTGAGGGCACGGAGAATTTTTCAGAAGCAGAAAGCAAAAAAGGCAAACCAGTAAATTACTGATTTGCCTTTCTTTTATATGGTAGCGGGGGCTGGATTCGAACCAACGACCTTCGGGTTATGAGCCCGACGAGCTACCAGACTGCTCCACCCCGCATCAAACTGGTTGTTTTTCAGGGACTTGCCTGATCAACGTGGCACGCATGATACGGTCTGAAACGCGGTCTGTCAAAGGGAATTTCGGTATTCCCTCAGATCAGCGCTCCAGAATGGCGGTAATGCCCTGGCCTCCGGCGGCGCAGATGGAAATCAGGCCCCGGCCACTGCCTTTCTGTTCCAACAGTTTGGCCAGGGTGGCAACAAGGCGGCCTCCGGTGGCGGCAAACGGGTGACCGGTGGCCAGGCTGCTGCCTTTGACGTTGAGCCGGGCCCGGTCAATGCTGCCCAGAGGCGCATCCAGTCCCAGTTTTTCCTTGCAGAACTCAGGGTTCTCCCAGGCTTTCAGGGTGCACAGGACCTGTGCCGCAAAGGCTTCGTGGATTTCGTAGAAATCGAAATCCTGCAGGGTGATACCAGCCCGCTCCAGCAACCTGGGAACGGCGTAGGCCGGAGCCATCAGCAGGCCCTCTTTCTTGTCCACAAAGTCCACAGCTGCCACTTCCGAGAAGGTCAGCCAGGCTTTCACTTCATGGCCATTGGCCTTGGCCCAGTCTTCACTGGCCAGCAGCACGCAGGAGGCGCCATCGGTCAGAGCCGTGCTGTTGGCAGCGGTCATGGTGCCATTTTCCCGGTCAAAGCAGGGCTTGAGGCTGGCCAGCTTTTCCAGGGTGGTGTCCGGACGCAGGATATTGTCCCGGTCCAGCCCGGCCAGCGGCGTCATCAGATCGTCGAAAAAGCCTTCTTCATAGGCTTTTGCCAGTTTCTGGTGGCTTTCCCAGGCCAGAAGATCCTGATCTTCCCGGGCAATATTCCACTCACGGGCGGTAATCTGGGCGTGGTCTCCCATGGCCTTTCCGGTGCGGGGCTCGCCGTTTGCCGGAATCTCCGGTACCAGATGGCCCGGGCGGAAACGGGTAAGAATCTTCAGGCGCTCGCCAGTGGTTTTCGCCCGGTTCAGGTCCAGCAGGATTTCCCGCAGGCCCTCACCCACCCCGATAGGTGCATCAGAGGTGGTGTCTGTACCGCCTGCGATTCCGCATTCGATCTGCCCCAGGGCAATCTTGTTGGCCACCAGTATGGCCGCCTCAAGGCCGGTACCGCAGGCCTGCTGGACATCATAGGCCGGGGTTTCCGGTGCCAGGCCACAGCTGAGCACGGATTCACGGGTCAGGTTGAAATCCCGGGAGTGCTTGATCACTGCCCCGGCAACCACTTCCCCCATTCGCATGCCCTGCAGCTGGTACCTGTCCACCAGTCCCCGCAGCGCAGAAGTCAGCAGTTCCTGATTGCTGATTTTGCTGTAGGCGGTATTGGATCTGGCGAAGGGAATACGGTTGCCGCCAAGGACGGCGACACGCCGGACACCTGAACCTGATGAGCCTGCTTGCTTTCGTGCGGTTTTCGGTGCCTGAGCCATGATGTCATCCTTATGGGAAAAAATACCGGTAAATGGTGCACACACCCCACCGGCTGATTAGCGATACACTGAGCGCAGTCTAACCACAACGGGGATTCCCTCATTGGCAGGCCTGACAATTGCGCCAGAGCATTGAGTCAATTCAAATGCTGTCCGATTCTTTACCCTGTAGCTCAAATTATAGTCACACAGATTTTTTACGAACCACAAGGAAGCCAGTATGTCTGATCTCTACCTCAAGCTCGTGAACACGCCAGTGGGCAAAACCGCTGCCCAGACCCTGGGGCTGCCCGCTCCGGTGCCCCTGCGACGTCTGAAACGGGTTGATCAGCCATTTATTGAAGGTGACGTGCTCACCGGTGCCGCAACCGGAGGCAAGGCCATTGCCACCCTGAACCGGATTCTCAGTGCCAGTCCGGCCGATCTGTACCAGGCCTGTGGCAGCGACTTTCTGGAAGCCGGAGACCCGGCCGCCACACCCAGGGTCAAGGCTCTGGACCTGGGCACGGATTCCGACCGGAAATTCTCGGCACTGGTCTTCGATGCCAGCGGAATCCGCAGCCCCGGCGAACTGCGGGCCCTGTACGACTTCTTCCACCCCTGCATCCGGAAACTGACAGGCAATGCCAGGGTACTGGTGATTGGCCAGAATCCGGCCACTTGCCGAAAAGCGCCCCATGCCGCAGCACAGCAGGCCCTTGAGGGCTTTGTTCGCAGTGTCGGCAAGGAAATCGGCAAGAAAGGTGCTACCGCCAACCTGCTGTGGATGGCTCCGGGGGCAGACAGCCAACTGGAAACCAGTGTCCGTTTCTTCCTGTCGCCCCGCTCTGCCTATGTGGATGGTCAGGTGGTTCGCATCGGCAAGAGTGCCGGGGTTCCGGCTACCAATCCGGTGGCTCCGCTGACCGGCAAGGTGGCACTGGTCACCGGCGCGTCCCGGGGTATTGGCGCCTCCATTGCCCAGGTGCTTGCCCGTGACGGTGCCACGGTCATCGGCCTGGATATTCCCCAGGCTATGGAAGAACTGAAAGTCGTCACCGATGCCATTGATGGCAAGGCACTGGCCTGCGACATCACCGACCCGGCCGCCCCGAAACAGATTGCGGACTTTGTTCAGGAGCAGTTCGGCGGCATTGATCTGGTGATTCACAATGCCGGCATCACCCGGGACAAAACCCTTGGCAACATGCCCGAGCATTTCTGGGACATGACCATTGCCGTGAATCTGAGTGCCGAAGAACTGATTGACGAGGAACTGATGCATCGTGAACTGCTGCGGGAGAACGGACGGATTGTCTGCATTTCCTCCATCAGCGGTATTGCCGGCAATTTCGGGCAGACCAACTATTCCACCGCAAAGAGCGGCGTTATCGGCTATGTGCAAGCTATGGCAAAGCAGGTGAAGAACGGCATTACCATCAATGCGGTCGCCCCTGGCTTTATCGAAACCCAGATGACCGCCGCCATGCCGGTTACCATCCGGGAAGCCGGACGCAGGATGAACAGCCTGTCTCAGGGTGGCCAGCCGGTAGACGTGGCCGAAACCATTGCCTGGTACTGCAACCCGGCTTCCAACGGCGTCAACGGGAATGTGGTGCGGGTCTGTGGCCAGTCCCTGATCGGAAAGTAGAAACAAAAAAGGCAGGCCCGAAGGCCTGCCTTTTCTGAGAAATATGGTGGGTGGTACTGGGATCGAACCAGTGACCCTCGCCTTGTAAGGGCGATGCTCTCCCAGCTGAGCTAACCACCCGGGAAAATGGCGGAGCGGACGGGACTCGAACCCGCGACCCCCGGCGTGACAGGCCGGTATTCTAACCAGCTGAACTACCGCTCCGCATCGATCCGGCCAAAGGCCTGATCTGTAACCGGACAGGGTGATCCGGTGATGCCTGTTGAAAGTGGTGGGTGGTACTGGGATCGAACCAGTGACCCTCGCCTTGTAAGGGCGATGCTCTCCCAGCTGAGCTAACCACCCACTTTCGATACTTCCAACTGCATACCCTTTTCAGGGCATCACTTGCAGCGACTTGCGCTGGCTGTTGAAGCAGACTTGCTGTCTCAACCAAGTGAGACGCGCATTTTAAGCATTTGGCTGGCGGTGTCAAATATTTTCCGGAAATTTTTTTAAAAAACTTTCAAGCCTTTCAAAGGTGTATATTTCCTGAACAGAGGGCGACTCAGGCTTGCGGTGTTTCCCGGCGTTTGCCTGCAGCAACCTGTGGCTGTTTCCTGCCCTGCCCGGCCTGCTCGGCCTTTTCCTGTATGGAAAGCTCCTGCACCCGGGATCTGCGTTGCTCGGGTACAGCGCGGTTGGCCAGTGAGCAATTCAGGTTATCCAGACGCCGCTGGATGTCTGCCCAGGTCGCCTGCAACTGGGGCAGCACGTCATCGGTCATTTTTCCAAGTTTTCCCTGCAAAGAGTCCTTCAGTGACATAGGTCCCAATTCCCGAAAGTTTCATTGAACTTTGAGTGTAGTAACCAGTTGCGGGATCGACAATGACATCGGCCCTTTCCGACCATGCAAAACCGGCCAACTACCAGAACTGCCACCAGTGGCCGCCGGATTCCGCCTGCTTTCGCCGTTTTCTCTGTTCAAGAATCTCTTCGTAGTCCTGCTCCAGCTGCTCTATCTTGCGGTCGGTCAGCAGGGGCTGGTCAGACTCTCCGCCAAAAGGCCAGTACCATGGCGCTGCCCGGTAACTGCCGGCTTCCTTCAGGCGTTGAATTTCCAGATCCCGCTCCTTCAACAGAGCCTGCTTCCGTCGCTCGTAGTCAGTGTCCACATTGGCGTCAGCAATGGATGTGCCGGCATGGTTGGGAGCCAGAAGGTCACTATTCAGAAACCGGGTCGAAAAGATTTCCTGTTCTGTCAGCGCATAATCCTCCGTGACCAGCTGCAATTCGCCCCGGGCAAAGGGGTGCAGTTCATCCAGCTGGGGGTGAACTTCAGCAGCTTCCGTCAATTCGTTATAGCGCAGGAAGTAGACCTGCCCCGGCTCCACCCGCAGGATTCCGTCGGCAATCAGCCGCAGGCTGAAGGAATTCACCCCCTCAAAGCCCAGAAGCGGACGACGCATGACGATATGCCGTTCACCGGGCGCCATTTCCAGCCAGGTGTAACTTCCACCCCGGAGATTGAAATAGTGGCGGTCATCCACGTACACGCTGGGGGACTCGATTTCGTCGGCCGCCCATTGGGAGTGGGTGCGATAGAAATAGACAAGGGCATGACGCGGATCCCACTGGTCATCGGGAACCGGAGTGAAAACGTTACCGGAAACCGGGTGCAGGAAAGCGCCGGTGCTCTTGCCGAAGGACTGGTGGACGCTACACCCGGAACACAGCAGCAGAACCAGCACCAACAGAGAACGGAACAGCCAGCAGTGAATACCGGAGGCAGCTTGAGGCATTCGGAGGTTCATTATTATTGTCTCTTCATCCCTGTGCAGGTAGCCCGATCATAGCAACTGCAAAGCCACAGGAATGAGAGCTACCGCATGGGATGAATACATACGGTTACATTCCGGGAACAACCTCAGAATGTAACCGTTGCCACACTCAGAGCTATTGGCCGGAGCGCAGCGCGTTCACTTCATCAGACAGGCGCACCAGCCGGGAGGTCAGCTGGGCACGGGAGGCATCGATGGACGCCACAGTTTTCTTCAGGCTGGCAATCTCTTGCTGCAGTGCCCGCACCTGACTGTCCCCGGCCAGGCCATCGGTTTCCTTCTCCAGGGCACTGATACGGCCTTCCATACCGCTGACCGTCAGCTTCTGTTCCTGCTCGAAGCGGCGAATGCGGCTGTCCACAAGGGGCTCCACCTCCGCCAGTTTCTGATTCAGTACCGATATCTGCTCTGTCAGCTGCCGGCTGCTGTCCTGCAGTGCCGTAATTGAGGTGCGGGTCTGTTCTTCCAGGGCCGCCAGATCTGCGCCCAGGGAAGCTTTCAGCTGCTCAACCGAGGCCGTCAGGTCCGCCAGAGCCTTGGTTTCCGCTGCAAGTTCCTTTTCCGCCTTGTCCAGACGTTCCTGATGTTCGTTCAGGCGGGCCTTGTTGCGCTCGTTGGCTACCACCCACAGTTTCCGGATTTCGCTGTTGGCGGTTTTCAGTGCGGCGGCGTTGCCGGCAATCTGTTCAGCCATGGTGGCGCCCCGCTGCTGCAGGTTTTCGCCGGTTTCAGACAGCTCACCCTCAAACCGGGCCAGAGCCAGCTTGCTCTGACGGGCCCAATAGTCCGCCTCCTCCAGCTGGGTTTCCATGGCCTGAATGCGCTGGTCCTGAAAATACCAGCCAGCGGCCGCCGCCCCCGCCACCAGGATCAGCAGCAGCCACACCCCGGCAGAGCCACCGCCGCCACCGGCCTTTTCCGGCTTGCCCGGGGTAACCGGCTTGCCACCGCCGGTTCCCGGGGCTGGCTTTGCCTTCCGGGCCGCCGGTTTCTTGCTTCCTGCACTGCCAATCGGGGCATCGGCTCTCAATTCGTCGTGATCTGGGCGAATGGATTCCATTGCAACTCCTGAATATGGACGGGACTGACCTCAAGGGTCGATAATACATGCACTTACAGGGGGGATAAAATAAAGCCTCCGGGTGCCGGGCCTCACCCCGCAAACAGCTGTCGCCGGCTTTGTTGCATGGTCACCGGGCAAACCCTACAATGGCCGGCTTTCCAATTACCACAGGACTGTTGTTTATGCAGCCGCTTGTAGGACTCATCATGGGCTCCAAGTCTGACTGGCCCACCATGGAACACGCCGCCGAAATGCTCGATAAACTCGGCGTCGCCTACGAAACCCGGGTCGTCTCCGCGCACCGTACGCCGGACCTGCTGTTCGACTACGCCAAAACAGCCTGCGACCGGGGCCTGAAGGTGATCATTGCCGGTGCCGGTGGTGCCGCTCACCTGCCGGGCATGGTGGCCTCACAGACCTCGCTGCCGGTACTGGGTGTACCGGTACAGTCCAAGGCACTGAACGGCCTGGACTCACTGCTGTCCATTGTGCAGATGCCCGGCGGTATTGCTGTCGGCACCCTGGCTATCGGAAAAGCCGGAGCCACCAATGCCGGCCTGCTGGCCGCCCAGATCATCGGCACCTCCGAAGATACTGTACGGGAAGCCGTTGAGGCGTTTCGCAAGACCCAGACACAAACGGTTCTGGATAACCCGGACCCCAGCGAGCAATAGCCCGGTATCATAGCCGCTTATTAGCAACCAGGTAACAGTCTGAACATGGCAGGAGAAGACAAATGAGAATTGGTGTACTAGGTGCCGGCCAGCTTGGAAGAATGCTTGCTCTTGCCGGTTATCCACTGGCCAAGACTTTTGTTTTCTACGACATGTCCGGCAATCCCAGCGCAGGCCTGGGCGAGGTCATGATTGACCGGGAAGGCAAATACCTGGATGACTTCCTGTCCCGGGTAGATCGTGTCACCTATGAATTCGAACACCTGCCGGTGGAAATTGCGGAGCAGATTGCCGCTCAGAAGCCCGTACATCCGGCCCCCAGGGCGCTGCAGGTTTGCCAGAACCGGGAAGCGGAGAAAACCCTGTTCGGACAACTGGGCATTCCCACGCCCCAGTGGCAGATAGCGGACAGTGCAGAAGCCCTGAAAGCTGCAGCGGAAAACCTGGGTTGCCCGGTTGTGGCCAAGTCCAATACAGAAGGTTACGACGGCAAAGGCCAGGCGGTACTGCACTCGCCGGAAGACGCCGAAGCCGCCTGGGCCGCCATCGGCCACCCGCGCCTGATGGTCGAGAAATTTGTCGATTTCAGCCGGGAAGTTTCCATTATTGCCGTGCGCTCCGAAAAGGGCGACCTGGCCTTCTACCCCATGGCTGAAAATACTCACCATGAGGGCATTCTGCGCTACTCCGTTGCCCCGGCTCCCGGACTGGAACCGTCGGTGCAGGAAGAAGCAGAACGCTACATCCGGCTGCTGCTGAACGAACTCAACTATGTCGGCGTGCTGACCCTGGAGCTGTTCGAAACGCCAGATGGCCTGGTTGCCAATGAAATGGCACCAAGAGTTCACAACTCAGGGCACTGGACCATAGAAGGAGCCATGACCAGTCAGTTCGAGAATCACATCCGGGCCGTCAGCGGCCACCCCCTGGGCAATGTTGAACCCAGAGGGGTCAGCTGCATGATCAACATCATTGGTGAGCACGGGGATATCGAACGGATTCTGGAGTTGCCCTACGCCCACCTGCACCTTTATAACAAGGGTGAACGCCCGGGCCGGAAACTCGGCCATGTGAATGTTCTGGCCGACAATTACCAGGAACTGGTGTGGCGGGTCCGCAATTGTGCGCAGTTTCTGCCCGGCAGCCCCGAGTTTAAAAGTTCGTTGACCGCAAAGGGTTGATATAGCTCAAAGCAACCCTATAGTTAGGCAAGTGTTATTCACATAAACAGAGAGAACCAGGGAGAACGACCTCATGGCATTTGAACTTCCCGCACTACCGTACGAAAAGAACGCACTGGAACCGCACATCTCTCAGGAAACCCTCGAGTACCATTACGGCAAGCATCACAACACTTACGTAACCAAACTCAACGGCCTGATTGAAGGTACAGAAAACGCCAGCAAGTCTCTTGAAGAAATCATCAAGACTGCCAGCGGCCCCCTGTTCAACAATGCTGCGCAAACCTGGAACCACACCTTCTACTGGCACTGCCTGAGCCCCAACGGCGGCGGCGAGCCTACCGGTGCGGCCAAAGAAGCCATTGACAAAGCCTTCGGCTCCTTCGATGCCTTCAAGAAAGAATTCAACGACAAAGCCGCCAACAACTTCGGTTCTGGCTGGACCTGGCTGGTGAAAAAAGCAGACGGCAGCGTTGCCATCACCAACACCAGCAACGCCGAAACTCCGCTGGCCGGTGCCGACAAGCCGGTACTGACTGTAGACGTGTGGGAACACGCCTACTACATCGATTACCGCAACTCCCGTCCGAACTACCTGGAAGCCTTCTGGAACCTGGTAAACTGGGATTTCGTGAACGAAAACCTGGCCTGATCCGGACAGCAGGGCCGGCAGGCTGTAACCGCCGGAATCCCTTGCACAAAAACACCCGCTATATGCGGGTGTTTTTGTATCTGGCCAGAAGGAATCCCTTACAATTTGATACACCTCTGACCTGCACCCGGAGAAAAAAATCACCGATACTCGGTGCAGCCCCACAGAGTCTGAACCATACTCAACAATAACCCCGGGATTCCCGTCCATGCCCAGAAGTTCTGAGCAGTGATGGCCTCGAATTTATACGGACCACAGACGCACCTGAATGGATAAATCCTTTGAGGTAGAACATCGACTTGGCTATCGCATCCTGAGATGGACCCTCGCCGTTGCCCTGGTCAGTGGCGTAATTGTCAGCACCATTCAGGTGATTCTGGATGCCCGCCGGGTCGCCAGCGACCTGGACAGCCATGCTGCCCAGACCATTGCCATGATCCGGGATGCGGCCACCCAGGCAGTATTCAGCATCGACCCCGAACTGGCCATGCAGGTAGTTGACGGCCTGTTTGCCGGTGAATCAGTGCATCTGGCCCGAATTACCCACCCGGACGGTGAGGCATTGGGTTATCGCACCCGGCCTCTGGAAACCAGTCTGTACCGCCCCCTGACCGATGCCATTTTCTCCGCAGACCGGGTCTACAAGGTGCCACTGGTGCGCAGGCAGGATCCGGATCGAATCTACGGCTACCTGGAACTGCACAACGATACCGCACCCGCTGCCAGAAACTGGCTGAACCGGGCCCTGCTCACCTTCGGTTCCGGTGTGGCCACGGCGGTGATTCTGGGCATGGCCCTGTATTTTGTTTTCCACATGCTGCTTACCCGCCCCCTGCTGACCATTGTCAGCTCGGTCAAGGGTGTGGACCCGGCACGCCCCGACGATCAGCTGCTGGACACGCCGCCAGGCCATGACCGGGACGAACTGGGACTGTGGGTAAATGCCACCAACAACCTGCTGGTGGCCATAGGGGACAGCCAGAAACGCCGGCAGGAAGCGGAGGACAGGGTCAACCGCCTGTCCCGCTATGACCAGCTCACCGGCCTTCCCAGTCGGGACACCTTTATGGAACTGCTGGCCCGGGATATTCAGGAAGCCAGCCGCCAGAACACCCAGCTGTCACTGATGGTGGGTGGCATCGACGACTTCAAGACCGTCAATGAACAATGCGGCTTCCATGCCGGTGACCAGATTCTCCAGACCATCGCCGACCGCCTGACCACCATTCTGGGCACCACCCGTTTCACTCTGGGCCGGCTGGGCAGTGATCAGTTCGCAATTGTCGAGAAGGGCCTGAAAGACGGCTTCCAGGCCGCCACCAGCGCCGAACATGTTCTCGAGTGCATCAGCGGCCCGATAATGGTGGACAACCAGAGTATCGCGGTCACCGCTACCCTGGGGGTGGCCCTGTATCCGTCCGATGCGGACAAGGCCGACCGCCTGCTGCAGAGTGCAGAACAGACCATGACCCTGGCCAAGCAGCACAGCAACAACCACCTGCAGTTCTATGTGGCCAGCATCGACCAGGAAATCCGGGACCGCAAACAACTGGAAAAAGATCTCGGCATGGCCCTGGCCAACAACCAGTTCCACCTGGTCTATCAGCCCCAGATCAATCTGCAGACCAAGAGAATCATTGGCGCCGAGGCCCTGATTCGCTGGGAACATCCGGTGCGGGGACTGGTTCCACCCGATGACTTCATCCCTGTAGCGGAAACCAACGGGGTCATTGTCGAGATAGGTCAGTGGGTACTGGACCAGGCCTGCCGCCAGGCGGCCCAGTGGTCAGAGCAGGATGCCCCTCTGAGGATCGCTGTGAACCTGTCCGCTGTTCAGCTGGGCCAGGACAGTATTGTTGACGACATTCTCGACACTCTGCACCGTCACAACATCCCGGCAGGACGTCTTGAACTGGAGGTTACGGAAACCAGCTTCATGACCAATCTGGCCGATGCCGTGGCCAAACTGGACCGGCTGCACAAGGCCGGTATCAGTATCGCGGTGGATGATTTCGGTACCGGCTATTCGTCCCTCACTTACCTGAAGAAAATGCCGGTACAGCACCTGAAAATCGACAAACAGTTCATCCACGATCTGCTGGTCAATGACGAAGATACCCGCATCGCCAACACCATTATCGACCTGGGCAAGAGCCTGAACCTTTCCGTTGTCGCCGAAGGGGTGGAAACCGCCGAACAGGAGCACTACCTCAGCGAAAGGGGCTGCCAGCTGGCCCAGGGCTATTTCTTCAGTAAACCGTTACCTCCGCACGAATTTGAGAGCTTTGTAAAAGGATTTCATCAGCAATTAGCTGAGAATAACACCTGATCCACTATCCCCAGAGGAGTTACCATGGGAACCACTGTAATTGGTCTGATCGTTATTGCTGTCGTTGTGCTCTACCTGGTCTTCATCTACAACCGCCTGGTATCCCTGCGCAACCAGTTCAAAAATGGTTTTGCCCAGATTGATGTACAGCTGCAACGCCGGCACGACCTCATCCCCAACCTGGTGGAGGCCGCCAAAGGCTACCTGGACCATGAAAAGAGCACCCTTACCCAGGTCATGGAAGCCCGGAACAATGCCGTCAGCGCCCAGAAAGACGCCGCAGGCGACCCGGGTGACGGCACCAAGATCCAGCGCCTGGGCAGTGCCGAAAACCTGCTCACCAAAGCTCTGGCCAACTTCTACGCCGTATCCGAGAACTATCCGGAGCTGAAAGCCAACGAAACCATCCAGCAACTGATGGAAGAACTGTCCAGCACCGAAAACCGGGTCGCCTTTGCCCGGCAGGCCTATAACGATGGCGTCATGACCTACAACACCTTCCGCGAACAGTTCCCCAACAACGTGATTGCCGGAATGTTTTCATTCAAGGAAACCTCCCAACTGGAACTGGATTCACCAGAGGCTCGTCAGGCACCGAAAGTAGCCTTCTGAGGGCCTGAGACATGGCTCATCCCGGCTTTTTCCAGCGCCAGGCCAGTGCCCGGCGCAATACCAGCCTGCTGGTTTTCCTGTTTCTGACGGCGGTGGTGCTGATCACCCTCGCCGTCAGTCTTGTCGGCTACTACGTTACCCGTAGCGAATCCTCCAGCCTGGCTTTCCAGGACTGGCTGCTGTCCCTTCACGGCATGCTGACCTGTGCCACCACGGTGGCACTGATTGTTGTCGGGTCAGTTATACGCTGGGCCGATCTGGCCGGTGGCGGTGAGCGGGTCGCGAAAATGGTGGGCGCCCGGGCCATTGATCCGGATACCCGGGACAGTGACGAGCGCAAACTGCGGAATATTGTCGAGGAAATGGCCATTGCCAGCGGTGTTCCCGTCCCCGACCTCTACATCATGGACAACGAAACCGGCATCAATGCCTTTGTCGCGGGTTACACCCCCGGCGAAGCCGTGATGGTGGTCACCCATGGCGCCATCACCCAGCTCAACAGGGATGAACTGCAAGGGGTGGTGGGCCACGAATTCAGCCATATCTTCAACGGGGATATGCGCCTGAACGTGCGCCTGATTGCCCTGCTGGCCGGTATTCTGATGATCGGCCAGATCGGCAGCTTCCTGATGCGGGCCGCCTTTTACCGCAGCCATGCCTCCTCCCGCTCATCCCGGGACGGCCGGGCCCAGGCCGCCATCGGCGTGGTGGGGCTGGCACTGCTGGTAATCGGTTATGTGGGCGTGTTCTTCGGGCGCCTGATCCAGGCTGCGGTATCCCGGCAACGGGAACTGCTGGCGGATGCTTCTTCGGTCCAGTTCACCCGTAACCCGGAAGGCATTGCCGGAGCCCTGTTCAAGATCGGCCTGAAAGGCGGGTATCTGGACACCACCAGTCACGCCAGCGACATGAACCATATGTGCTTTGGCGAGAGCACCCGGATGAAGTTTTCCTCCCTGCTGGCGTCCCACCCTCCCATCGAGGAACGCATCAAGCGTATTCAGCCAGGCATGCTGGCACGGCTGCGCAGCCGAATGCGGGATACCGAACCCGGCGCAGACCTGCGCTCCGCCACAGAACCCCGGCGCCCGGCCCAGGCATCCGGATTTGCCGGTGCCGCCGACGACATCTACGGCCCGGTCCGACGGAAGCGCACTTCGCCCCTGGCCAGCCAGGTCGCCGCTGCGGCACCGGTGGCGGAAAAAATGTCCGAACGGGTGGGCACAGTCTCTGAACAGGGGGAGGATTTCGCCATCCGCCTGCTGGAACGCTTGCCGGCTACCTTCCGCAACCTGCTCTATACCCGTGCCGGAGCTGCGCAGTTGTGCTATGCCCTGCTGATCAGCGATCTGTCCCGGACTGTACAGCAGCAACGACTGGCTTTGCTGGCCGCCCATCCGGTACTGGGCCCGGAACCGGAACTGCTGGGGAAACTGCTGCCGGCGCTGAAAAGCATAGGCGACGGTGTGCGCTTTCCGGCCCTGGAACTGGCCATGCCGGCCCTGCGCAAGCTGGACCCGGAAGAGCGCCGGGTACTGATTGCCAATGTGCGCAAGCTGGTCACTGCAGATAACCGGGTAACCCTGTTTGAACTGGCTCTCACCAGCTTCCTGTCCCGGCATCTGGGCACCGGGGCCAGCCATGCCGTGCCGGTGAAGTACCGCAGTTACCGCCCGGTCATGCCCGCCCTGCAGCGCCTGCTGAGCCTGATGGCCCGCGCCGGAAGCGCTAATGCGGAGGATGCGGATTCACTCTACCGGGAAGCCATGGCCGGATTTTCCGGCCCTGCCGGCGCCAAACCCATGCTCGAGAAGGTGTCCATGCGCCAGCTGACGGAAGCCCTGTCCATGCTAAACGGCCTGTCGCCGCTGCTGAAGCCGGCCATCATCGATGCCTGTGGCTACTGCATTACCAGTGATGGCAGGATCGAAGTCAGGGAATATGAACTGATGCGGCTGGTGGCAGACCAGCTGGACTGCCCAATGCCGCCGCTGGTGGTCTGATCTGAAATGGCGGGCCGGAACCGGCCCGCCTGAATCACTCTGAAGTTACTCGGCCTGGGCGCGGGGAAGGCCCGGGTTAAACAGTTTGTTGATGCTGCCCTCTTCGTCCTGTCCCGGCAAATCGAGCTTTTTCCGCAATCCCAGATTCACATCCCACAGACGGTTGAACTTGTCAGAGGTGATGGCTACCGACTCCTCCTTGCCCAGAATGATCTTGGGACGCAGGAACACCAGCAGGTTACGTTTCTCCCGCTTGGTGGACTCAGAGGAGAACAGACGGCCCAGCAGCGGAATATCTCCCAGCAGGGGTACCTTGCTCTTGTTGACCGTATAATCCTCACGGGTCAGACCACCGAGAACAATGGTCTCGCCATCATCCGCCAGCACAGTAGTCTTGATCTCACGCTTGTTGGTCACGATATCCGAGGCATCCTCGATGCTGTCAGCGACACTTTCCGTGGTCTGCTCAACCACCAGCCGAACCAGGCCGTCGGCGCTGATGGTGGGGGTTACCTTCAGGGTCAGACCGATATCACGACGTTCAATCGTGGTAAACGGGTTGGTGGTACCGTCACCACTGACCGTGGACTCACCGGTACGGAAAGGAACGTTCTGACCAACAATGATTTCCGATTCCTGGTTATCCAGAGTGATGATGCTGGGTGTCGAAAGCAGGTTGGCCGCAGCGGATGTGGACAGCGCCTGCAACAGGACGCCCCAGGAAAGACCGTTTTCGTTGCGCTGGCCCGCCCCGATGGTGATACCACCAGTGGCCGGAGCAATCACGGACTCGGAAAGAATGGCGCTGAGCACATCCCCCAGGCTTCTGCCGAAGTTATTGAAGTTGGTGCCCGCCACCGGAGTGGAGCTGCCGGATTCGTCACCAACCGCCACCTGGACTCCCAGATCCTGCCCCAGCTCATCACTGATTTCGACAATGGCTGCCTCAATCAGAACCTGGGCACGCCGCACATCCAGCTGCAATACAATCTGTTCCGCTTCCTGCATCAGTGAAGGATCACCGCGAACCACCAGGGCATTGAGACCTTCGTCCGCAAATACGGCAAAGTTGCTGTTGGGCTTGCCGGCAGAGCTGCCCGAACCCGAACCTTCCTTGGCCAGCTCACCCATAACTCCGGTGAGTATGTCCACCAGAGTCTTGGCATCAGCATGGCGCAGGCGGATAACCTTGGTGGTGCCGCCACTGGCAGACGGCTGGTCCAGCTGCCGGATCAGCCCGCGCATCTTGTCCCGGAAATTCTTGTCACCCCGGAGAATCAGCCGGTTACTGCGCTCATCGGCAGTAACACTGTACTGCCGGGCCTTGTTGTCCTTGCCACCCAGCTCATCGGGAGCCAGTTCCTGCAGCAGGGTTACCATATCACCGACCCAGGCTTCCCGAAGCTGGATCACCTCCACTTCATAGTTGGACGGGCTGTCCAGCTCCCGAACAATCTGTTCGATACGTTGAATATTGCTGGCGTGATCACTGACGATCAGGGCATTGGCTGCAGCCACTCCGGCCAGATGCCCGTATTTGGCTACCAGTGGACGCAGAATGGGAACCAGCTCCAGAGCATTGGCATTATCAACCGGTATAACCCGGGTAATCAGCTGTTCCGAGGGCGTGGTCTTGAAACGGGACAGGGATTCGGCAGACTGTTTGGCATCCACCTGCTGCACCACCTTGATGACTTCCTCTCCGGGAATGGCGGTAAAGCCGTGAACATTGAGTACCGCAAGAAACAGGTCATAGATCTCGTCCCGGTTCATGGGGGCACTGGAAAGCACTGTCACCTTGCCCTTGACCCGGGGGTCCACCACAAAGCTGTAACCGGTAATGTCTGCAACCTGGGACACAAAGGCACGGATATCCGCATCCTTGAGATTCAGCCTCCAGGTCTCTTCCTGTGCGTAAGCCATGGACATCAGTGGCAATAGAACAAGCAGAGCTAGGGTTTGCAACAATCTGGTCTTGTGGTTATACATCTGGCGTTTTCGTCCTGTTTCAATGATCCCGATCAGCGCCACTGCTCGGGAATGGCGTAACTCACGGTGAGGATACTTCCGTCTCGCTCAATTTCGATATCCAGCTGGGACTGGCCGCGCCAGCTTTCCAGCAGGGTCTTGTCCTGTGCCAGGTCACCCAGTCTCTGGCCGTTAATGGCGGTAATCACATCACCGGCTTTAAGATTTACAGCATTCAGCATCGCGCTGGAGCCATCGTAGACATAACCGGACATCCCGCTGTCATCCACCGGACTCAGCCCATAGGCCTTAAGTGCGGCGACGCCCTGAGAATCCAGCAGGGACCGGGCACTGGCCACAAAGGCATCCGGTGAATCCTGTGACGGAGCCACCGGCTCCTCCTCAACCACTCCGGCTACAACTACTTCTTCAAAGGCCAGGGACTCGTACTGGCCATTGCGCAGGATCAGAATGCGATGGGGCTCAACTTCTGCAAGCTCGGCATTTCCCGGCAGGGTATCCCCGACCCGGTAATACTCTGTTTCTCCATTGCTTCCCGCAACTATAGCACCGGAGTCCTCCGGGCGCAGTCCGACCAGTACACCCTCAAGCCGTAAACGCAGTCCGGTTTCCGGTGCGGAGCGCCTGGCCACCTCGGAAACCGCCCCCGGGGTATCCGGTTTTCCGAAAAACGGGTAGCTGGCCATGGGGTAACGAAGCTCCTGACCGGGAGCTCCGGAATGAGCTGTGGCAGATATGGGAGCCAGAGGCACCTCTTCCCACAGCACCTGCCAGGATACCCGGGCCAGGAACAGGGCCAGGTACACCACCAGCCAGATCAGAATCAGGTTCGCCAGAATCCGCGCCACCCGGGCCTGCCCGGCAACACTCAGACGGGCCATGTTATCTAGCCCCCGGCAGCAGTTTCTGCCTGACCTGGAAAATAATGTCCCCGGGTCTGGCTGAATCCGGCCACGGTTGCCCGGCCAGATCCACCATACGCTTGTACACCCGGACCTTCATCATGCCTTTCCAGCTGATACTGGCTCCCGCAGCCGGGCCATCGCCCCCCTGCGGGGAAACCGTCAGTTCCACCCCACCCTGACTGCTGTCCAGGATGGCTTCCATGGGCGGGAAATCCGCCTGGCCGGTCTGATTACCCATGGGCCAGGTCACCAGACCACCATCCCAGAGCCCGATACCGCTGGCACTGACAATGCGCTGACCGACCCATTGCAGGTTCAGCCGTTCAATGACCACATCACCTTCAATGACCGCACCACCATTACGGCGAATCAGGTCTTCAAACTCCGCCACGCCGATGCGGCCCCGGATATTCATTACCCCCCGGTCCGGCCAGCCGATCCGGCCGCTGCCCGTCAGCGAGGAGCGGGAGGATGTCAGATCAATCTTTACCGGCAGTGCCAGAGCGGTCAGGGACGGCCAGTCCAGGGTCCAGTCCAGGCGTACCGGGTGCCCGGCCACAACCAGGCTGGCCGCGCCATCCCACACCCGTCCGGACACCTGCTGCACCACCACCTGAGGCGGAAGGGAAACTTTCCCGGACACCTGCTGCCACAACCATCCGGCGGGCACCCACACCACAAGTGCAGCGAAATACACGAGTGCCGCCAGCACAACAAGAAGCAGTATCTTGCCAGGGCGGATAAAAGACTTGGTTTCAGAATCACTCATTCAGCTGCACACAGACAATTAACCGGAAGCCGAGTCTAACAAAGGCGTGAAACAAGTTCATGACAAATACACGAAAACCCCGCATCAGCACAGCCAATGCGGGGTTTTCGGAGGGTAGATCAGGCCAGTTTCCAAATGGAAGCCTGGCCGGGATCAGGCCGGCATTACATCATGCCGCCCATGCCTCCCATTCCACCCATGCCGCCCATATCCGGCATTGCAGCGGCTTTCTCGTCCTGAGGCTCATCCGCAACCATCGCTTCAGTAGTGATGATCAGGGAAGCCACGGAAGCAGCAGCCTGCAGTGCAGAACGGGTAACTTTAGCCGGATCCAGAATACCCATTTCCAGCATGTCACCGTAGGCTTCAGTTGCAGCGTTGTAGCCGAAGGAGCCTTCGCCTTCACGAACCTTGGCAACTACAACGGAAGACTCACCACCTGCGTTGAATACGATCTGACGCAGCGGAGCTTCCATGGCACGGCGCAGGATGTTAACACCGGCTTTCTGCTCTTCGTTGATGGCGTCCACTTTTTCCAGTGCAGAGATGGCACGGATCAGGGTTACACCACCACCGGCAACGATGCCTTCCTCAACCGCAGCGCGGGTAGAGTGCAGCGCGTCTTCAACACGGGCTTTCTTCTCTTTCATTTCAACTTCAGAACCGGCGCCAACCTTGATCACGGCAACACCGCCAGCCAGTTTGGCCACACGTTCCTGCAGTTTTTCCTTGTCGTATTCAGAAGTGCTTTCTTCAATCTGACGACGGATCTGCTCAACACGGGCTTCGATATCACCCTGGGCACCGGCGCCATCAATGACGGTGGTGTTTTCCTTGGTGATGTTGATGCGCTTGGCAGTACCCAGGTCGTCCAGAGTGGTGTTCTCCAGAGACAGGCCAACTTCTTCGGAAATCACAGTACCACCGGTCAGAATGGCGATGTCCTGCAGCATTTCCTTGCGACGGTCACCGAAGCCAGGCGCTTTAACAGCGGCGACTTTCACGATACCGCGCATGTTGTTGACAACCAGAGTTGCCAGCGCTTCGCCTTCGATGTCTTCAGCGATGATCATCAGCGGCTTGCCAGCTTTGGCTACGGATTCCAGCAGCGGCAGCAGCTCACGGATGTTGGATACTTTCTTGTCAACCAGCAGGATGTACGGGTCATCCAGCTCGGCAGACATGCTGTCCTGGTTGTTGATGAAGTACGGAGACAGGTAGCCACGGTCGAACTGCATACCTTCAACCACGTCCAGCTCGTCGTCCAGACCACGGCCTTCTTCAACAGTAATAACGCCTTCCTTGCCTACGCGCTCCATGGCGTCGGCAATGATTTTACCGATGGTTTCGTCACCGTTGGCAGAGATGGTACCTACCTGGGCGATGTTACGGCTATCGTCGCAGGGACGAGCCATGTCACGGATGGCCTGAACGGCAACAGCAGTCGCCTTGTCGATGCCACGCTTGAGGTCCATCGGGTTCATGCCGGCAGTCACGGACTTGATGCCTTCGTTAACGATGGCCTGGGCCAGAACGGTAGCAGTAGTGGTACCGTCACCGGCGGTGTCGTTGGCCTGGGAAGCTACTTCCTTGACCATCTGTGCACCCATGTTTTCGAACTTGTCTTTCAGTTCGATTTCCTTGGCAACAGAAACACCGTCCTTGGTGACGTTGGGCGCACCAAAGGATTTTTCCAGAACCACGTTACGGCCTTTCGGGCCCAGGGTTACTTTTACTGCGTCTGCCAGGATGTTGACACCAGCAACCATACGCTTGCGGGCGCTATCACCAAATTTGACTTCTTTTGCTGCCATGTTCGTAATTCCTGTTCGTTAAACCGAATTCGTTGGATCTATCGGATTAATGAAAATATGTGCGTATCGCTTCAGCGATCACTCAAGCACGCCGTAGATGTCGTTCTCGCTCATGATGAGCAGCTCTTCGCCGTCAATTTTTACGGCGTTTCCTGCGTACTGGCCAAAGACAACGGTGTCACCCACCTTGACCGCCAGAGCACGGGTTTCGCCATTGTCGAGAATACGACCGTTACCAACTGCGAGAACTTCACCCTGTGAAGGCTTCTCTTTGGCGTTACCCGGCAGCACGATGCCACCCGCAGTTTTCTCTTCTTCTTCTTTACGGCGCACGACAACTCGATCGTGTAGCGGACGAATTTTCATTGCTCGGTTTCTCCATTAGTCAGATTAAAGTGGCAATGACATTGGGTTTGGAATTGCCGGCCGGAACACCCCGCCGGCTAAATTGCCCGGCTGACCAACCCTCTGCTTACCAGCGGTTATCAGCCCGTGGCTAACTTGTGCAACTTATGTGGGGCTGGCATAGGGGTTTTCAACACCCCGGGAAAAATTTTTTCACTTTTTTTCGATCCGGTCATGGTCACGGGAGGTCTCATCCCGGAACTCACCCTCGATGATATTTCCATCCGCATCCCGGCCAAACGGAGCCCGGTCATCAAAGGCTCCGGGGCCGGCCCGGAAATAGAAACTGCTGCTCTGGCCGGACACCACCATGCGTTTGAGGGCTTGCGCCGCAAGCCAGTGCCGGGTCCCCGGCAACAGACACAGAAAGCCCATGGTGTCGGTAATGAACCCCGGGGTCAGCAGCAAGGCACCGCCGACGGCCAGAATCAGCCCTTCTGCCACTTCCCGGGCGGGCAACTCACCGCTGTTCAGGCGCTGATGGGCCTTGAGCAGAGTGGCCAGCCCCTGCTGCCGCAGCAGCCAGGCTCCGACAATAGCGGTCAGCAACACCAGAGCTACGGTATTCAGCACCCCGATAATGCCCCCCACCTTGATCAGAACGGCCATTTCGGCAATGGGCAAGACAATAAAAAGAAAGAGGAATAATGACATCGGCGCCTCGCGCTCCGTGATATGGCTTCAGGAAGGTCTGGTATACTTTCACACCTACCAACTATAAAAAGCGACCCGGCCAGTGCGATGCCGTTACCACGGCCATATCTGCACCATCGCCGGGAACGGGTACCGGATTCATTCAGGGCACACAGCAACCGTAAATCACCTGATAACAGTAGTTAGGGCAAAACATGAAACTTCAAGATTCCGTAATTGCAATTACCGGCGGTGGCCAGGGTCTGGGCCGCGCCATGGCTGAATACCTCGCCGCCAAAGGTGCCAGACTGGCACTGATCGACCTGATGCCGGAGAAACTGGACGAAGCCGCCGAAGCCTGCAAGCGAGCCGGTGGTGATGCCAGAGCCTATGTGTGCAATGTGGCCAAAGAAGAAGATGTCGAAAAAACCTTCGCCGCCATCGTCAAGGATTTTGGTCAGCTCAACGGTGTGATCAACAATGCCGGCATTCTGCGGGACGGCCTGATGCTCAAGGTCAAGGACGGAGAAATCCAGAAGCGCATGGAACTGTCCCAGTGGCAGGCGGTGATTGACGTGAACCTGACCGGCGTCTTCCTGTGTGGCCGGGAAGCTGCCACCCAGATGATCCGCAACGGCGACAAGGGAGTCATCATCAACATCTCGTCCATCTCCCGCGCCGGCAACATGGGACAGAGCAACTACTCCGCCGCCAAAGCCGGCGTTGCCGCCCTGGTTCCGGTCTGGGCCAAGGAGCTGGCACGCTACGGTATTCGCTGCATGGGAATCGCCCCGGGCTTTATCGAAACTGAGATGACCGCCTCCATGAAACCGGAAGCCCTGGAAAAAATGACGGCTGGCATCCCCCTCAAGCGCATGGGCAAGCCCGAGGAAATTGCCTCCGCGGCAGCCTTTATCCTTGAAAACGATTATATGTCCGGTCGCATGATCGAAGTGGACGGAGCCCTGCGGCTGTAACCCCCGGCTCTGCCCAAGCCCCTTGCCCCGCCCGGGACCAGGGGCTTTTTCCTGAAAGCGTCAGGGATTCCAGCGAAAACGGGACATGGCCACACGGCCGTTGACCACTTCCACCCCTTCCCCTTCCAGCAGACTCACCTGTTTTTCATAGGCCCCGGAGCCCTGCGGAAAAGCAATCTGGCCATTGGAGCGGATCACCCGGTACCAGGGCACAGAATGACCTGCCGGCAGTTTACCCAGAGCCCGGCCAATCCATCGGGCCTGCCGCCCCAGCCCTGCCATCTGTGCCACCTGGCCGTAACTGGCGACCCGGCCCGCAGGAATCGACAACACCACCTGCCAGACTCTCTGTTC
>JBFHSI010000023.1:0-21489 GCA_041591245.1 Marinobacter sp.
CCAGAGAGCCCATGCCACGATATGCCTTGTAACTACGGCCCTGGAACAGTTCCACTTCGCCCGGAGCTTCGTCAGTACCTGCCAGCAGGCTGCCAACCATGACACAGTGGGCACCAGCAGCAATCGCTTTGGCAATATCGCCGGAGAAGCGGATACCACCATCGGCAATCAGGGGGATACCCCGGTCCTTCAGGGCTTCAGCCACATTGGATACTGCAGAAATCTGGGGTACACCAATGCCGGCAACAATACGGGTGGTGCAGATGGAGCCAGGGCCAATACCCACTTTCACGGCGTCGGCACCGGCATCAGCCAGGGCAATGGCAGCTTCACCGGTTGCGATATTGCCACCGATTACCTGAACTTCAGGGAAATTCTGTTTGACCCAGCGTACCCGCTCGATTACACCCCGGGAATGGCCATGGGCAGTATCCACCACCAGGGCATCCACGCCGGCTTCCGCCAGTGCAGCAATCCGGGCTTCCGTATCACCGCCGGTACTGACCGCAGCGCCAACCCGCAGGCGGCCATGCTCATCTTTGCAGGCAAACGGATAATCCTTGGCTTTCTGGATATCCTTGACAGTAACCAGACCGCGCAGCTCGAAGTTACCATTGACCACCAGCACCTTCTCGATACGGTGACGGTGCAGCAATTCCTTGACCGACTCCAGGCTGGCACCTTCGTTCACAGTGACCAGTTTTTCCTTGGGTGTCATGATCTCGCGGACCGGTGTATCCATGCTGCTGACAAAGCGGATATCGCGGCCAGTGACAATACCCACCAGGTCGCTGCCATCAACAACGGGCAGCCCGGAGATATTGTTCGCCATGGTAATATCAACCACTTCACGGACGGTGGTGTCCGGGGAAACGGTAATCGGGTCTTTCACCACACCGCTTTCAAACTTCTTAACCTTGCGAACGGCGGCGGCCTGCTGCTCAACAGTCATGTTCTTGTGCATGATGCCAATGCCCCCTTCCTGCGCCATGGCAATGGCCAGCTCGGCATCGGTAACCGTATCCATCGCTGCAGATACCAGCGGAATATTCAGGGTAATACCCCGGGTCAGTTGCGTCTGCAGGCTGACTTCGTGGGGGAGAACTTCGGAATATCCGGGGACGAGCAGGACATCATCAAACGTGAGGGCTTCTTCGGCAATTCGCAGCATTGGGATCCGCCTTTTGAACGTGCTAGGTTGGGAATTTCAGTGCCGTACCCGCGGCGGCACAGCAAAGCAAAATCCTTAATCGATCTATTATAAAGGGGCACAGGTAGACAGTAAACCACGCGTTTTTAAAGGTTCTGTTGCATCTTTTTGAATTTTGGTTATTTTTACCCTTCCTCTTTTCGGCATATGCGTATGGATGACAACCGAACACCACCTCCCCTGCCCGGGTTCCGGGATACCCGCCCCCGCGCACTCACTGTCAGCGAACTGACCCACCAGGTTCGCCACCTGCTCGAATCCAGCTTTATGCAGGTCTGGATTGAAGGCGAACTGTCCAGTTTTTCCCGGCCTTCGTCCGGGCACTGGTACTTCACCCTGAAGGACAGCAAGAGCCAGGTCCGCTGTGCCATGTTCCGGGGGGCAAATCAACGGATCCGGGAACTGCCCAGGGAAGGCGACCAGATACGCATCCGGGGCAAGGTCACCCTCTACGAAAGCCGCGGTGATTTCCAGATTGTGGCCGAACACCTGGAACCGGCGGGGCTGGGGCCGCTGCAGCAGGCTTACGAGGAACTCAGAAACAAACTGCAGGCGGAAGGCCTGTTCGATACCGCCGCAAAGAAACCCCTGCCGTCCCTGCCGGGGCATATCGGGATAGTGACTTCCCCCACCGGAGCCGCCATTCACGACATACTCACGGTGCTTGCCCGGCGCTGCCCGGCCATTCCGGTCACCCTGTACCCGACCGCGGTTCAGGGCAAGGCCGCAACGGCGGACATCGTCAGGGCTATTGAGCGGGCCCAGACCCACAATGTGGCGGATATTCTGATTATTGGCCGTGGCGGCGGCTCCCTTGAGGATCTGTGGTGCTTCAACGAGGAAGCCGTGGCCCGGGCCATCGCCGCCTGCACCATTCCCACGGTCAGCGCTGTGGGCCATGAAGTGGACTTTACCATTGCCGACTTTGTGGCAGACCTGAGAGCCCCCACGCCTTCGGTGGCAGCGGAGACAGTATCACCGGACCAGCAGGACTGGCTGCGGCAGATTGCTAAACAGGAATACCGGCTTGCCAACGCCGCCAGACAGCACCTGAAAACCCTGGATACCAGACTCCGGCACCTGGAAGCCAGGCTCAGGGACCCCCGGCGGGAACTTCAGGAAAAGTCCCAGCGCATGGATGAACTGGAACTTCGGCTGACCAAAGCCATACACAGGTACCTGGAGCGCCAGTCCGTGCAAAGCAGCCATCTCGGCCGGCGCCTGCTTATGCAATCCCCCAGTGCCCGACTGGCCGACGCCCGCAAAAGCCTCGGCCTTGTGGATGAGCGCCTGCACCACAGCCTGCGCCTGTACCTGAAACACCAGCATGAAGTACTGGAACACCATGCCCAGGCCCTGCATCTGGTCAGCCCCCTGGCCACCCTTGGCCGGGGTTATGCCATTGTCCGCGACCAGAATGGGCGAATTGTGAGGCAGGCCACAGAGCTGACAGAAGGCGAGCAGATCACCGCCCGGGTTGCTAATGGCAGCATCACGGCAAAAGTGACCCAAATCAATTCCGGGAAGAGTCAGTAGGCTACCGACATCTGACTAAGCCATTGGTCTACTAGTCCATATTTTTAAACCGCATACAGTTAATTTGAAACATAACAATACAAAAACAGACTGAATGAGGTGGAATATGGACTACCACTCAGAATTCCGACGGTCGATCGACCACCCGGACGATTTCTGGCGTGAACAGGCGGAACAGATAGACTGGATCAAGCCGCCGAAAACCATCTGGCAGCCAACCGACAATGGACACGGACAGTGGTTCCCGGACGGAGAACTGAACACCAGTGACGTGGCTCTGGATGCCAATATCCGGGCAGGTCGCGGTGACCAGACAGCTCTCATCTACGACTCCCCGGTAACCGGAAGCCAGCGCACTTACACCTATCAGCAACTTACCGACGAGGTGGCCCGCTTTGCCGGCGCCCTGAAGCAAAGGGGCGTCAACAAGGGTGACCGGGTGATCATCTACATGCCGATGATCCCGGAAGCCGCCATCGCCATGCTCGCCTGCGCCCGTATCGGCGCCGTTCACTCAGTGGTATTCGGCGGTTTTGCCGCCCACGAACTGGCCATCCGTATTGATGACGCCAAACCGGTCGCCCTGATCACGGCCTCCTGCGGTATCGAAGTCAGCAAGGTTATCGAATACAAGCCTCTGGTCAACAAGGCCATCGAGCTGGCTGATCACAAACCGGACACCTGTATCGTCTACCAGCGCCCTCAGGCCAGGGCCGACATGCTTGCCGGACGGGATTACGACTGGAACGAAGTGGTTGCCCACGCCAGCCCTGCCGACCCGGTTCCGGTCAAGGCCACAGATCCCCTCTATATCCTTTATACATCCGGCACCACCGGCAAGCCCAAGGGTGTTGTCCGGGACAATGGCGGTCACGCGGTTGCCCTGCAATACAGCATGAAGCTGGTGTATGGCGCAGCTCCCGGAGATGTCTACTGGGCAGCCTCCGATGTGGGCTGGGTCGTCGGGCACAGCTATATCGTTTATGGCCCGTTGTTCGCCGGCTGCACCACCATCATGTATGAAGGCAAGCCGGTGCGGACACCGGATGCCGGTGCCTTCTGGCGCATGGTCGAAGAACACAAGGTGAACATGCTGTTTACCGCACCGACAGCGTTCCGGGCTGTACGCAAGGAAGACCCGGAAGCAGATCTGCTGAAACGCTATGACATCAGTTCACTCAAACGCATTTTCCTGGCCGGTGAGCGACTGGACCCGTCAACCTATGAATGGCTGAATGAGCACACCCGCCTACCCATTCTGGATCACTGGTGGCAAACCGAGACTGGCTGGGCCATCTGCTGCAACCCGGTAGGCATCGAAACCATGCCCACCAAGCCGGGATCGGCAACCGCCCCCACTCCCGGATTCAACGTTCAGGTTGTCGATATGAATGGCAGCCAGGTGCCCGCCGGCGAACAGGGTCAGGTGGCCATCAAGCTGCCGTTGCCACCGGGCTGTCTGATGACCGTCTGGAGCGATGATGAACGCTTCTGCAACAGCTACCTGAAACCTATCGAGGGCTTCTACAGCTCCGGTGACGGTGGCTACATAGACGACGACGGCTACGTATTCATCATGGGCCGCACGGATGACGTGATCAACGTGGCCGGCCACCGTCTGTCTACCGGCGAAATGGAAGAAGTGGTTGCCTCCCATCCGGCCATAGCCGAGTGCTGTGTGGTTGGTGTCCACGACGAGATGAAGGGGCAGATCCCCATTGGTCTGGTTCTTATCAAGGACGGCGCCACCATCGACCACGATGAGCTGGAAGAGGAACTGGTGGAAATGGTTCGGGACAAGATCGGTGCCATCGCCTGCTTCCGCAGGGTCATTGTGGTCGACCGTCTGCCCAAAACCCGGTCCGGCAAGATCCTGCGCCGGGTCATTCGTCAGATTGCCGATGGCGAGGAGTACTCAGTACCCAGCACCATTGATGACCCGGCCATTCTGGACGAAATCAGCCAGCAGTTCCGGGCCTGACAAAAATACGGTCACTCATGCCATCCCACCCTCCCCGGAGGGTCGGGACGGTATGTGTATTCTTTGTGACAAATCTTTGTTTTTAAAACACTAAACTGGACACGCAAACCTCCAAAAAAAGCGTTGACGCCCCCGGAACTCGGTCTATACTGAAATTGCTGCGGAAATACAGCGAGCGGTATTTTGTGAATGCGCCCCAACGTCCTGCCTAGTGCTATCGTTGCCCATCCTCAGTACTTCCTGGATTTCCCGGCATGCGCTAAAAAAGACACGCGAAGGTCCCGTGAGGGCAAATTTCAGAAAGACAGGAAAGATCAATGTCCGATACAAAAACAGGCCACGTTAAGTGGTTTAACGAGTCCAAAGGCTTTGGTTTCATCG
Source organism: Marinobacter sp. (assembly GCA_041591245.1). Taxonomy (GTDB): domain Bacteria; phylum Pseudomonadota; class Gammaproteobacteria; order Pseudomonadales; family Oleiphilaceae; genus Marinobacter. The sequence continues at coordinate 5,109 of JBFHSI010000023.1, forward strand.
CCCAGGACGGCGGCAGTGACGTATTTGTTCACTACAGTGCAATCAACTCCAGCGGTTTCCGTACCCTGACCGAAGGTCAGCAGGTACAGTTCACCGTAACCCAGGGCCCCAAAGGCCCGCAGGCGGAAAACGTAACCCCGGTCTGAGGTTACTGCTTCTCCCCTGTGCCCCTCACGGGCATCGGAATGCAGGCGGGCCAGTATGGCCCGCCTCGTTTATACTCCCGCCAGCACAGTACCCTCAACCGTCCCTGACTCCACCTCCGGCACACAACCTGCCCGACCAACCGCAGACAACAACGCCTGCAAGGTTGCAGAGGTTGTATCTTCCGCAAGAGCCACCGCACTGCTCTGGCAACCATTGGCAACAAGACGGATACAGGCCATGGCCTTCGCCCGGGTACCTTCCGACAGCGCAAACTCATCATAGGCATCCACAGCCACACTGATGCCCAGATGACGGGCCAAGGCATCCGAAACAGCTTCCACGGCCCCCTGACCCTGACCGTCCATAACGACAGGACTGGCCTCAGCCCCTATGTTCAGCTGCACGTTTACCATGCCCTGCTCCAGGCGCAGGTCGTAGGACTGCAATGCCCAGCGTTCATCCAGTGCCAGATAGCGCTGTTCAAAGACACTATGAACCGCCCGGGAATCCATCTCCCCGCCATCGGCTTCGGCCTGACGCTGAACATGGCCGCTCAGCTCTATCTGCAACCAGCGGGGAAGACTGATGTTGTAGTCCCGCTCCAGCACATAGGCGACCCCGCCCTTACCGGACTGGCTGTTAATACGCACCACCTCTTCGTAGCGGCGCCCCAGGTCCGACGGATCTATGGGCAGGTAGGCCACGTTCCAGATATCACCTTCACTCCTCTGTGCCAGGCATTTGCGGATGGCATCCTGGTGGCTTCCGGAAAAGGCGGTAAACACCAGCTCGCCGGCATAGGGGTGACGGGGGTGAGTCGCAATCTCGGTACAGGCCTCCACTGTCTGTGTGATTTCCGCCATTCCGGACAGATGCAGCTCAGGATCGACACCCTGGGAATACAGGTTCATGGCCATGGTAATCAGGTCCATATTGCCGGTGCGCTCACCATTGCCCATCAGGGTGCCTTCTACACGATCCGCCCCGGCCATTACCGCCAGCTCTGCCGCCGCCACGGCACAACCCCGGTCATTGTGGGTGTGCACACTGATGCGCAGATGCTCCCGGTAACGGATGCTGTCACAGACCAGCTCCACCTGGTCGGCAAACACATTCGGCGTAGCCATTTCCACCGTGGCCGGCAGATTGATAATTACTGGCTGGCCCTGGTCCGGACGCCAGACCCCGGTTACCGCATCAATAGCCTCCACCGCAAAATCCGGTTCGGTCCCGGTAAAGCTTTCCGGAGAGTACTGGAAGGTCCACTCAGTATCCGGATAGGCCGCAGCCATATCCCGGACCATGGTTGCGCCATTGACGGCAATCTCCAGGATACCGGCACGGTCCAGACCAAAAACCTGCTCCCGCTGCACCGTGGATGTGGAGTTGTAGACATGCACTATGGCCCGCTTCGCTCCCTTCAGGGCTTCATAAGTACGTTCTATCAGCCCGGCTCGGGCCTGGGTCAGTACCTGAATGGTGACATTGTCGGGAATCCGGTTTTCTTCTATCAGCTTGCGGCAGAAATCGAAATCCGGCTGGCTTGCGGCGGGGAAACCTATTTCTATTTCCCGGAACCCCAGTTTCACCAGTAAATCAAACATCCTCTGCTTCTGCGCCACTGACATGGGGCGGACCAGTGCCTGGTTACCATCCCGCAGATCCACAGCACACCAGTCCGGTGCCTTGTCGATTACCCGGTCGGGCCAGCGCCGCTCCGGTCGGGCCAAGGGAGTAAAACCTGGGTATTTGCGGTGATCGAATGTCATTGGACGGTTTCCTTGCGAAAGTCAGCGGATAAAAAACACTGACAACAGATTACCGCCAAGCCGGGGGCACAGGATTGCTTTTTGCTTCCCGAAATCCATATTTTCAGCAATACTATTGCCACATTTCCACCTGCAGAAGTTACTTATGGCTCAGTCACGGGAAAAGCTTGTAAAAATCGACAAAACGGACCGGCGCATTCTGGATCAGCTCCAGAGAAACGGCGCCCTCACCAATCAGGAACTGGCGGACAAGGTGGGTCTGTCCCCCTCCCCCTGCCTGCGCCGGGTCAGAGCCCTGGAGGATGCCGGAATCATCGTCCGTACCGTCACCATTCTCGATCACAAGAAACTGGGGCTGGCCCTGACCGCCATCATTCTCATCGGCATGGACCGGCACACCCCCGAACGGTTTTCCCAGTTCGAGGAAACCATTGCCGAGTATCCGGAGGTACAGGAGTGCTATCTGATCACCGGACAGGATGCCGACTACATGCTCAAAGTGGTGGTTCCGGACATGGATCAGTACCACCATTTCCTGCTGGACCGGATAACCCGAATTCCCGGTGTCAGCGGTGTTCACTCCAGCTTTGTGCTCCGGCGGGTAATTGACAGCACAGCCCTGCCTCTGGGCTACCTGTCATGACCGGGTTTCCTGTGCTGGCATCTGTACCTTGGGATACAGGCTCCGTACAATAGCCTTCACTTACTGACAAAGAATGCTGCGGCCAGCCCGTTCATCGCCGGCCCCCAGCCCGACAACCCTGATCTGAACCAAACGGAAGAGACAATGCGAGCAAGCCGTTACCTGATTGCAACCCAGAAAGAGACTCCGGCAGACGCCGAGATTGTCAGCCATCAGCTTATGCTGCGTGCAGGCATGATCCGCAAGCTTGCGGCGGGCTTGTATACCTGGCTCCCCATGGGCCTGCGCACCCTGCGCAAGGTTGAGCGCATTGTCCGTGAGGAAATGGACAGAAGCGGTGCCCAGGAACTGCTGATGCCCGCCGTACAGCCCGCGGAGCTGTGGGAAGAGTCCGGCCGCTGGCAGAAATACGGTGGCGAGCTGCTGAGAATAAATGACCGTCATGGCAGGGAATTCTGCGTTGGTCCTACCCACGAAGAAGTCATTACCGACCTGGTGCGCAACGAACTGAAAAGCTACAAGCAGCTGCCCGCCAACTTCTACCAGATCCAGACCAAGTTCCGGGATGAGCGTCGTCCCCGGTTTGGCGTTATGCGGGCCCGGGAATTCCTGATGAAGGATGCCTACTCCTTCCATATCGACCAGGATTCTCTGGACGAAACCTATCAGGTTATGCACCGCACCTACTGCGCCATTTTCGACCGTCTCGGCCTGGACTACCGTCCGGTACAGGCGGATTCCGGTGCCATTGGCGGCAATGCGTCCCACGAATTCCACGTACTGGCATCCTCCGGTGAAGACGACATCGCCTTCAGCACCGACAGCGACTACGCCGCCAATATTGAAAAGGCGGAAGCCCTGGCACCTGCCGGCAGCCGCCCGGCTCCGTCAGAAGACATGAAGGAAGTGTCCACCCCCGGCCAGCGCACCATCGAAGCCATTTCCGAATTCCTGAACATCGATGCAGTCCGCACCGTCAAGACCCTGCTGGTCAAGGCGGAAGCGGACGAAGATGGCAACCAGGGCCTGGTTGCCCTGATCCTGCGGGGCGATCACACCCTGAACACCATCAAGGCAGAAAACCTGGATGGCGTTGCCGAGCCCCTGACCATGGCTACCGAGGAAGAAATTGAACAGGCTGTGGGCTGCAAACCCGGATCTATCGGTCCTGTGAACCTGCAGCTTCCGGTCATCGTGGACCGCAGCGCCGCCCATCTGGCTGACTTCGTATGCGGGGCCAACCGGGATGATGTGCACCTGACCGGTGTTAACTGGGAACGGGACGTACCCCTGACCCGGGTGGAAGATATCCGCAATGTGGTGGAAGGCGACCCCAGTCCGGACGGCAAGGGGACTCTGGTTATTCGCCGGGGTATTGAAGTTGGCCATATTTTCAAACTGGGCAACACCTATAGCGAAGCCATGAACGCTACCGTACTGGATGAAAATGGCAAGAATGTCACTCTGGAAATGGGCTGCTACGGTATCGGGGTTTCCCGGATTGTCGCAGCGGCCATTGAGCAGAACCACGATGACCGGGGCATTATCTGGCCGGATGCCATTGCCCCCTTCCAGGTAGCGGTTGTCACCCTGAATGCCCACAAGTCACCAGCAGTGGTGGAAGCCGGGGAAGCACTCTATCAGCAGCTTCAGGAAGCCGGTTACGACGTTCTTCTGGATGACCGCAAGGAGCGTCCGGGAGTGAAGTTTGCCGACATGGAACTGATCGGTATTCCCCACCGGTTTGTGGTTTCTGACCGGGGGCTGGAAGCCGGAACCCTGGAATACAAGGGCCGCCGGGATGCGGACAAGCAGGATATTGCCCTGGCCGATGCCCTGGCAGTTCTGGCCAAAGCCGCACAGGACTGAGGTTAGCGGATGGAGGGCAGCTTCCCCGCTGCCCTCCATCAATCCCCGGTCTTGCCTCCCACCACACCCGGTTCAGTTTCAAGGTGTACCCCGAAACGGTCCACAACCGATACCCGGATTTTTTCTGCCAGCGCCATGATATCCCGGCCGCTTCCCCCAGAGTGATTGATCAGCACCAGTGCCTGCCGGCCATGAACACCTACCCGCTCGTTACGGAAACCTTTCCAGCCACTCTGGTCTATCAGCCAGCCTGCCGCCAGTTTGACACCCTGCTCCTGGGGATAGCCGACGATTTCCGGATACCTTGCCTGCAGCTCCCGGTACTGTTCACAGCTAACAACCGGATTCTTGAAAAAGCTGCCGGCATTGGGAATCTGATCAGGGTCCGGCAGCTTACGCCGCCGTATGGCCATAACAGCTTCAGCCACATCCATCGCCTGAAGCGTCGAAGCCGGAGTGTTGCCAAGATACTCGGCCAGCTCCCGGTAACCCAGTTTCAGCTCGCCATTTCGAGACAGCCGCAGCCGGATCTCAATAATGACGTAGCGGTCCCGAACCTGTTTGAACAGGCTGTCCCGGTAGGCAAAGCGGCAGTCTTCGCAACTCAGCACAACCAGCTGTCCCGAACTCCGGTCCAGAACAGTCACTGACTCCAGGGAATCGCACAACTCAACACCGTAGGCACCAATGTTCTGTACCGGTGCAGCCCCGGCAGTTCCGGGAATCAGGGCCAGGTTTTCGATGCCCCGGTAACCGGCGCGGGCCGCGTAGAGTACTGACTGATGCCAGTTTTCCCCGGCACCAAGAACCAGCGTGGCCCGCTGATCCTGAATCCGCTCCCAGTATCGGCCGCGGATACACATACGGATCACCAGTCCCGGGTAGTCCCCGGTAAATACCAGGTTGCTGCCACCACCCAGAATCAGAACCGGCATACCCCGGGCCTCCGCCCAGGCCAGCATCTGGTTCAGTTCCCCGACCTCATGAACCTCTGCAAAGTATCTTGCCCGGGCAGAAACATGCAGGGTGTTGAACTCTGCAAGGTCAACCTGTTCACGGGGTGAGTTTGCCGTGGTCATTGCCCCAGTCGCTCCCGGATATCCGCCAGCAGGCCTTCGCCTGCCTCATGAATAAGGTCCAGCACCTGTTCGAAGCCCTCTTCCCCACCGTAATAGGGATCCGGGACTTCATCCCGGGCAGAACTGCCGTATTGCAGAAACAGAACCGGTTCCGTGCCGCCGTTCTGGTGCCAGATATCCTTCACATCCGCCAGGTTCTGCCGGTCCATTACCAGCACATAGTCAAAGTTATCCAGATCTTCAGCTTCCAGCTTTCTGGCCCTGAGGTCACTGATATCTATCCCCCGCCTGGCGGCGGCAGCCTGGGCCCGTGAATCCGGAGCCTTGCCCACATGCCAGTTGCCGGTGCCACAGGAATCGATATGAATGCGGCTGGCAAGACCTGAGGTCTGCACCAGAGCGCGAAACACCCCCTCGGCGCTGGGGGAACGGCAGATATTGCCCAGGCAAACAAACAGCACCTTTACCGGCTCAGACACGGCCCTGACTCCCCGCAGTCATCCAGTCCCGGACCCGCTGCAGGTCCGCTTCCGTATCAACCCCACCCGGAGGATTCTCCACTGCCACATCCACATGAATGCGGGCACCGTTATACAACGCCCGCAACTGCTCCAGCGACTCCACCTGTTCAGTGGGTGCCGGCGCCCAGTTCACAAAGTCTGCGAGCACGCTGACCCGGTAACCGTAGATACCGATATGACGGAAGTAGCCGACGCCCTCCGGAAGGGATACATCCCGGCCAGACAGAGGGTTGCCCTGCTGCCAGAGATCCCTGGCCCAGGGAATCGGGGCACGGCTGAAGTAATGGGCCAGACCCTGATGATCGAAAACCACCTTGACCACATTGGGATTGAACACATGTTCCACATCATGAATCCGTTCACACAGGGTGGAAATGGCCGCCTCCGGAAACAGTTCCAGATTTTCCGCTACCTGGTTGATCAGGGCCGGCGGAATCAGGGGCTCATCCCCCTGAACATTGACCACCCGGTGGTTGGAATCAAAACCCAGCTTGCGGGCCACCTCCTCCAGCCGATCGGTTCCGCTGGCGTGGTCAGGAGAGGTCATCACCACTTCCGCACCAAAACCCTCACACACCTCCCGGACCCGGTCATCATCGGTAGCAACCACAACCCGTCCGGCCCGGCTTTCAGCCGCCCGTTCACACACATGCTGCACCATGGGCTTACCGGCAATATCCGCCAGCGGTTTGCCGGGGAGCCGGCTGGATGCATAACGGGCAGGAATCACGACAGTAAAAGACATTGGATCTCCGTCCTGAGCAGGTGGTTCAGTGTTTTTCCAGGCGTTCGTCGCTGGTAAGTGTGCGGGCCTCGCTGGCCAGCATCACTGGAATGCCCTCACGGATAGGAAATGCCATGGCATCCTGATAACACACCAGCTCAGTTTTGCTTTCATTGAGTTTCAGCTCACCCTTGCATACCGGGCAGGCCAGCATAGCCATCAACTTTTTATCCATGATTCACTCTCGCTGACAATTTATAAAAACATCGGACCGGAGCATTCCCGGATTCTGGCAATCACCGACTCGGAAAACTCCGCAGACAACCGGGCCCGGACCTGCAATACCCAGGCATTTTCCGGAGCAAAGGCCCTGCATTTTACGGCATCCTTGGCGGTCATCACGACCCACTGCTCCGGCGTTGCCTCCAGATCTCCGGCACTGAACCTGTGATGGTCGGGAAACGGCGCCTCGGAAACCTCGCCACCCAGGGCCCGAAGGGTATCGAAAAAACGCCCCGGGTTGCCGATACCGGCCACTGCCCGCACCGGCTGACCTCGCAGATCTTCCAGCGGACGGCTGGCACCTGTCTGAAGGTTCACAAGGGCGGAAGGTTCGAGGGTCATGGCATGTATCTGCGGATGTTCGATACTGTCAAAAGCATCAGGATGCTCACCGGGGGTCAGATCACCTCCGTTGACCACCACGAAATCCACGGTAGACAGTCTGGCGACGGGTTCTCTCAGCGGGCCCACAGGAATAATGGCTCCGTTGCCCACACCCCGTTCGCCGTCAAACACTGCAAGTTCCACATCCCTGGGCAGACTGTAGTGCTGCAGGCCATCATCACACACCAGAATATCCCCGAGCTTCTGCTCCAGTGCCCAGACTGCGCCACGCCTGCGTTGCGGGTCAACCACGACCGGCACAGAGGTTTCCTGGGCCAGCATGACCGGCTCATCGCCGGCCACGGAGGCAGGGGTATCGGCACTGACCAGTAACGGATACCGGGATGACTTGCCACCGTAGCCCCGGCTCAGGATTACCGGACTCCAGCCGGCTTCCCGCAACTCCCTGACCAGCCAGGCAGTCAACGGGGACTTGCCGGTACCGCCAGCGGTAATGTTGCCGATGACCACAACCGGAACCGGAAGTGCTTCGTTCCGGACTTCCCAGGCTTTGCGCCGGCGGCGATCGGCCACATACTGATACAGCCATGACAGAGGAGCAAGAAACGCCAGTGGCTGGCCTCTGCCGTACCAGAGACGATCAATCAGTGAGCTCATGCCTGTTCACTGAACTGCATCTGGTGCAACTGGGCATAGGCACCTCCGGCTGCCAGCAATTCATCATGGCGACCAGACTCGATAATCTGGCCGTTATCCATGACCAGAATCCGGTCAGCCTGCTCGATGGTGGAAAGCCGGTGCGCGATTACCAGCGTGGTGCGGCCTTCCATAACCGATTCCAGGGCATCCTGGATATGACGTTCCGACTCGGTATCCAGTGCCGAAGTGGCTTCATCTAGGATCAGAATCGGAGCATTCTTCAGCAGCGCCCGGGCAATGGCCAGACGCTGACGCTGGCCGCCGGACAGCATGACACCATTATCCCCGATCATGGTATCCAGGCCATCCGGCATACGGTCAATAAACTCCAGGGCATGGGCCTTGGCCGCGGCCTCCCGGATTTCATCCCGGCTACAGTGGCGCAGAGCGCCATAGGCGATGTTGGCGGCAATGGTGTCATTGAACAGAACCACGTTCTGGGTCACCAGGGCAATCTGTGACCGCAGGGCCTGCAGTGAGAATTCCCGCAGGGGGTGGTCATCAATCAGGATTTCACCACCTGTGTATTCATAGAACCGGGGCAGCAGGCTCACCAGAGTGGACTTGCCACTGCCGGAGCGACCCACCAGGGCCACGCTCTGGCCTGCGGGCACATCAATGGAGATGCCCTTGAGGACATCGTCCAGCTGATCCCGATACCGGAAAGACACATTGTCAAAGCGGATGCTGCCCTCAACCCGGTCCGGCGCATAGGTACCCGGATCCGGTTCCGGAGCTTCATCAAGGGTCTCGAAAACATCTGTGGCCGCAGCAACCCCCTTCTGCACCTTGGCATGCACCGAGGTGACCTGACGGATCGGCTTGGCCATGGTGGTGGCCGCAGTGATAAAGGCTACCAGCTGTCCGGTTGTCATGCCGCCACGGATTTCCGGGGCCAGCATCATCCACACCAGCGAGGCGATGGCAACCGCCACCAGAACCTGGATAACCGGGACACTGATGGCCTGGGTAGATGCCATTTTCAGACTCTGTTTCAGATTGCGGTCGTTAACCTGCCGGAACCTCTGCTGTTCGTACTCCTCCCCCCCGAAGGTACGCACAACCCGGTAACCCGATATGGATTCCGAGGTGACCTGATTGATATCCCCCATGGACCCCTGTATGCGCTTGCTGATCTTGCGAAAACGCCGGCTGGCGTAGGTAACCACTGCGGCTATGATCGGCCCGACCGCCAGGAAAATCAGGGTCAGTTTCCAGTTGGTATAAAACATGAAGCCCAGCAGCCCGACAATGGTCAGGCCTTCCCGCAGGGTAATGGTCACGGCGTTGGTGGTGGCCTCTGCCACCTGCTCCACATTGAAGGTCAGCTTGGACACCAGGCGCCCCTGGGCATTTTCATCGAAATACCGGGACGGCAGTCTCAGCATCCGGTCAAACACGTCACTGCGCAGGGAGTTGATGACGTGGCGCCCCACGTAACTGATGAAATACTGGCTCAGGAAAGTACCCAGCCCGCGCACCCCGAACACGCCGACGATCAAGGCCGTCAGCATGATTCGGTTACTGGCGGTAGGATTTTCGATGGCCGTGATGACGTATTCCATGGCTGCAGCCATGCCGGTGGAGGCCGCCGCGTAGATAATGTTGCCGATAATGGCCAGCACGAATGGCAGCCAGAATGGTTTTACATAGGTCAGCAGACGTTTGTAGGTTGCCCAGCCGGCAGCCGGCGCAGCCGGTGCCGGAGAGGGTCGGTCATTGGTCACTGGCTCTCGGCCTCCCGTTCTGTGGTTATGCTCAGTTTGGCAAACCCCAGACGGCCGGCAACATCCATGGCTCTGACAACATATTCGTGGGGGGTACGGGCATCTGCAGTAATAATGAACGGCAATGAGGTATTACCCTCTGCCAGTTCACGGACACCACGTTCAAGGGTCTCCCGTCGGTTGTTGACCAGCGGCCGGTCATTCAGGAAATACTGGCCCTGAGCATTCACAACCACATCGATCTGCTTCACATCCCGCGCGGGCACAGGCTCACCACTGGCTTCGGGCAGTTCCACATCAAGGTGACTTTCCCGGGTGAAGGTGGTGGATACCATGAAGAAAATCAACAGCAGGAAAACCACATCGATCAGTGGCGTCAGGTCCACCCCGACTTCCTGACTTCTCTGGCGCTTGAACTTCACGGCGTTCAGGCTCCTTCCACGTCGATTTCGCGGTCTCCGTGCACAACCTCGATCAGCTTGATCGCTTCCTGCTCCATACTGACAATCAGGTCATCGACCCGGCGGATAAAGTAGCGGTGTGCGATCAGCGCAGGAATCGCCACGGTCAGACCCGCAGCCGTGGTAATCAGTGCCTCGGAGATGCCTCCGGCCAGATTGCCGGCATTGCCAACGCCCGCCAGCTGAATCTCGGCAAACACCTTGATCATGCCGATAACCGTACCCAGAAGGCCCAGCAACGGAGTGATGGTCGCCACGGTACCGAGGGGGTTGAGGAAACGCTCCAGATCGTGGACAACCTGAGCCGCCTCGTGCTCGATACTTTCCTTCATGATTTCGCGGCCATGGCGGGCGTTCATCAGGCCACCAGCAAGGATCCTTCCCAGAGGCGAGGATGCCTGCAAGGCCTTCAGCTTGCGGCCATTAAGCTCTTTCTTCTTGATCCAGCGCCAGAGCTCATTGATGCTCTGGGTCGGAGCAACCCTGGATGCACGAAGAGTCCATAAACGCTCCATAATGATGGCCAGAGCCAGAATGGAACAGGCAACAATGGGCACCATCAAAATGCCACCGGCTTTCAACAGCTCGAACACGCTTGGTCTCCCTGATAATTTTCAAGCCGCGCTACTTTAGCATAGCTACTGACAGAGGCCACAACGAGAATGTCACGGTATGCGGCATTGGTCCCGCATCAGTCCCCGGGCACTGATCCAGAACGGAGCCAAATGCCTCATTTCCCGGATCGCCAGGCCCCGAGCCTCAGGGAACATGGAGATCATTCCGGAACAGGCTGTATTGAGCGCTGCCGACCCAGCCTGCCGGTAGCGGGCAGTTACATCCGGATGGGGATGACCAAACCGGTGCCGGTAGCCGGCGGAGTATATGACCAGATCCGCTGCCAGAGACCTTGCCCAGCGTTCAGATGAAGAGGTCTTGCTGCCATGGTGGGGAGCCACCAGCACACGGGTTGCCGGGGCCGGCAGCCCGGACAGGGTGTCGAGGAATGCGGACTCAGCCTCAATTCCGATATCCCCCGGAATAATCCATTCGCTGGATGAGGCCGGGTGCCATACCCGCAGGACACAGGAGGCGTCATTGTCGTTACTGGCACCGGACCACTGCCAGTAGTCGATCTGCAGGTCACCGATAGGCTCTCCGGTGCCGGTGCAGGACTCTGTCCGCAGCCCGGAATCAGGTCCCAGCCGGATCTGGATTCTATCCGGCTCTCCGGAAACGACGCGTCCGGGGCTCATGACCCTGATCAGATATGGCAGGCCACCGGAATGGTCCTGGTCGGAATGACTGACCACCAGGGTATCGATCCGACGAACCCCCAGTGCCCGCAGACTGGGCACAATAGAGGATTCCACCGCCGAGTAAACCCCCGGCACTTCCGGGCCGGTGTCATACAGCAGAACCCTGCGGCCATGCCGCACCAGCACAGACAAACCCTGGCCCACATCCAGCACCCGCACCTCAGGTACAGCCACATAGGCGTTATCGGCATCCGGTTGCAACAGAGTCACAAGCCCCCACAGAACAAGCACCCCGCCGCCAGCAACCCGGAATAACAGCCAGGGCACAAATATCAGCGTCAGCACCAGCGGGGCAAGCACGCAGACCTCCACAAGCTGTGCCCGTAACTCGGGTACCGGTAACCGGGAGAGCCAGCCCAGAAAACCCCAGAGCAGCTCCAGCACTCCATCAAACAGAGGAACAACAAAGCTGGCCGAGTCCGGCATCACGGCAACCAGCACGCCACCGGCGACAAGCACCGGCATCACTACCGCAGATACCCAGGGGATGGCCACCAGGTTGGCCATGGCTCCGGCAAGAGGCTGGCTTTGCTCCAGAGTCACCAGCACAGGCCACAATCCGGCAAATACAGCACACTGGGCCAGGACCAGCCCCCGGACCCACCCCACCCTGCCGGTATAGCCCGCAAACACACAGATGAGCACAGACACCGCAGCAAACGACAACCAGAAGCCGGAATCCAGGGGCGCATATGGATCCAGCAGGAGCACCCCGGCCAGAGCAAAGACCAGGGCCCGCCAGGGCGGGGTCTGGCGGGCACAGAGCAGCGTCCAGCCGGCCACAGCCACCATGATCAGCGCGCGCCGGGTCGGTACGGTAAATCCTGCAGCCAGCGCATAACCGCTGCAGACAGCGACAACCAGAGCAAATACCAGCCTGCGCACGGCGGCTTCACTGAGATAGCCCGCCGGAAACAACAGTAGCAAGCTGCGAAACAGATATCCCGAGATCACCGCCACCAGCCCCAGATGCAGACCGGAAATAGCCACCAGATGCACGGTTCCGGTCGCCCGCAGAACCTGCCAGTCAGAATCCGACAGATAACCTCTATAGCCCACCAGCAGGGACGAAATCAGAGGAAACTGCCGGGCCTCCCGAAAACGCTCGCGGACCCAGTCAATCAGGTCTCCGTGCAACCGGTGATAGTGGCAGCGCAGAGCACAGGGAACTTCCGCATCTGCCGTAGCGGAACGAACCGTTCCTGTTGCCCGGAAGCCTTTACGGAACAGCCAGTCCTCGAAGCGGAATCCTGCCGGATTGAGAGCGCCGTAAGGACGCTTGAGAACCACATCCAGGCGCAGGCGGTGGCCAGGCAAACCCGCCTCGTCCGGCCGATACCAGGACAGCCTCAGCTTTTCCGGAAGGGAAATGGACGTATCCGCAGTTTCCGAAATACCCGGCCAGTGGGTAACACACAAACTGAAACGAAGACTCCCGAAACTACCCTCTGAGGGAACATCACAAAGGTAGCCGGAAACCGACAGTGTTTTACCCTCCAAATCAGCAGGCAAGCGCTCTGACAGGCGGTCGCGGGCACTCCAGGACGCCATACAGAGACCGGTACACAGGGCAAGAACAACAATGGCAGACTGACGCAAAAACGGTGATCGGCAGGAAATAACGCAACAGAAAACCAGCACCACAAAGCCAAGCAAGGCTTCCGGAGGTGGCAACATCGATAACCGATACAGTAAGATAACGCCGCAAGAGAGGGCAAAGACAGCCACAACCCCGGAACCGCGAGTGGGCCTGAATCGACGGGTAACGCTTTCGGACATGCCCTGTCCTCCCGAATTTTACCGTTCGCCGGCAGCCTCCATGCTGCAGGTTTTTACTCTTTGACAGGCAGTCCCAATGCCCAAAAAGTTCATGAAACGCTATCTGCCCACGCCGGAGAAAATCCAGGCGATGAAGGCGCTGCATTTTCTAGGCGATATCCGTCATGAACCCAACCTGTGGCACATCAACCGGCACAGCGTTGCCCGGGCTTTTCTTGTGGGCATCTGGTTCTGCCTGATCCCCATGCCTTTCCAGATGGTTGCCGCTGCCTTCTTTGCCATCTGGCTCAACGCCAACCTGCCACTGTCGGTGGCACTGGTGTGGATCAGCAATCCGGTCACCATGCCTCCCCTGTTCTATTTCAATTACAAGGTGGGGGCCTGGGCGCTCAGCCGTCCGGTCCTCGATTTCGATTTCAGACTGTCCTGGTCCTGGATCAGTGAGCGCCTGCTGGAAATCGGCGTCCCCCTGTACCTGGGTTCGCTGATCGTCGCCACGGTGACCGCCTGCCTGGCCTATCTGGTCATCCAGTACCTGTGGCGCAGAAAGATCCGTACCGACTGGCGCTTACGCCATCTGGTACGGAGAAAACAGCAGCAAGCCCCCGATCACAATTCCTGAACCAAAGTCCCCTGCTCCAGCCGGAGCACCCGCCCCAGGCTTCTAGCCATTTTCATATCGTGGGTGACCATCACAAACGCAATCCCCAACTGGTCCCGCAGGGATTCGATCAGATCCCGCACACCTTCGCCGGTCAGCTCATCCAGGTTACCCGTAGGTTCATCCATCAGAACACACTCAGGCTCGTTGACCAGCGCCCGGGCTATAGCCACACGCTGGCGCTCGCCTCCGGACAGCTCTCCGGGCTTGTGGGCCAGACGTTCCGCCAGCCCCACCCTTGCCAGCAGCGTTTCCGCCTTCTGTTTTGCCTCTGATACCGCCATTCCCCCCAGGGCACAGGGCATCATGACATTTTCAAGAGCCGAAAATTCCGGCAGCAGATGGTGGAACTGGTAAACAAACCCCAGATGCCGGTTACGGAACCTGGCCCGCCCGGCTTCCGAGAGCTTGTGGATGTCCTGGCCACAGATGGCAATATGGCCGGAAGACGGCCGGTCCAGCCCCCCCAGAAGATTCAGCAGGGTGGTCTTGCCGGCACCACTGCTACCCACAATAGCCACGGTTTCCCCGGTTTCAACCTGCAGGGAAATATCCGAAAAAATGGTCAGGGTTTCAGGGCCTTCCGAATAGGTTCGGGTGACCTGCCGACAATCAATGACCGAGCTCGGAGCTTGCATGGATACTTTTTCCTTATTCATATCTCAGGGCCTCCGCTGGATCGATCCGGGATGCCCGCCAGGCCGGGTAGATGGTTGCCAGCAGACTCATGGCCAGCCCGGCAGACGCTATGACAAACACATCCTGCCACTGCAACTGGGACGGCAGATAACTGATAAAATACACATCGGCACTCAGGAACTTGTGCCCCAGCACCCCTTCGAGCCAGGAAATAAAGGCACTTACATTGAGTGCTCCGATCACCCCCAGGGTGGTACCGACCAGGGTTCCGAACACCCCGATCACCGCCCCCTGAACGATGAATATGCGCATGATGCGTCCCGGGGTTGCCCCCATGGTACGGAGAATGGCGATATCGGCAGTCTTGTCGGTGACTACCATGACCAGCGTCGACACAATATTGAACGCCGCCACAGCCACAATAAACATCAGCAGCAGGCCGATCATGGTTTTTTCCATGCGAATAGCCTGGAACAGATTGCCGTGGGTGCGGGTCCAGTCCGAGATGAAGTAGCGGCCATTGAGCATGCCTGCGGCCTGCTGTGCCACCTTGGGCGCGGCAAACAGGTCATCCACCAGCAAACGCACCCCCTGGGCCTTGCCGCCGGTGCGCATCAGCCTGGAGGCATCGTCCATATGCACCAGGGTATAGCTGCCATCCAGCTCTGCTCCCACACTGAAGATACCCTTCACAGTGAACCGTTTCAGCCTTGGCAGAACCCCTGCCGGCGTTACTGAAGCCTCCGGCAGAACTACCGTCACCTTGTCGCCCGGCTGAATACGCAGACTGTTGGCCAGCAGCTTTCCGACAATAATGCCGAATTCCCCGGAAACCAGATCATCGAGACTGCCCTCAACCATGTGGTCTTCAATAATGGAAACCGTTTTTTCCTGCTCCGGCAGTACACCATTGAGCAGAATACCCCGCACATGACCACCGCCGGTCACCATGCCCTGCCCCTGAATGAACGGCGCCGCCGCCAGTACCCGGGGATGCTCCTCCACTTTCCGGTCCACAGACTCCCAGTCCGGCAGGGGCCCGGAGCCTTCAATCACGGCATGGGGCACCATCCCCAGAATCCGCTGTTTGAGTTCCCGGTCAAAACCGTTCATCACCGAAAGTACAATGATCAGTACCGCCACCCCCAGCATCAGGCCGATCATGGACGTCAGCGAAATAAACGAAATAAAGTGGTTTCTGCGTTTGGCAGCGGTATACCGCAAGCCGATATAAAACGATAAGGGTCTGAACATGGAGAGGGCCTGTAGCTACCTTCAGGTCTGTCGTGATCGGGCTTTCCCTTCCGCCTTTATGGACAGCGGGAAACTGCTAAACTGCGTTGTACCTACACCTGACTATCCGGAGCCCCAATGCCGTCAGATCCCCCCCTCAGCGAACCGGAAGGGCACACGCCCGAACGCCGGAATTTTTTCCGCATTGAGGACCGCATTGGCCTGGAAATCCGGAAACTGTCATCAACGGAGCCCCCGGAGGAAAACCCGTTCGATAATGATCACCTCAAAAGCCTGAAAAATGAATTCAGGCGACTGGATCAGGATGTGAAATCCCAGCTCGCGGGTCTGGCGGAACAGGACCGGCTGATAACCGGGCTGTTCAAGTCCCTGAACGCCAAGGTGGATACACTGGCACGCATTATGGCCTTTGAGCAAAATCCGTTGCAACCGGAGGACTGGCAGGAGGTCACCCTGAGTGAAGGGG
>JBFHSI010000024.1:0-21417 GCA_041591245.1 Marinobacter sp.
CACCCTGCACCAGATCCTTGCCCATCGCGGGGGTATCCCGGCGATTCCGGGAGACACGCCTATCGAGGTGCTGTGGAACAAGGATGAGATCTGGCGGGTTCTGTGTGCGGCCCGACCGGTGGAAGTGGATGGTGCCCGGGTGGCCTACCATGCCATTACCGGTGGCTTTGTGCTGCAGCGGGTTCTGGAGACGGTCACCGGGGAGACTATCGAGCGCTATCTGGATACCCATCTGCGCCAGCCCATGGGCATGAAGTGGTTTACCTACGGCATTGATGCCGCCCATCTGGACAGCCTGGCCCGTAACTATGCTACCGGCCCCACACCAAGGCCCCCGGTATCCTGGGTGGTTAACCGGGCCCTGGGAGGGGATATCCGGACAGTGGAGCAGGTCACCAATGACCCCCGTTTCCAGGAGGCGGTGATTCCCGCCGGCAATCTGTGTGGCACCGCCGAGGAAATGGGCCGGTTCTTCCAGATGATGCTCAATGGCGGCGTCTGGAACGGCCGCCGCGTGTGCAGCGAAATGACGGTGCGCAGGGCTATCCAGCAGTTCGGATCACTGCAGATCGACCGTACCATGATGATTCCCATGCGTTTCAGTGCCGGCATGATGCTGGGGGGCAATCCGGTGGGACTGTGGGGGCAGCAGAGCCGTTATGCCTTTGGCCATGTAGGGCTGATCAACAAGTTCTGCTGGGCCGATGCGGCCCGGGATATTTCCGTCAGCCTGCTCAATACCGGCTTCCCCATTGTCGGCCATCATCTGCCGGCCATCGCCAAATTTGTCTATATCGTGTGCAACCGGTTCCCGCTGCTGCCACAGGAGCAGCGGCCCGTGGCCATGGCCTGAGGCGGGTTACAGGGTCAGCTGTTGTTCCAGAATGCCCAGTACTGAGGACAGTATGTCCCGGAAGTCCGTCAGTGTCTGGGTACGCTGGATCACCTCTTCCCGGTTTTCATCCAGCCGCTCCAGTTTCGGTACCACCCGCCGGATTCCCTCGGTAATCACCTCGTAGGGGTAGTGGTGGTCCTGGATACTGAGCTTGTTGATCTCCGCCACTTCCTGATTGAAGATACTGATGATGTCGTAGAGCATATCCTTGTGCTGGATACTGCTGGCTTCCCAGTAGGCGTCATCCAGCAGTTCAAGCAGGCTCAGATACTCTCGGAGGGTGTCAGCGACGGATGTCTGGGTCATGGCAACTCTCGGCTGTGCTGGATCAGGTGGAAATCAGGGCATCACAGGTACTATAGCAGGGGTGCAGCCGGTAAAGGATCCAGTGCCAGGCAATCCCCTGAAATTGGCAGCCGGTGCCTGCCCGCTGCCGGATTCCTGAAAGCTGCCGCTACTGCCGGCCGGGTACTGAGACTGTGGGCCACCACACCCTGGCGTCAGCAGCCTGCTGGAAGCCGCAATAGTCCGGGTTGTTCTCGGTATTGTCCGGATCGTCTTCGGTGGGGGCGGCAATGGTTGCTGCAACCCCGTCTGAGCTGAAGATCCTCAGTTCTGCCAGGGCGTAGTCCAGTTCCAGCCGCAGACAGTCCGGGCTGCCATCGGCCGGGTCGGTGACTCCGTAACGGCCAAGATCGATGACCTGGCGCTCCGGGCTGTGGATAAACAGGGTGTCGGTTTTCTCATCAATATAATCCTGGCGCAGTTCAATGCTTCCGAAAGACCGGCTCAGGTAGTCGGCGGTGGCATATTCCGGGCTGCCGTAGCCCTGGGTCGGGAAGTTGCTGGCATGGAAACGGCTGCCGGCCAGCACGCTGAGCAGTTCCGGCTGGCTGTCGGTATCCTCATCAGCCACGCTGCGGGCGACATACTGGATGGTGCGGTAGACCTTGCCGGTGTTGCCGTCAGCCTGGGGTACATAGCGCCAGTCCAGTGTGGGGTAAATCCAGATCTGGTCGTTCAGCGGGCCGGCAGCCAGAACGGCGGCCTGGTCCACGAAGCGGATCTGTGCCTGGTTGGCCCGGTTGCTGTAGGTACCGGCCTTGCCATCGGCAATCCGCCGGGCAATGTAATTGCGCCCTTCCCGGAAGTTGGCCACCTCGCCGGAGGCAATCACCTGATTCATCAGATCCAGAGGGTTGCGCAGCATCCGGTAGTCGGTGCCATCCTCGGCCGGGATGGCGCCGGTAAAGATGGCGATGTGTTCCCGGATTTCGGCGACGGTGGCCAGCTGGTCCGGGTCATCGCCCAGGGGCTCTATGCCCCGGTAAAAGTCGTGGAAACGGGTGTGTTCAAGGTTGTCGGGTGCTTCCGGGGTGTTTTCCAGATCAAAGGTGGAGAAGGTCAGGTCCACATCGGTGGCCGGATTGAACGCGCTGGAACCGCTGTCTTCCATGCCGCATCCGGCCAGTACCAGTGCTGACAGCAGAGCGGATTGCAGACGGTATCTGTGCTTCATGGCAAGACTCCCAGTTGCTGACACCGGTATTCCCGGTAGGCCGGGGCTTCAGCCCCGGCCCGGATACTGACTCTAGCGGATTCAGGTTCTGGCAGACCTCGGGGAGATCACAGTTTGGATCAGGCGACCTGGCGGGCAATCCAGGAATTGTAGCGGGTAGCCAGGGCCCGGACATAGCGGGCTTCTGCCCCGTCCAGGCTGGCGAGAACTCCCCGGAATATCCAGCCACGCTCATACAGTCCCAGCACCCGCTGCTCATCATCCAGATTGACACGCTGGTTCAGCTTTTTGCAGATGGCATCCAGCAGCGGCAACTTCTCCGGTCGCCGGATCGGCCCCGGACGACCATTGCCAGGCTGGTTGGCTGCACGTGTTGTCGGGCGTTTTTTCATGATCTTCTCCTTGTCGTTTTGCGGCTGCAAAAACAAAAACCCCGGAGCAACTGGCAACCGGGGTTTGGCGGAGAGGCTGACCCGGTTACCGAAAGGCTCCCGGGACTGACCGAAAGCCGTTAGCTGTCTTTGACCATGGCACGCGCAGGCTGCCCGGAACGGCAGCCGGAAGCGGCAAAGGTAAGCAGGGACTGGGTAAATGTCATGGTCATATCAGCTCGTGAACATTCGGTTTGAAGATCAGTGTATCGGCTAACTGGCAGTTTGCAAGCGCCGCACTGCTTCGGCAAACCCCTACAGACACAGGGGCTTGTGGTCAGGATAATTCGCCTTGTCACGTGTTTTTACGTTGTGCAATCCCCGATGTCTGCCGCGCCAGATATCGGACGGATCTCTCCTTTCTACGCAGCCTTTATGGCTGCGTTTTTTTTGCGTAGTGGAAACCTCGTAGCCA
This sequence comes from Marinobacter sp., assembly GCA_041591245.1. Lineage (GTDB taxonomy): Bacteria > Pseudomonadota > Gammaproteobacteria > Pseudomonadales > Oleiphilaceae > Marinobacter. The sequence goes on from JBFHSI010000024.1 coordinate 3,261, forward strand.
CTAGTCCGTACAGCTTTACGGCTGCAACCTGACGATAATTCAACCATCGGAATGCAATTTGTTCCATCAGACACACAGAGGTTGAAATTCAGGAAAATGTCCGACGAATCCGGATCCGCAAGCCACAAATTCCATGCCCATATGGTTATTGAAATCGCACTGATTGTTGCACTGGCACTGTATATGGTGCTGGCCGGAGAGCAGGCGGTGGGTGATAACCTGACCTTTACCGTGACCGGTGCGGCGCTGATGGCGCTGGTGTCCTTCTGGACACTGCACACCATCCGGGATGCTCTGGAAGTGGTTGTGGTCAGGGCGCGCCGGTTCCGTCACTGAATCTGTGCGGGGCTCGGTCGCGTCACCTGCTGCCAGGTCTTGCGCAGAATCAGGGCGTCATTGGCAGCCCGGTGCACGGGTATTCCCAGCTCGGAAATAACCTGCTTGCGCACTGGCGGCCAGGCACCAACCTGGTGGTCATCCAGCAGGGAGGCTACGGATTCAAGCTCGAACCGGGGCTGTACCCCGGCCGCCTTGTACAGGCGGTGTAGCCAGAAGCTGTCGAAGGTCCAGGCGTCGCAGTAGACCCGGTCCGGCAGCAGTTCATTGAGATGATGGGCCACCTCCACCACCTGGACGCCCTCGTTGTACAGTCGGTCCCGGGAGATCCCGTGAATGCGTTCGGCACTCTCGGACCAGTCCTGCCAGAGTACATGGGGGCAGATCAGCCAGCTGTGCAGCTCTCCGTCAGGCAGGCATATGCCCGCCTCTATGGGATAGCTTGCGATCAGATCGAGGCTGGATGCCTCAAAATCAATGAATGCCGGGCTGGGGTGGGTTGTCATTGGCTCAATGTCGTTGATGTATCGTTTTCCTTTCAGTTTACCTGCCCGGGTCCCCGGACGCGAACCCAACCTGTGCCTGCGCTGTTACAATGTGTCCGATGATGTAACCATCGGTGGCTCCGGGCGGGGTCCGGGCCAGACTGATGATCCTATTTCTGTACGGGGAAGCGAATGACTGACACCGTGGTTGTGATCTATTCCGGGGGCATGGACTCCTTCACTCTTCTGCATCTGGCCCGGGCCCGGGGTTACCGGGTTCATGCCCTGTCTTTTGACTACGGACAGAAGCATGTCCGGGAGCTGGAGTGCGCGCGCAGGGTCTGTGAGGCCCTGCAGATTCCCCACAAGGTAATTGATATCCGGGCCATGTCCGAGGTGATGAGCGGCTCGTCCCTGACCTCTGATATTGAGGTGCCAGAGGGACACTACGAAGAGGACAGCATGAAGTCCACGGTGGTGCCCAACCGCAACATGATTCTGCTGTCCCTGGCCACAGGCTATGCCGTGACGGTCAAGGCCGGTGCGGTCTGGTATGGCGCCCACGGTGGTGACCATGCCATCTACCCGGACTGCCGTCCGGAGTTTGTCAGCAAAATGGATGCGGTGTGCCGTGTGGCCAACTACGAACCGGTAGCCATCGAGGCGCCGTTCATGGCCATGGACAAGGGGCAGATTCTGGCCCAGGGCCTGGAGCTGGGACTGGACTACAGCGACACCTGGACCTGCTACAACGGCCGGGAACAGGCCTGTGGCCGCTGTGGTTCCTGCGTTGAGCGCCTGGAAGCCTTTGCTGCCAATGGCATCAGTGATCCGGTTCCCTATGAGGCCAGCGCCTGATGTACCGGGTCAAGGAAGCCTTCTACACGCTGCAGGGCGAGGGCGCCCGGGCCGGACGGGCTGCGGTGTTTTGCCGGTTCAGCAAGTGTAACCTGTGGAACGGCCGGGAAAAGGACCGGGCCGGGGCCGTGTGCAGTTTCTGTGACACGGACTTTGTCGGCACCGATGGCCAGAATGGTGGTAGTTTCGGAACGCCTGAGGAACTGGCGCGACATATCCGCAGCCTGTGGCCGGATGCTCCGGGCCATCCCTATGTGGTCTGTACCGGTGGTGAACCATTGCTGCAACTGGATAAGGCACTGATTGATGCCCTGCACCAGGAAGGTTTTGAGGTGGGGGTGGAAACCAATGGCACCCTGCCGGCACCGGAAGGTATCGACTGGCTGTGTGTCAGCCCGAAGGCAGATGCGCCGGTGGTTATCGAGGCCTGTGACGAGCTTAAGCTGGTGTATCCCCAGGCTCTGGCCATGCCGGAACGGTTCTTACATATCCGTGCCGACCACTATTTTCTGTCGCCCATGGCATCCGCGCCGGCACCCGATGAGGGGGATGACCTGGTCAGGCAGAGCAATACCCGCAAGGCCACGGATTATTGCCTGGCCAACCCGCGCTGGCGCCTGACCCTGCAGATGCACAAGATTATCGGCATCGACTGATTACAGGGCAGCACTCATGGCCGGTGCCGCAGCTTCAGCAGGAATGCTGCCGTTGCGGTACTGGCTGGGACTGGACCCGGTCCAGCGCTTGAAGGCCCGGGTAAAGTTGGCCGCATCGGCATAACCCAGGGCGTCAGCGACCTGGCTCAGATTCATATCCATATCCTGCAGCAGCTCTCCGGCCCGTTCCAGACGCACCTGATCCACCAGATTCTGGAAACTGGCATCCTCCTCCTGCAAGCGCCGTTTCAGTGTGCGTTCGGATACAAACAGTGTGGCGGCGACCCGGGCCAGTTTGGGGGGGAACGGATGGCTGGTTTCAATCACCCGGCGTACCCGGCAGGCGAAGCCGGCATCACCGGTCAGTTCCTGCAGGGCCTGCTCACACTGTTCCCGTGCCGATGACGCAAGCTGGTCATTGCGGAAGCGGATGGGATGATTCAGATGAAAGCTGGGCAGAAGCAGCGCATCCTCGCTGGCACCGTATTCAACAGGTACCGGAATCCGGTGGCGGAAACGCTGGAAATAGGTGGGTTCCGGGCCCTTGCGCAATACCCTTGACCCGGACAGGGGCGTTCCGGTCAGCTGCACACCCATGGCGATGCAGCCAAACAGCATGGCGTCCATGATAAACCCTTTCAGCGGGCCCAGATCCATCTCGCAGGACACGGTGTAGCGGATATGCTGTTCGCTATGGTGTCGGGTTACCGAAAGGTGAGGTGCCGGCAGGGCCAGGTAGCGGGTCATTAGCTCGAGGGCTTCCTCGATGGTGCGGCTACTCATGACGGCGGTTCCCAGTGCGCCCTGCAGGGGCAGCTTCAGCTCACTGGCCAGCATGATCCCGAGTCCGGGTTCACCGCTTTCGATAATGGCCCGGGTGACGAATTCGCTGGCCTGGGATTGACTGACCCTGAGGTAGGCGGAATCCAGACGGGACGGATCCAGTCCGACCCTGAGCAGCAGTTCCTGTTCGTCAACTCCAATGGCTCTCAGCAGTTCTGCCAGAAGGTGGAGATAGATGGCTGGCATACCAAGATCCCGGGCAGTAGAAATGGAAGTGCGCATGGGATTTCCTCACGGTGGCTGTTCTTTTTATGTCGGCATGTATGTTGTTATCCGATTATGCATGATGTGAGGGTATGTCCCTATGACTGTGCTGACGGGCCGGTTGGCAGAACGGGCCAATTGGCCCGTCTGGCCAACTGCATCAGGGGTTCAGCAACTGTGGCGGTAGACGAAATCCCGGAAAACGGTGGCGGAACGGGCAGGAGTTTCCACCATGGGCAGGTGGCCCACACCCCGGAAGACATGAACTTCGGCATGGGGGGTGGCGGTGGCAAACCAGTCCACACAGCGGGTAGGGGTGATCACATCCCGGTCGCCCCACTGCACCTGTAACGGCGGTGTCGAGGCATTCAGCAGCCGGGCCGGCGCCAGGGCATCAGCCAGCATGTCCCGGAATATATGACGAAGGGCATCGGTACGTTGCAGCAGGTCCGGTCCCAGCAGGCCGGTCAGGGCCAGCCCTGATACAGAGGCCTTACCGTCACCGACACTGTTGAACATACGGTAGACTCCTTTCCAGCCCCGGGGAATCAGCAGCTGATCCCGGTCCGATTCGAAGGGGGCATCAATATCCACATCGGCGTGTTCCGGAATTCCGGCACTGTTGAGCAGGGTCAGTGAGCGCGGGGCCTGGGTCATGGAATGGGCCAGAATGGCCGCGATGGCGCCGCCCATGGAACTGCCGGCAATATGGATGTTGTCTGTGGGGAAACCTTCCAGCCAGTCTTTCAGGCGCAGAGCCTGGGCCTGGTAGCGGTAACTGGCATCGGTCCGGTAGTCGCTTTCGCCCAGTCCGGGCAGGTCCGGTACCAGGATGTGCCATTCCCGGGGCAGCTTCTGCAGCCACAGTCCCCAGTTTTCTTTCATGGACGCGAAGCCGTGCAACAGAACCACTGTCGGGCGGCCTGGCCCGGGCTGGCCCCGCTCCAGATACACCATATGATGACCGTCCACCGTGGTTTCCCGGCGGCGGGCCCGGAGCAGAAACCGGTTTCCTGTTCTTACAGCTGGCCACAGGTTGGGGGTGGGAAATTTCATGGCAATTACTCGTCTGTCGGTCTGAATGTGTACAGACCAGTGTACCCTCCGGGACAGGCTGCACCTTGGCCTGACCGCCAGCGGATGCCGGCTGCGAGGCAATGACCGGGAGCAGATATCAGAGGCGGATGTCGGTAATCACCGGGTTGTGGTCCGAGGAGCGCCAGGGGCCTGACGCCTCCGGGGGAGGCGGTGCCAGCTCATCGGTATTGATCAGCCAGGTCTGGGCGTTGAGGATCAGGGGCCTCAGGGAGGCAGAAGCCAGGGCGTGATCCAGGGATCCTTTCTGGCCCTGGTAGCGGTAGCTGTAATGGGAACAGGTACCGGGCAGGCACGGGTGAAACTGTCGGATCATGGAGGTGAAGCCGGCCTCTGCAAACACCTGCAGTGGAGTTTCCTGCGCGTAGCTGTTCACATCACCGGTAATCAGGGTGCCAGCCATATCCCGGGCCTGTGGCAGATTGGTGATCCAGTCGATGATGGCCTGTGCGGCCCTGCTCCGGCGGTTGGCGTAACAGCCCTGGCCGTCGTGCTGGTCGCTATCCGGCCCGGATGCGCGCCGGCAGGATTTGGATTTCAGGTGCAGGCTGACAATCTGCACTGTCTGTTGTCCTCCCTTGCGCCGGAAACTCTGGGCCAGTGGCGGCCGGCCGGCATTCCGGAAGGGGCCGCGGACAAGCCTCCGGGGGCTACCGGATAGCTGCACCCGGTCTGCCCGGTACAGCATGGTGGTGCGGATTTCATCCCGGCCATCGGCTCCCGGTGTGGCCACTAGCCGCCATTGCGGGCCCAGGGCCCGGGCCAGCATGGCCACAGAGCTGTGGCGGCCATAGCCGTCATTTTCCACTTCGGTCAGGGCCAGTATGTCAGGGTCCGGAGCCCGCAATGCACTGACCAGACGCTGCTGCTGGCTCTGGTATTCCGCCGGTGTTCTGGCACCCCGGGGCGTGGGGAAATCCTGGCCGCGGCCATTGCCATTGAAATAGTTGCCCAGATTCATGGCCATGACCCGGATATGGTCGCCGTCAGGGCGCCCGGGTGGCGGAGGTCTCGGGTTGGTTCTGAGCAGGCGTGGTGGGGTTTCCGGTTGCAGGCGCCAGTGCTCAAAGCGGAAGTCCAGAATACCGGCCATATCGGTGATGCTATCTCCGGCCCGCACCCAGGTGCTCTGGTCGCCGTTCACCGTCAGCCAGGGTATGGCCGGAGGGTGTTTGCGGCTGCGGCCATCGTCCAGAAGAATCCGCTGGCGCAGGTTCTGTGCCGACAGTTTTGCGGCCGCCGGTCCGGGCGCCAGAATCTCGGTGGGGATAATCTGGTCACTGGCTGCCAGGGTCAGCTCGCCGTACCGGTGCAGATCCCTGGTCGCAATGACGGTCAGGGCCTGGGGGAAACGGACCCGCATATTCTCCAGACTTTCCGGGGTGCGTGGCCAGGGCAAGGTGACCATGACCGGTTCCGGCAGGGGTTCCTGTCCACACAGGGCGATGGACTGGACTCCGGTGATTTCCGTCAGGCCATAATGCTCTTTGACCCTGCCGGTCACCCGCAGTCGGTCACCCCGGGTGCCATCCTGCCTGCGGGTGTAGATGAACAGGGCTTCTGATGTGAGGGGGTTGTTGTCGGTCTCACGGTCGGCCTGCTGCAGATAGAATCCGCCAAAGCCATCTTTGGTGCGGGAATCCAGGGTGAGAATGCCTTCGACGGTAACGGTTTGGCCCGCCAGCGGGGACCTGTCGCCGGAACCCTGGACCCGGGAGATGGGCGTGGCCGGCTGGCCACACCCGTCGGCAAGAGTCTCTGCCGGAGACAGCAGAAGGACAGAAAGGAATAACGGAAGTAGGTTGGCGACTTTCCTGGTCACGCTCAGGCTCTAGCCTAAACCGGCGGCCGCCTTCAGGGCGCGTTCCCGCTCGCTGCCGAATCCCAGTTGGTCCGGGTTGGCCAGTTCCAGCTGTTGCACCAGGGGATCCGGGTGCTGGTTATCCAGGGTAATGCCAAGGCGGGCCAGCACATAGGGTGCCAGGGCTGCCCGGGTGCGTATATCCAGCCGGCCCTGGTGCATGCCGTAGTCCCTGGCAATGATCAGTTGCTGGGCGTCAGTCAGCCGTGAGTCCGGGGTAATGACCATGTTTACTTCCCGGTTCCAGTCACGGTCCTGTTCCTGATCATGCTGGGCGCGCTGGCGCAGAACTTCCGGGGGCTGCTGGAAGCGGGTCAGGGCAAAGTCGCGGAATTCCCGGTTGGAATCACACCAGGCCCGCAGGTGCCAGTTGTTACCGGTACAGACCAGGGTGTGGGGTTCAATGATGCTTTCCACAGCTTCCGGGCGGCTCAGGGACAGGTAGCTGGCCCGTAGCTGGCGTTTCTGCCGGGTGGCGGAAACAACCGCCCGCATGGTATCCGGCTCGATCACACGGCAGGGTTCCGGAACCACAATACTGCCCGGAAGACTGATATTGAGTGCTTCGATGGTGCTGGACAGGTCCTGCTGGCGGGCAAGAAGATCCAGATACTCGGAAACCTGTCCCTGGGTAACCACCGGACGGAACTCAGGGGCAGGCACATAGCCTTTCAGGTGCCGGTCATAAATCAGGTTGTCCGGAGCCAGTTCCCTCAGGTAGGTGTTGATGTCCTTGGATGCCTGCTGTCGACCTATGCCAAAACTGTGGCAGATATGATTTGTGGTCAGGCGGCCTTCCCACAGGGCGACGATTTCAATCAGGCGATAGCGAAGCAGCAGATCCCAGCGGATGGGCCAGTCCGTTTTTTTCATAACCAGGCGCTCATGAATGCGATAAATAGCTGATCTACATGTTACCCGCTCTATCTTTCCGGGTCTGTTACGGCACATTAATGTAAGTGGTCTTCAGGTTATTCCGGAGCTGACCCCGGATGGTTTCGGCAAGTGCCTAGTGGATCTGTATTTGCAGTCCTGATCTAATGCCCTGCCGGCCTTATCCGGAAACTGAAGCCTATAACAAACCAGTGGCCAAAGTGCCTGCCTTGAAGCGTCCGGAGTACCGCCATGACACAGATGGTCATTTCCCTTTCTGCCCTTATTCTGAGCATTATGCTGCTGGTGAGCGGCAACGCTTTTCTGATGACCCTGCTGGGTATCCGCCTGAGTATTGAGTCCGTTTCCCCGGATATTATCGGCTGGATTCTGGTGTGCTATTCCATCGGATTCGTACTGGGCTCCATGTATGCGCACCTGATTATCGACCGGGTGGGACATATCCGCACCTTTGCGGTATTGGCTGCGGTCTCTGCGGTTACTTCCCTGCTCTATCCCATGGCTGTGTCTGAACTCTTCTGGGCCGTGCTCAGGGTGATTTCCGGTTTCAGTATTGCCGGCCTGCTGGTGGTTATCGAAAGCTGGTTTTCCAGCCGGGCCACCAACAGCAACCGGGGCACCATGTTTGCGGTTTACCAGATCATCTACTATCTGTCGTCCGCCGGTGGTCAGCTGATCGTCAATATCGGCGATCCCGCCAGCTTCATGCCCTTTTCCCTGGCGGCGATTCTGCTGGTGCTGGCACTGATTCCCCTGTCCATGACCCGGATGGAGGCTCCGGCCATTGAGCCGTCACCCCGGATCTCCATTTTTACCCTGGCCCGGGAATCCTCTTCCGGCGTGGCCGGGGCGGTTATCTGTGGAGTGATTATCAGCGGGTTTTACGCCATGGGGCCGGTATACGCGACCCTCACCAACCTGGACGTTGCCCGTACCTCAACCTTTATGGCCAGTGCCATTGTTGCAGCCATGCTCCTGGCCTGGCCCATGGGCCGGTTGTGTGACCGTTTCGACCGGCGCCGGGTAATGTTCTGGTCGGCGTTGCTGGCAGCAGGTTCTGCCGGGTTTGTGGCAATGGACGGGGGCAGCGGGTCCTGGACACTGACCCTGTTTGTCGGGGTGTCGACCGGTCTGTCCGCTGCCCTGTACCCGATGGCGGTGGCCATCACCAATGACCGGATGGAAAGTAACCGCATTGTTGCCGCCAGTGCCACCCTGCTGCTGAGTTATGGTGTGGGCAGTGTCATAGGTCCGGTGGTGATGGCCGAGCTGATCAACCTTATCGGGCCGTCCGGAATGTTTATCGGCAACGCCGGATTTTTGCTGGTTCTGGCCTTGATCACCGGCTTTCGTATCAGTTATACGGAGGATGTCGCGGTGGAAGACCAGGAAGATTTTGTGCCGGCCATGCCCGAAGCCTCGCCAGTGCTGGCTGAGCTGGATCCCCGTAATGAGGAGTTCAGTGAGTCGCCAGAAGTGGAGGCTATGCAGGATGAGCAGCGGGAGCCTTGTAGCTGACGGATTGTCGGGATTTACCAGGCTTTGTTTTGCAATGTTTATCTGTATTTATTGAAATGGTTAGCATACTATTGGTAGTTATGGAATGATTTGAATGTGTGGTCGGAGGAGTACGCCCGGGAGGGGTTGTTCTGGCCAGTTGATAAGGAGTATTTGTTTATGAGAGATCAGTTTCCCTTCGCTGTTGCCAGAGTAACCCGCCGTTGGAGAAAAATGCTGGATGAACGCCTGAAAGATCTGGGTGTTACACAGGCCCGGTGGAGTACGATGGTCTATCTGCATAATGGTGGGGAGGGTCTGACCCAGAGGGAACTTGCCGGACTTATGGCGATTGAGAACCCGACGCTGGTACGCCTGCTGGACAGCCTTGAGCAACAGAAGCTGATTGAGCGCCGGCCCTGCCCCAATGACCGTCGTGCCCGTCGCCTGTATCTGACCGAGAATGGTCGCAAGTTCATGGATGTGCTGACAGTACGTGCCGACAAACTCCGGGATGGCATGCTGGAAGGCATCAGCGATGAGGAGATTGATTGCACGGTCCGGGTGTTCCACCGAATTCTGGAAAACGCCGAAAAGCTGAAATAACGGATTTCCGCCAGTAGCAGTTCTGGCCAGGTATCCGGCGGCGCAAACAACAACAGGAGTGGCCGCGCTCTGAGGAACAATACAATTGCGGGCCTTGAGGCCCGGTACGGTGAACGCTGGCGCTGGCTGGCGCTGGCCACGGTAACCCTTGGCACCATGGCGACGGTCCTGAGTGCCACCGTGGTAAACGTGGCGCTGCACGACATCATGGTGGAGTTCGGTATCCGCCAGGGCCAGGTGCACTGGCTGGCGACCGGGTTTATTGCCGCCATGACCACCACCATGCTGGCCTCGTCCTGGCTGCTGGATCACTTCGGGGTGCGCAAGACACTGGCCTGCGCCATGTCCGGGTTCACCCTCATTTCCATCGCTGGCGGTTACGCCCTGACTCCTGAACAGCTGATTGCAGCCCGGGTTGGCCAGGGTGCCATGGCCGGGCTGATGCAGCCCATGGGCATGTTCCTGGTATTCCATATCTTCCCCCGGGACCGGCGCGGTCAGGCCATGGGTATCTACGGCATGGGAGTGATTCTGGCTCCCGCGCTGGGCCCGGTGCTGGGCGGGTTTCTGGTGGACCAGCTGAACTGGCGCTATGTGCTGTTTGCCCCCGCGCCCGTCACCCTGGTGGGAGTACTGATGGCCTGGCGCTTCCTGCCCCTGCCGGTATCCCGCCCGGCGCCCTATCGTTTTGATCTGTCGGGTCTGGTACTGCTGGGCATGGCCATTGTTCTGTCTCTGGATACCCTGAACCGGTTGCAGGATATCGCAGGTCAGCAGGTCCGGATTCTGGTGGGTGCCCTGTTTGCACTCGGTTTCGTGGTGCTGTTTGTGATCCGCGAACGCCGTGCCCTCCACCCTCTGGTCAATATCAGCCTGCTCAAGACACCGGTTTTCCTGTTCGCCAATCTGGGAGCCCTGGCTCTGGGGCTGGCCCTGTTCGGTTCCACCTATCTCATTCCCCTGTTTGTGCAGACCAGCCTGGAGTTTTCGGCCACGGAAGCCGGACTGTTGATGTTGCCGGCGGGTCTGGTGCTGGGCATGACCTTTCCGGTGGCCGGGCGTCTGGCAGACCGTCTGAGCGCCCGCAATCTGGTGCTTTTCGGCATTGCAGTGTTCGCCTGTTCGGCGGTTCTGTTTGCCCTGTCGGACCGGGAGCTGGGGTTCGCCTGGCTGGCCCTGTGGACAGTGATCGGGCGTATCGGTATCGGGTTCATGCTGCCGGCCCTGTCTGTTGCTGCCCTCAATCCCCTGACCCAGGAGCAGCTGGCTGCCGGCTCCAGCACCATCAGCTTTGCCCGTCAGCTTGGCGGGGCTTTCGGGGTAAACCTGGTGGCCCTGAGCATCGAGTTCGGGGAACACCAGGGAGGCATACCCACCATCGGTGCCTTCCACAGTGCCTGGTGGCTGATCGCAGGGTTTGTGACCCTGGCCACGGTTGCTGTGTGGCATATGCGGGAATAGTTGCTGCGGGGGCGGGAATTGCCTAGAATCCGGGTTCCTTCAGGGGAGTAGCCTCCGCACCGGACGATATTGTCAGGGGCGGATGGTGGTCAACATACTTGGGGCTCAATCTCCATGGCCATCATGTTTCACCGGTAGAGCGGAGAAACTGGCAAGACCTGAGGCAGATCACCTCCATGGGCGGAAGGTGAGCTGTCTCATGTCTGAACATTCCGCCCCGGAGCTTTCATGGACGCTTTCCTTGCCTCAACGGCCGCCGTTGCCATCGCAGAGATTGGTGACAAGACCCAGCTGTTATCCCTGTTTCTGGTAACCCGTTACAGTAACCGCCTGCCCATTATTCTGGGCATTTTTGTCGCCACCGTACTCAATCATGCCCTGTCGGCCTGGATGGGTGCCTGGATTTCGAACCTGATTCCCCAGGCCTGGCTGCCCTGGATACTGGCTGCAAGCTTTATCGCTATTGCCCTGTGGTTGCTGGTTCCGGACAAGGACGACAGCGAAGAATCCAGGTTTCTGACCATGAATGCCTTCATGGCCACCACCATCATGTTCTTCCTGGCGGAGATCGGTGACAAGACCCAGGTAGCGACGGTGGTGCTGGCTGCCCGTTACACGGACACCTTCCAGGTGGTCATGGGAACCACGGCAGGGATGTTGATTGCCAACATACCGGTTATCATGGCAGGACGCTGGCTGATGGACAGGTTCCCGGTGGCGACTGCGAGAATCGGTGCCAGCATTCTGTTTGTGGTACTGGCCATAGTTACGGTTTGGTCAGTGTTCATGAACTCCTGATACCGGCTACTGTCATTACTGTAGATATTTGCTGACGACTTTACGGACAACGTCTATGTGGCTCAGATTTATAACGGCTCTTGTACTGACTTCGGTCCTGGCCGCTCCTTCCCTTGCCGCTGCAGGGGATACGCAGCCGGATGCTGCCAGTGCTGTGCCGGACCGGACTCCCCGGGTTCCCACCCTGGCCATAGAGGGTGACCTGGCCGGCAAGCTGGAATTTTTCACCACCCGCTATGAAGATACCTTTGCCGATATCGGCAGCCGTGTGGCCATGGGCTATCTGGAACTGGTCAAAGCCAATCCGGGCATTGACCCCTGGCTGCCGGGAGATGGCACCAGTATTGTCCTGCCCCGCCGCTATATCGTGCCGGACGCCCGCCGGGAGGGCATAGTGATCAACCTGGCGGAATACCGGCTGTACTATTTCACCGATCAGGGCGTCCAGGTTTACCCGGTGGGCGTGGGTACTGAAGACAACCCCTCACCCCTGACCGATGCCAAGGTGACCATGCCTCTGGAGTCGCCGGCCTGGTATCCACCGGCCAGTATCCGGGCCGAGTATGAACGAACCGGTGATTTCCTGCCGAAAGTTATTCCCCCGGGCCCGGAAAATCCCCTGGGTACCCATGCCCTGCTGCTGAGTGAGAAAGGCTATCTCATCCACGGCACCAACAAGAAGTTTGGCGTTGGCATGGCGGTGAGTCATGGCTGTTTCCGCATGTACAACGAGGACATCTCCCGGTTTGTCTATCAGGTTCCCAAGGGAACCCCGGTGCAGGTGGTCCGGGAACCGGTCAAGGTTGGCATGTCCCGGGGTGAGGTGTGGCTGGAGGTACATCGTCCCGCTGAAAACTACAGTCATAATGACCGGGAGACACTCTGGCGGCTGGTGTTCGATAAAGTGCAGGAGTTCCGGCTTATGCACCCGGGCGTGGAAGTCCAGCGCAGGGCTATAGAGGCTGCGGTGGACCGGGCCGATGGCATACCGGCGATGATCGGGGAACAGGTCGCACGGATGGCCTCTGACCGGGGCGACAGGGACAGGGCGTCCGAGTCTGCAGACAAACCGAAACAGAAGCTGTATTTCTGAGGAGTACAGCCTGAATCAACTGCTTCCGGGTAGCTGAGAATATTTCCGGGGGCGGAAATTCAGCCATAAAAAAAGGCCGGAAATCCGGCCTTTTCAGCATGAGCCAGTGACTGGCTTATTTCATGCTTGAACGTTCCAGCATACGCTTGGCGCGTTCGTTGGCTTCTTCAGCGGCTTTCTGAGCTGCTTTGGCTGCAGCAAGTGCCTGATCGGCAGTTTGCTGTGCCTTGCGAGCGGCAGAAGATGCGCTGTTGGCAGTGTTCATTGCATTTTCTGCAGTCTGCTCGGCAGAGCTGGCATTGGCATTGGCTTCATCGATGGCAGCCTGGTCTGTAGTAGCACAGCCAGCAGTCAGAGCTGTGGCCAGAGCAATCCCGGCAATCGTCAGTTTACGCATTGTAAATCCCCTTATTGGTAGTGTTATTTCCTGTGATCCGGAAATCAGTATAGACAATATTCCTGTCAACATTACTGCTAACTTTGGCCCGATAGGCGTTGACCACCGGAGTCGTCAGTCAGTGTAAAACACTCTGAGACAAAATGTTAACAAAGGATGCGTTAAATTTCCTGACTTGTGACAACAAGTTAATGCTGGCATTACCGGGAGTTCAGGGAAGGATACTGATGGGGGTGCCGTCACTGACCAATTGCCAGATTTCGTCCATTTCTTCGTTGTCCACGGCGATGCAACCGTCGGTCCAGTCCAGCCCCTTGAATGCAAATGCCATATCCTCCGCTCCGTTGGGCAGACCATGAATCATGATGCTGCCGCCAGGGCTGAGGCCCCAGTTCCGGGCAAGTTCCCTGTCCTTAACGCTGGGATAGGAAATATGGATGGATTTATAGAAATCGCTGTTGGGGTTACGCCAGTCCAGGGTGTATTCACCTTCCGGAGTCCGTTCATCGCCTTCGTACAGCTTGTGGCCGTTGGGGTTGTCGCCCAGGGAAATACGGTAACTTCTGACCACCTGGTCGCCAGCCATCAGGTACAGGCGACGTTCGCCCTTGCGCACCAGTACCTTGTCGATGGCAGCAGACAGACTGTCGTCCTGCTGGGCCTGGGGTAAAGGCATGCGCGCATCCGCCCGGGCAAGCAGTTCCTCTGCGGATAGCCGGGAGGCCAGAGCGGCGGTGAACAGAAGGCAGATAATGAGGGTGCGGGTGAGCATAACCTTGAACTTACCGATGGTTAATAAAGAGACAGCACTGTTTATAACATAGCCAATCACTCTGATGTTAAGGGGTTTTGTTAACTTTTGACGTTATCTCATGTCCTGATCAGGCATTGTGTGACGGCTCCATCTTCAGTCCCACCTTGGTGACCTGGTCAGCCTCGGTGGCCCGCGCCACCAGGGTGACCGGCCCCAGAGTCACGGTATCACCCACTACCGGGTGGCCCTTGGTACGCAGGGCAAAGCATTCACTCAGGGACAGGTCTTCCGGCAGGTCACCAAATTCGATGCCATACACCTGCTCCACATCCTTCAGCAGGGCGTCGCCGTTAAGCACGAAGTCACCGAAGAAGGCCCGTTCAGCCAGATGCTTGGGCGTATGCCTGCCTGTCAGTGCCTTGCCCAGCTCCGGCAGTACATCCGGGGTGGCGAAGATGGCCATCACATCTCCGGCGCTGACCTCCAGTTCCGGACTGGGTTGCAGGCAGTTGCGGTTGCGGAACACCCCGGCAACTGTGGTATTACCCGGGAATTTCAGCTGGCTCAGGGGCCTTGGGGCTTCCCAGGGCTGCCCCCGCAGGGGAAACAGCATCAGTTCATGGTCGCCGGCAGCGGGGGCATCCAGCGGCAGCCGCCGGTAGGGATCTTCCCCGGCCGGCACTTCCAGCCGGAGCTTGCGGGCCAGGGGCGCCATGGTGGTGCCCTGAACCACCAGGGATACCAGCACCACAAAGAAGGCCACATGAAATACCAGCTGGGCGTCCGGCAGATTTGCCATGATCGGAAACAGCGCCAGCACGATGGGGACGGCGCCCCGTAAACCCACCCAGCTGATAAAGCCGATTTCCCGGCGGTTGAAGGCAAAGGGCCAGAGGGTGGCCACAATGGTCAGGGGGCGGATAACAAAAATCAGCGCCAGCGCCAGAATCAGGCCGCTGCCGGCAAGAGGAACAAGATCTGTCGGGGTGATCAGCAGCCCCAGCATCAGGAACAGGCACAACTGGGCCAGCCAGGCCAGGCCATCATGGACCTGCAGAATCATGGGCATCATGCGTACCGGCCGGTTACCAATCACCACGCCGGTCAGGTAGATGGCCAGAAAGCCGCTGCCGCCCAGGGCATTGGTTGCAGAGAACACCGAAATACCTGCGGCCATTACCAGCAGGGGATAAAGGGCGGGCATCAGACGGATACGGTTGGCCAGGGCCACCACCAGGAAGCCGCCGGCGACGCCGGACAGGGTGCCTATTCCGAACTGCTGGACCAGCATCAACAGGGCATCCCAGGAAGCCCCTTCCCCACTGCCGATGATGGACACCAGCATCAGAGTCAGGAAGATGGCCATGGGGTCGTTGCTGCCGGATTCAATTTCCAGGGTGGCACTGACCCGCTCGTTTAGGTGCAGTCCCCGGCCCTGCAGCAGGGAGAAAACCGCAGCGGCGTCGGTGGAAGAAATAATGGCACCCACCAGCAGGGCAATCAGCCAGGGCAGGTCAAACACCCAGCGGGCCACCACAGCGGCTCCGGCGGCGGTCATGAACACCCCCAGGGTGGCCAGCACCAGAGCCGGACGCAGCCCTACCCGGAAGGTCTGGGCCCGGGTACGCATACCACCATCCAGCAGGATGACCCCCAGGGCCAGATTGGCAATGATAAAGGCCAGCTGGAAGTTATCGAATTCGATCCCGCCGGGTCCGTCCTCGCCCATCATCATTCCGACGCCGAGAAAAATCAGCAGCACCGGCATGCCCACCCGGCTTGATATGGGGCTGAGCACGATACTGATGACCAGCATCAATGCGCCGATCAGGAGCAGGGTTGGATCCATTATTTCTCCAGATAGAAAACTTGCCCGGGTACGGGCTTAGCGCTTATATTACTGCGTGCTTCACTGCTGCGGGTGTAGTTCAATGGTAGAACGGCAGCTTCCCAAGCTGCACACGAGGGTTCGATTCCCTTCACCCGCTCCAAAGCGTCCCCCCGTACTTTCAGTGTCTCCGCAAATTCCCATTTTATCAAAAACTTGTGGTCAATTGGCGTCTTTATGCGTCCATACCCATCCCTGTGGGTATGGTGGCTTGCCGGGTGCTGTCAAAGACGATCCCGGCTATACAGAGGTACACCAGTAAATCCACAGAAATCCCATTGTCATGACCCTGCTGCGGAATCAGGAAGCTGAAGACAAACTGTACCGGATCGGGGATGCTGCAAACCAGTGACATTTCATCGAGGGTGTCCAGAATTCACCAACTGCGCTAGCGCAGCGTCTAGGCTGGGCCTGAGAACGGGATAATTCCCAACGGAGCCCTGTCCCAGATTTGCGATTGAGGGGGGCAGGGTCAGAACCAAGACTACACGATTCCAGAAGCTGGCGTGTCCCGGGTGGGCGGCGAAATCGCGATTCAAATGCTGGGTTAAAAAGTGTCCGGAGCAAATTCAGAGTGTTGCTGATTTCCGTATCAATCAACAGTTTTCAGACTTGCTCCTGGCTAGATTAAGCAGCAGGCGGCGGACCCGGTTTCTGGAGCCTTGATCGAGGCAGGAAAAATTCTCGACAAACAGCTCCTGTTTCGCCAGCAGCCGCTGGAGACATCCGGTACTGATGGAAATGGTCACATACTCTAATTCAGGCTCTGCAATCCATTCGATTCGCTGGCTGCTGGTGCTTGGTGCCAGCCTGGCAGGTCTCGTTGTGAAAGGCATTCCCATCATTCCTCCCGGGCTCAGTGAAGGGTTCGTGCCATGGTTGTCCCTTCTCCGGAAACAAACGGAAAAGGAGGCCAGTTCAGGTAATCAGTAAAAAAATCGGAATGGCGCAAGGAGAACTGCTGTTGTTTAACCGGGTTTGCTAAGACGGAATCCCGTGCGCCCCCCATTTCTGGGGGGAGAATTCCCTAGTGCAGCTTCAGCCGCGGGTGCATGGCCCGGCTGATCTTGTCCATAAGCCAGATAACGCCGGTCCGGATGAATCCATGCAGCGCCACCTGGTGCATGCGGTACAGGGAGATGTAGAAGAGCCTCGCTACCTTGCCCTCGATAAACATGCTGCGTCCGGACAGGTTGCCCATCAGGTTGCCCACAGCGGTGTAGCGGCTGAAATTGATCAGGGAACCGTGGTCGTGATAGACGAAGGCCACCGGATCGCCTCCTTCCAGACGATGACACAGGGTTTTGAACAGGGTGTCGGCCTGCTGGTGTGCGGCCTGGGCTCTGGGGGGAACCGGCCGGTCACTGTCCGGTTGCGGGCAGGCGGCGCAGTCGCCGAAGGCGAAGATATCCGGATCTTCCGTGGTACGGAGGGTCTGTTCAACCACCAGCTGGTTGCTCCGGTTAACTTCCAGGCCATCCAGCTCGGTCAGAAACTCCGGCGCCTTGATGCCCGCGGCCCAGATGGTCATATCCGAGGGCAGTTCGGTGCCGTCCTTCATCACAATGGCGTCCTTGCGGATCTCACTCACCGGTTGTCCGGTGAGAACTTTCACGTGCTGGCGTTTCAGTTCCCGGGTGGCGGAGGCCGACAGGCGCTCGGGCAGAGCCGGCAGAATCCGTTGGGCCGCCTCGATAACGGTAATGGATACATCGGATGCCTGCAGGTGGTTCATGCCGTAAACCGGCAGTTCCCGGGAGGCCAGCCGCAGTTCTGCCGCCAGTTCCACGCCGGTGGCGCCGGCTCCGATAATGCTGATATTCAGGCGGTGATCCTGGCCCTGAACCGCGTCGTGATTCTTTCGCAGGAAAGTATTGAGCAGCAATTTGTGGAAGCGCCGGGCCTGGTTCAGGCTGTCCAGGAACAGGCAGTGCTCCCGGGCACCGGGGGTTCCGAAGTCATTGGCGGTGCTGCCCACGGCGATGACCAGGGTGTCATAACGGATGTGCCGCTCCGGCACCACCTCGACGCCGTCCTCATCCAGAATCGGCGCAATGACCAGTTGCCGGGATTTGCGCTCCAGAGAACTCATGCGTCCCAGCTGGAACTCGTAATGGTGTTTGCGGGCATGGGCCCGGTAGTTGATCTCGTTGGCGTTGGCATCCAGGGACCCGGACGCCACCTCATGGAGCAGGGGTTTCCAGACATGGGTCAGGCCGGCATCTACCAGGGTAATGCGGGCCTTGCGCTTTTTGCCCAGCTTGTTGCCAAGGCTGGTAACCAGCTCCAGGCCGCCGGCACCACCGCCAACAACCACGATGTGATGAAGATCGCTCATTGTATTCCTGCCATTAAGTGAAGAGAGCCAAGCGATTTTCAGGGAAAGCGCTTGGCTATCGTCACTGGTGGCCGGCAAGGATCGGAGAGAATG
>JBFHSI010000025.1:0-21392 GCA_041591245.1 Marinobacter sp.
GAAATCAGTAATCAGATTCACCACCTTGATGCTGGTGCTGTGCCTGAGCCTGCCGGCACTGGCCCTCAGCCTTGAGGATGCCAAGCAGCAACTGGATACGGCCAAACAGCAGGGACTGGTGGGGGAAACTCCCTCCGGCTACCTGGGGGCGGTTCAGGATACGGACAGGGCCCGGGCCATTGTTGAGGTGATCAACCAGGCCAGGCGCAGCGAATATGCGCGGATTGCCGGCAAACACGGAATTCCGGTGGCGGAAGTGGAAGCTGTGGCCGGGCGCAAGGCGGTGGAAAAAACGCCGCCGGGACAGTACATCCGGGCCGGAGACCGGTGGGTCCGCAAATAGCTGCGGACGTTTAATCTGTCAGTGGGTGGACTTGGTGCCTGGTGAGGACAGCATTCGGTCTTT
Organism: Marinobacter sp.; assembly: GCA_041591245.1. Taxonomy (GTDB): domain Bacteria; phylum Pseudomonadota; class Gammaproteobacteria; order Pseudomonadales; family Oleiphilaceae; genus Marinobacter. The sequence goes on from JBFHSI010000025.1 coordinate 407, forward strand.
GCCGGCTTTTTTCAGAATCCTTTCGGCATCAAGGCTGGCAATCGGCACCCGGGTATCCCGGGGAATATCGCCACTCAACTGCAGAGCCAGATAGCGCATGGCGCACACCCTCAGAAAGGACGTGAAATTGCCCAGGTCGTGGCCGGCATCTATGGACTCATGGTACAGGCGGGTGATCAGCTGGGGCAGGTTCATGCCATCCCGTTCGGCCAGTTCCGAGAGCACCTTCCAGAACGTATTCTCCATCCGCACACTGGTCACCATGCCATCGATACGCAGGGACTGGGTGCGGCTTCGCCAGAGTTCCGGATCGGCGTTGATAAACAGCTGACACATACAAAAGGCCTCGGGAAGCAGGCCCGGCCGGAGCCGGACCTGTCATTTCTATTTTTCCAGCAAGCTGAAAAACTGGGACAGCCAAGCCGGATGTGCCGGCCAGGCAGGTGCTGTTACCAGATTAGCATCGGTGACGGCCTGATCAACCTCAATGCTGGCGTAGGAGCCTCCGGCCAGTTCCACTTCCGGCTGACAGGCGGGGTAGGCAGAGCAGGTCCGGCCTTCCAGCACACCGGCTGCGGCCAGCAGCTGGGCACCGTGGCAGATGGCGGCGACGGGTTTGCCGGTTTCGAAAAAGTGGCGAACCATCTTCAGCACATCCTGGTTCAGGCGCAGATATTCGGGGGCGCGCCCGCCTGGTACCACCAGGGCGTCGTAGTCCTGGGGGTTCACCCCGTCAAAATCCGCATTCAGGGCAAATCTGTGACCGGGTTTTTCGGTGTAGGTCTGGTCACCCTCAAAATCGTGAATGGCGGTGGCTACCGTATCCCCGGATTTTTTGCCCGGGCAGACCGCATCCACACTGTGTCCCACTGCCTGCAGTGCCTGGAACGGCACCATGGTTTCGTAGTCCTCGGTAAAATCACCGGTAATCATCAGAATTTTTTTGGCGCTCATGATCTTCTCCTTGTAGTTATGGTTCACAACAGCCAGGGAAAGCAGCGAATCCGGCTTAAGGAACCATAGCAGCGCAGTTCCGGCAGGGGGTATTAGCGGAATACTACGGCCAGCAGGGTGGGGGAGCAGGGCGGGATTTGTTACCCTTGGCGGATGCTTAAACTATCCAATGCCGTAGAGTTGTCTGACCGGGAAATCGAAATCACCCAGATCCGTGCCCAGGGGGCGGGCGGGCAGAATGTGAACAAGGTTTCTTCCGCTGTGCACCTGAGGTTCGATATCCCCAATTCCAGCCTGCCGGAGTTCTACAAGGAAAGGCTGATGGCCCTCAGCGACCAGCGTATCAGCAAGGACGGGGTGCTGGTGATCAAGGCCCAGACCTTCCGGACCCTGGAGCTGAACCGGGATGATGCCCTGCAGCGTCTGAAGGAACTGATTCTGGAAGCGGTCAAGCCCCAGAAGGCCCGGCGCCCGACCAAACCCACCCGCTCGTCCCAGCGCAAGCGGGTGGACAGCAAGACCCGCAAGGGCAAGACCAAGGCATTGCGGGGCCGGATTCAGCCCTGAGCCCGGTTTTCCTCTTCCGGAGCCGCCTTGAACGCACCGGCTTCCACCCGCTCCAGAAATTCTTTCACGTCCTCAAAGGCCTCTTCCGCCTCCGGCAGCAGGGGCACGAATATCTGCCAGATATGCACCATGCCCGGCCAGGTGTGCAGCTCCACCGGTGAGCCCTGGGCTCTGGCCTTGGCGGTGTAGCGGCGGGCATTGTCCAGCAGCATCTCGCAGTCACTGGCCTGGATCAGCACCGGTGGCAGGTTGTTCAGGTTGCCGCGCAGGGGGGAGGCGACCGGATTGGTGGGGGATACCCGGAAAGCCGCCAGGGTTCCCCACCAGAGGATCGGCAGGGGAACTTTGGACAGACCACCGAACACCGGCCCGAGCATGGCGTCGGTGGCAATGTTGTCCCGGTTGCTGGGGGCGGTCAGTGTCAGATCGGTGGAGGGGGAGAAGGCCACAGCTGCATCGGCCTGGCGCAGCCCGTTATCCCGGATCCAGGCCAGCAGGCCGAGGGCGTGGCTGCCGCCGGCAGAATCACCGGAAATTACCATGAATGAGGCTTTTTCCGGACCGTCCGGGCCGTTATTCAGCAGCCAGCTGTAGGCCTGACGGCAATCCCGGACACCATCCATATAGCGGTGTTCGGGCATCAGCCGGTAATCCACGGCGAATACTGCCGCATTGGCAATGTGGGAAAACCGGTCGGTAATGGAGCGGTGGCTGCGGGGGCTGCCCAGTGCCCAGGCGCCGCCATGGATATAGAGAACCCGGCGCGTGGTATCCACACCCGGGGCAATCACCCATTCCCCCCTGGGGTCGTCATTGTGCCGGAACTCGGAGTCCAGCTGCAGGCCTTCACTCATTCCGTCCATGTGCCGGCGCAGGGCCAGCAGCCGGGCTTTGCCTTTGTAGCCCCGGGGTGCCCGTTCCAGTTCCTTGACCCGCACCAGCACTTCCCGGTTGGCCTCGCTGGGCGTTCTTTCCCTGACCATGAAATCCTGGCTGTCATAGTGGGTCATGTCTTCCAGGCGGAAGAGAATCAGTGTGGCAGCGACAATCAGTACAACAAGTCCAATGGCGAAAAGAATCCAGAACATGAGAGGTCCCTGTCAGGTTGACCCCGGATTCCGGGGCGGACGATGATTCCGATGATAACACCGTAGAGGGCAGGGGGTGTTTGTCCTGAGGCCGGAATATCCGGGAAAAGCTGTTATGGCTTGCGTTGTCAGGAACCCTGGCGCTTGACACTGCGTTGCCGGGATTTTTTCCGGGTTTTCGGTTTGCCCCCCGGCCTGGCAGGTGCTGCCCCCTGGGTGCCGGTGGCCCGGCCCCGGGTGCGGGCGGGTTTGCCAGATGTCTTGCCGGACGCAGTCCGGTTCTCTGCGGCTGCGGGCCTGACCCGTTTGCGGGTGCCGGCAGGGGCTTCGGATGAGGAGTGGCGGATGGCGTCCAGCAGGGTGGAAAGCTCCCGTTCGCTGAGGTCCCGCCATTGTCCGGGCTGCAGCCGGCCCAGGCTGACGTTCATGATCCGGATGCGCTCGAGCCGGGTGACTTCATAGCCGAAATGCTCGCACATGCGCCGGATCTGCCGGTTCAGCCCCTCCACCAGAATAATACGGAAGACGAAACGGGATTCCTGGGTGATCCGGCACTTCCGGGTCACTGTGCCAAGAATGGGCACTCCGTTGGCCATACCCTGAATAAAGGCGCTGGTAATGGGTTTGTTGACGGTAACCAGGTATTCCTTCTCATGGTTGTTGCCGGCGCGCAGGATCCGGTTGACCAGATCCCCGTTGCTGGTCATGAAAATCAGCCCCTGGGAATCCTTGTCCAGGCGTCCGATGGGGAAAATCCGCTGGTGATGACCAACAAAGCGCTGGATGTTCTGGGGCTCAGTGCTGTCGGTGGTACTGACAATACCCACCGGTTTGTTCACGGCAATAAATACCATGTCCTCTTCCGGGCGCGGTTCGATCAGCTGGCCATTTACCCGCACCTGATACCCCGGGATCACCTGATCACCGACGGCTGCACGGCGGCCATTGATGGTGACCTTGCCCTGTTCGATATAGCGGTCGGCATCCCGGCGTGAGCAGAGTCCGCTGTCACTGATGTATTTGTTGAGGCGGGTAGAGGAATTGCTGGTCATCGGGTACCGGTTCCGGGGCAAAGGTTCCCGGCATGATAACAGGCTCGCCCGCCGGTGCCAGCGGGGCTGGTGCTTTTGCAGAGTGTCTGCCATTCTTTGCGCTGCTGACGGTCGCAGGAAAGAGCCGGAAATACCTATGAAATCAACAGTTATTCCCTGTCCGGTCCCGGGAAAAGGGTCGGGACTCCGATGACCCGCCTGCTGCTGCAGGAGGTTTGTGCAGGTTCCCTCAAAGGCGTGAACCTGGCCCTGGCTGCCGGGGAAATTGTCGGCCTTTCCGGCCCCTCCGGCAGCGGCAAAAGCCGTCTGCTGAGGGCGGTGGCGGATCTGGATCCCCACGGCGGGGAGGTGTTTCTGGACGGCCAGCCCCAGGACTCCATCCCCGGGCATATCTGGCGACAGCGGGTGATGATGGTGCCGGCGGACAGCCAGTGGTGGTTTGACCATGTAGGAGCCCATTTTCCTGACGGAGCCGGGGAGTTTGTGGCCGGGGCCCTGGGATTCAGTGCCGGGGTCATGGACTGGCCGGTGAGCCGCCTGTCCTCCGGGGAGCGTCAGCGGCTGGCCATACTGAGAGCCCTGTCCCGGCAGCCCCGGGTGCTGTTGCTGGATGAGCCCAGCGCCAACCTGGACGACGACATGACTCAACAGCTTGAACACTGGCTGCTGGAGCAGATCCGCCGGCGGGAACTGGGGGTGATCTGGGTGGCCCATGACCATCATCAGCTGGACCGGGTCTCGGACCGGCAGGCGTTTATTCGCGGGGATACTCTGGAGCTTGCCCATGGCTGTGATTGATCTGGCCTGGTGGAAACTGGCGCTGGCCACTTTGCTGATTCTGGCGCTGGCGGGCATCAGCCTGCAGGCCCGCCTGGGTATTACCCGGACTCTGCTGGTGGCTACCCTCAGGACCATGATCCAGCTGTCCCTGATCGGTCTGGTTCTGGAAGCGCTGTTTGCCTCCTCGGCGTTCTACTGGGTGGCGCTGATGGCCACTGTCATGCTGCTGGTGGCAGGGCGTGAGGTGATTGCCCGCCAGCAGCGCCGGCTCCGGGGTGGCTGGGCCTTTGCCATAGGCACCGGGTCCATGTTCGTGTCCTCCTTCACCGTGGCGGTACTGACCCTGACCGTAGTGATCGGCCCCGAGCCCTGGTATGAACCCCGCTATGCCATCCCCCTGCTGGGGATGATGCTGGGCAATACCATGACCGGGGTGGCCCTGAGTCTGGACCGGCTGACGGAATCCGTGTGGAGCCAGCGGGCGGTGATCGAGAACCGGCTGATGCTGGGGGACTCCTGGCGCCATGCCCTTGAGGATATCCGCCGCCATGCCATGAGAAACGGCATGATGCCCTCCATCAACGGCATGGCGGCAGCCGGCGTGGTCAGCCTGCCGGGAATGATGACCGGGCAGATTCTGGCGGGCAGCCCGCCAGCGTTGGCGGTGAAATACCAGATTCTGGTGATGCTGACCATCACCGCCGGCACCGGTTTCGGAACCCTGATGGCGGTATCCTGGGGCAGCCGCCGGCTGTTTGACGAGCGCGAGCGCCTGCGCCTGGACCGGCTGGTGCAGCAGCACAGCCGCTGATCCGCTTTCGTTTTTCTGTAAATGTTATATTATAACAGTCCATTCCTGTCCGCCCTGCTGTGAGCCGTCTATGAAACAACCCATCCCGACCAACCTGATCATGGGATTCCTGGGGGTGGGCAAAACCACCGCCATTCTGGATCTGCTGAAAGCCAAACCCTCAGGGGAGGTGTGGGCGGTTCTGGTGAACGAGTTCGGCGAGGTGGGGATTGACGGTGCCATGCTGGAAACGGCGGGTGCCTTTGTCCGGGAGGTGCCCGGTGGCTGCATGTGTTGTGTCGCCGGCCTGCCCATGCAGATTGCCCTGAACCAGCTGATCCACAAGGCCAGGCCGGACCGGCTCATTATCGAGCCCACAGGGCTCGGTCATCCTTCGCAGATCCTGGAAACCCTGACCGGCGAATACTACACAGATGTCCTGGCTCTGGGGCCGGTGATCACCCTGGTGGACCCCCGCAAGCTGGAAGACAGCCGGGTTCTGGGCAATGTCCAGTTCCGGGATCAGGTGGCGGCTGCGGATATCCTGGTGGCCAACAAGACCGATCAGTGTACCCAGGCGCAGATTGACCATTTCATGAACTGGGCAGCCGAATTGCCCGGCTCCCCCAAGGCGGTTTTCCAGACCCGTTTCGGACAGCTGAATCCGGGCTGGCTGGAGGGGCGGACGGATCTGCCGCCGGTGACCAGCCCCCATGCTCACCACCATCATCACAGCCACCAGGCCGAAGCGCCGCTTCCGGATATCAGTGATCAGCCGTGGCAGCGGATGTCCGGTCAGGGCCAGGGATACCACAGCCTTGGCTGGCGCCTGCACCCGGAACTGACGTTTGATGAAAACCGGCTGATGGCGCTGGCCATGGACAGCCGGTTTGACCGGTTCAAGGCGGTGATCCACTGTCTGGAGGGCTGGCGCAACTTCAATATGGTGGATGGCGCCCTGTCGGTCAGTGAAACCGAACCCCGGGAGGTGTCCCGGCTGGAGCTGATATCTGCCGGGGAGTTGCCGGAAATGGAGCTGGATGCACAGATACGGGAGGCCGCGGGGCTAGGGGCTGGTGCTGAAGGGGAAACCGGGGTTTGACCATGGATAAGGGGAGGGTTTCCGGCGCGGGCAGGCTCAGGTGCCCTGTGTGTGAACAGGGCTGGCTGCAGGATTTCCGGAGTGTGAAACAGCAACAGTATCTGCGCTGTCCGGCGTGCCAGGCCACGGTAATGGCTCCCGGCTGCCGGCTGTCCCGGGAGCAGGAAAAGGCCATCTACGACCAGCACCAGAATGACCCGGATGATTCCGGCTACCGGAGTTTTCTGAACCGGCTGGCGGAACCCCTGCTGGAGCGGATTCCGGCCGGTGCCTGCGGTCTGGATTTTGGCTGCGGTCCGGGGCCGGCCCTGGCTCTGATGCTGCGGGAGGCGGGCATGTCAGTGAGTGTGTACGACCCCTTCTTTCACCCCGATTCCGGGGTTCTGCAGCGCCAGTATGATTTTGTCACCTGTACCGAAGTGGTGGAACATCTGTATCAGCCGGCCCGGGTGTTCCGAAAGTTATACAGCCTGCTGCGTCCGGGCGGCTGGCTGGGTATCATGACCTGCTTCCAGACCGATGACAGCCGTTTCGACAACTGGCATTACCGCCGGGATCCCACCCATGTGGTTTTCTACCGTGCCCATACCCTGCAGGTGATAGCGGATCAGCTGGGGCTGGAGCTGGTTATTCCTGCCAAGGACGTGGCCCTGTTCCGGCGTCCGTAACCTGGCCGGCTCCGGGCGGGTCAGAAGGTGGAAAGCCCGGTGGCTTCCATGATCCGGTAACGCCAGTACCTGAAGCGGGATTCATCCGCCCGGTCTGCATAGGGCAGGCTCATCACCGGGTCCTGGTCCGGCCCCGACTGCCAGTACCGGTCAAAGAAAGTCACGGCCTTTTCCGTTTCCGGGGCGTCCTCAGGTAGCGAAACCCATACGCTGGTTTCCAGATTCAGGTCATCCAGATTACGCCGGGTAAAGTTGGCAGAGCCCAGCAGTATCTGGCTACTTTTCCTTTCAGCTCGCAGCATCAGCAGTTTGCTGTGGCACTGCTCGCCTCTGGTGTTGCACCAGCGCACCGGGATATCCGCCTGCTGCAACTCCATGGCCACCTGTCGGTTGGGAATGCCTTTCTTGGTATGGCCGAAGGCATCGAAATTGGCATCCAGCAGCACCCGTAGCCGGGCCCCCCGCTCTGCGGCAGCGATCAGCGCCGCCACGGTTTCCCGGTGGGACAGGTAGAACATGGCCAGCTCCAGCCGATCGCCGGCATTGGCACTTTCAATCATGGCCAGGGCCCGGTTGCGGATGGCAGACTCGGTCAGTACCTGAATCTCTCCGGCGGCCGGTTGCTCCGGGGTGTTGTCCCGGGAGCGGGCTATCCAGCGGTCAATAACCCCGGTATCGGCTCCGGACAGGGCCATAACGGCCCGCTCACTGACCAGCAGGTCGGTGACCGCGGGGCCGCTGAAGGCCAGGCCGATATTGCTGTGGCGGCTGCTGCCGTCGTGGGGGTTGGCGGAGGTGACCAGAGCCCTCAGCTGCTGGCCTTGGTCCACCACCAGCAGCTTGCGGTGATTGGCCTTGAAGTTGGGCAGTGCCAGATAACTGCGCAGGGTGACCGGCTGGTCGCCTATGGCATTGGGCAGCCAGCCCCCTTTCGGGTTGTTGCCCAGCCACTGGCAGCACAGGCGCCAGATGGCGGACCAGGCAGGATTACTGTCCCTGAGGGCCGGCAGGTGGGTTTCCAGCACCTGGATATCCGCCTGTTTCAGCTGTTCAAACCAGGGTGAGGTGGTGCCGCCGTATAGGGTATTGAGGGGGTCGGAAATTACTATGATCTGGAGTTCAGGGCGGTCCTGCTTGCGGGCAATCAGGGCCTGGGTCAGCTGCCGGGCCAGGGGCCGGAAGGGCACTCCCTCGGGCCGGGAGCTGTTGTACAGGAACATGTCCACCAGAATGAAATGCTCGGCCTGGGCGATCAGACGCAGTGCCTCATCAAATATTTCCTGTTCCAGAACTTCTGAGCCGTCCTGATAGTGCAGGGTGGTGTCCGTCAGCAGTTTCGGTGTCACCAGAGGGGCCACCTGGCCCCGGTAGCTGATGCCTGGAGGAAGGGGCTTGCTGCTGTGGTACCAGCCGGTACCAAGCAGTATCAGAAGCACCAGTGGAATCAGAATTTTCAGTGTCATAGCGGAAGTTCCAAGCCTGTTTTTGTGACCCCGGACGGGCTCTGACGTGACTCTGCTCGCAGGAGCACAAACCCTTACAAAAAATGCGCCCGGACCGGTATCGTCCCTTGATCCAGGTGCCTAGACTACTTTAATCAGTCACTTATATGAATGTTACCTGTGAATCCCATAGCTCCCCGTTTATCCCGTCTGTTCAGCCTGAGACTTGTGGTTGTGATTCTGGCCCTGGTGTTTGCCACGGCGGGCGGGCAACTGGGTATTTTCGAGCTGGTGGAGCGGGCCCTGTTCGGCCTGCTGGTGCAGACGGACGCCGGGGCTGTTGCTCCGGGTGAGCTGGCCCGGGCACTGTCGGTCCATGGTCTGTCAGAGCCGGTGTGGTCAGAGCTGGTGGTGCAGCTGGGTATGCTGGCGGTTACCCTTTATCTGGTGTTCATGGTGCCCCGTACCGGGCTGGCGGTAGCCCTGCCACTGACATTGCTGCTGGTGGGTGGCCTGATTGTGGTGCAGGCGGCACTGATGTTCTACCGCAACCTGTGGGTGCCCCTGGGGGATGTGGTCAGTCTGCTGGTGACCGGATTCGTGATCATGCTGTTCTGGTTGCAGCCGAATCAGCAGATCCGGGCACTACAGGCCAATGTCCGGGAGGCCAGGCTGCGCCTGGGACGGATGCTGTTGCAGCAGGGCAGGACAGACGAAGTACTGGAGGCGCTGGCATCCTGCCCGGTGTGTACCGAGGCGCTGGATCTGCGCTATGAGACCGCCATTCTGCAGGAGCAGAAGCGCCAGTACCGGAAGGCGGCCCAGACCTACCGGAGTATCCTGGCGCACCGGAAGGGCTTCCGGGATGTCCGGGACCGGCTGCAGGCACTGGACAAGCTGTCTCCGGCACCCGCGGCGGTGGCCCGGGATGGCATGGAGGACAGTCCCACCCTGCTGGTGCCGGAACCGTCCCTCAGTCGGCCCACCCTGGGCCGCTATGAGATTGAACGGGAAATCGGCCGGGGTGCCATGGGGGTAGTCTATCTGGGCAAGGACCCGAAAATTTCCCGTACCGTAGCCATAAAAACCCTCAGCTATCAGTCCTTCGACGGGGCCCGGGTGGCCGAACTCAAAGCCAGGTTTTTCCGTGAAGCTGAGGCGGCCGGACGGCTCAGTCACCCGGCCATAGTGACCGTATACGATGTGGGGGAAGAGGCGGATCTTGCCTATATCGCCATGGACTATGCTCCGGGCCGGGCGCTCAGTGATTTCGGCAAGCCGGGACGCCTGCTGCCATTGCCCAAGGTGCTGGATATTGTCGCCAGGGTGGCCGATGCCCTGGCCTATGCCCACAGCCACGGGATTGTGCACCGGGATATCAAGCCGGGAAATCTGATCTATAACCCGGATACCGGAGCCGTCAAGGTGACCGACTTCGGCATCGCCCGCATTACCGATGACTCCCGCACCCGCACCGGCAGTGTCATGGGCAGTCCGCTGTATATGTCGCCGGAGCAGCTGCGGGGGCAGAAGGTCACCGGGGCGTCGGATATCTACAGCCTCGGGGTCACCCTGTACAAGCTGGTTACCGGGGAAACCCCGTACCAGGGCGATACCCTGGCCAGCCTCACTTACCAGATTCTCAATGGCAAACCCCGCAGTGTCCGCCAGTTCAACGCACAGGTACCCACAGGGGTCGTGCGCCTGATCAGCCGGGCCATCCAGCGGGAACCGGAAAAACGTTTTGCCTCTGCCGCATCCATGGCAGAGGCGGTGCGCCGTCTGATGCGGCGGGAAGCCAGGGAGGCATGATGGGTATTTCGATTGCAGGGCAGAGTCACGCCGGAGCGGTGCGGGGATGTAATCAGGATGTGGTTGCCTGGTCCGCCGCCGATGATGGCAACAGTGCGCTGGCACTGGTGGCCGATGGTATGGGGGGCTATCAGGGCGGGGAAGTGGCCAGCCGGATAGCTGCAGATACCCTGCTGGAAACCCTGGCGGCACAGGGCGGGCCGAGCGGTGATATTCCCGGACAGTTGAAGGCCGGGTTTGTGCTGGCCAATGCCCGGATTGCCGAACGCCGGGGTGCCGAGCCCCAGCTGGAGAAAATGGGCACCACCCTGGTGGTGGTGTGGCTGGTGGGGCGGCAGGCCCATATCGCCCATGTGGGAGACTCCCGCTGCTACCTGCTGCGGGCCGGCAGCATTCGCTGTCTGACCCGGGACGATACGGTGGTGCGCAAGATGCTGGATGACGGCAGCATCACCGAAGCGGATGTGCCCAATGTGCCCTTCCGGAACATGCTCACCCGGGCTGTGGGTGCCATGGATCCGGTTGAGCTGAGCTACTGCTGCCAGACTCTGGAATATGGCGACCGTCTGCTGCTGTGTTCCGATGGCCTGACCAATTCGGTTGCCGAGGCGGACTGGGGCGCCCTGGTGCAGGCCGGCTGCAATGAAAGTGTGGTTGAGGCATTGATCGGGGCGGCTCTGGATAACCGGGCCACCGACAATGTTTCTGTTGTTCTAATGACCCTGGATGAGTAAAGGAAATTTCTATGGCATCGCTGTCACTACTGGTAGATAACGTGGTTGTGAACACGTTTGATCTGAACCGGACAGAAACACGGATTGGCCGGCGCGCCGGTAACGACATACGTATCGACGAGATCTCCGTCAGTGGCCAGCATGCCATTGTCGAAGCTGTGGCCAATGCCTATCTGGAAGGAACCACCGATTACTACATTACCGACAACAACAGCACCAACGGTACCTACGTGAATGGCATCCGGATTGACGGACGCCAGCGGCTGAACAGCAATGACATGGTGCGTATCGGCTGGAATGAGTTCCGCTTCATTGATGAAGAGGAAAATACCCTGGAGAAAACCGCCTACATCCTGGACTGAGGGGTAAAACCGGCGCCTTGCGGTCAGCTGTTCCGGCGCCGGATTACCAGTTCCGAGAAGCGCTGCAGAAGTCTGGATGCTTCCGGAGCTGGTTCCACCTCCGCGATCAGGGCTTCCGGGTCCAGATTCTCCTCTGCCAGATCCGGAGCCTGCACCTGCAGGTAGGCCTTCATGATGGCATCGGAAAATTCCGGATGAAACTGCAGTCCCCAGGCACAGTCACCGATGCGGAACGCCTGGTGGGGTTCGAACCGGTTACGGGCCAGCAACCTGGCTCCGGGCGGAAGCTGCAGCACTGACTGCTTGTGGGTCAGGTGGGCCTTGAAGCGCGGGGGCAGGGAACCGAGCAGAGGATCTGATTCGGCTTCCGGCAGGCGTTCAACTGTACGGGTGCCGGTTTCCCGGCCGTCAGGGTGATAGCCCACCTCGCCCCCCAGGGCATGGGCCAGCAGCTGGTGGCCATAGCAGACGCCGAGCACCGGAAGCCGGCTCTCAACCGCCGTTGCCAGCCAGCGGGCGGTATTCTCACTCCAGGCTTCCCGGTCGCTGACCATGGCCGGTGAGCCGGTCACCACTACACCATCCCAGTCTTCCGGGCGGCCTGGCAGTTCGCCGGCTGCGACATTGACAACCGTAAGGTTCAGGTCGGAAGACAGGCCGCGGACAAACCAGTCCTCAAAATCGCCGAAACGGCTGCGAAGGTCCGGATAGGTGGTTCCTGTCTTGAGGATGACCACCTTTGCTCCGTTCCCGTTCCGGGCCTGCTCTGCCATGTCGGTTCCCCTGCTCTACTGGTGATTATTCGCCTTGTTCGGGCAGTTCGGCATTATGGAAAACGTTCTGGACGTCATCCAGATCGTTGAGCATGTCCATGAACTTCTCGAACAGGGGAATATCATCACCGGCCACCGGAGTGGTGGTCTTCGGCAGGAACTGGATTTCGTCGGTTTCGAAGTCGATACCTTCAAAGGCATCCACCAGAGCCTGTTTGGCCTTGGCGTATTCGGTATGGGGGGTGAAGACGGTGATCTGGCCGTCTTCATTCTCGATGTCGGTGACATCCACATCGGCTTCCATCAGGGCTTCAAGAACGGCTTCTTCATCGTCGTGCTTGAAGGCAAAGATGGCGCAATGGTCAAACATGTGGGCAACTGCGCCCGGTGTGCCGATCTTGCATTTGGTCTTGGTGAAGGCCAACCGCACATCACCAAATGTACGGTTGGGGTTATCGGTGAGGCAGTCCACAATCACCATGCAGTTACCGGGACCGTAGCCTTCGTAGCGGGCAGGGGAGTAATCCTCGCCAGCGCCGCCCTTGGCCTTTTCGATGGCCTTTTCGATGACGTGGGTTGGCACCTGGTCTTTCTTGGCCCGGTCAATCAGACCGCGCAGGGACAGGTTGCCCTCCGGGTCGGTGCCGCCGGATTTGGCGCACATGTAGATTTCCCGGCCATACTTGCTGTAGACCTTGGTTTTTGCCGCAGCCGTCTTGGCCATGGATTCTTTGCGGTTCTGGTAGGCTCTGCCCATTTGCACTGCCTCTCGATGTTTTGGAAAAGGCCGGATTTTACTCAACAAAGCCCCGTTGGGACAGGCTTATTTGGCCAGAGCCTATACGTAGTCCACTGGTTGCCGGTAGTTATCCTGGGTTACCAGATCGATTCCGCACTCCATATTGCTGACCCAGTTCAGGAAACGGTCGACCATTTCCGGACCTTCGAAACGCTTGCCATGCTGGGGCACAATCATGTCCACATCCATCTTTCTGACCATGTTGGCCCAGAGCTGGCAAACCTTCCGGGAGGCAATGTAGCGGCGGTGGAAGCCGATCATGGAAGGTACATGTTTGTCGAAGTCGGTCACTGGCAGGTGATCGTCCTTTCCTCCCAGGGAAGCGCCCAGGTCACCGGAGAACAGGATTTTGGCCACCGGATCGTAGAACTGCAGGTTGCCTACGGAGTGCATGAAGTGGGCGGGCAGGCATTGCAGATAGGTGTCCCCGAACCTGACATTGGCGCCGGCATCCGGGACCGCCACAATGCGGTCATAGACACTGCCGGAGAGCTGGTTGGTCACATAGCTGGAGACCAGGTGGGGCAGAAACCGGGACCAGAGTTTGGAGGTAACTATCTTGGCGCGGGTGTGAACGATCCAGCGGTCGATGGAGCCGATAATGTCCGGATCCTGGTGGGATGCGAAAACATAATCCATATCCCGGATGTTCATATAGCGGGACGCCGCCACGGACAGCGGGGTATAGGTCAGGTCCCCGCCAGGATCAATCAGGGCTTCGTGAGTGCCATCCACCACAAGAAACTGGTTGGACTGTACGCCCTCACCAGTTACCAGGGAATCGAACATCAGGCATTTATGATGTCCGTTATCAAACAGAACAATAGGTTCGGCTGCCATTTCCGGTCTCCCGCTGAAAATAAAAATATCCGGCACAATGGCCAGATATTGCAATCTGCGCGGAGGTTACAAAATAGCCCGTACTCTGCTATTGCCTCAGGTCAATTATCTGATATCCATCAAGTAACGAAATGTTGCGCTTACAAGAGGTATGTAACATCAATTAATGTGCCCGGAAGCTCAGGCCAGGTGCGGCACCTGTCGGATACCCTTGCGGATACCATGCTCCAGGGCGGACCTTACCACCCGGCCGGTAAAGGGCAGGATTTCATCGAAGGTGATGGTGTAATTGACCCGGGTCCGGCCTTCTGCCGCATCTTCAAAGCGAATCCGTCCCAGGTGGTTGCGGATAGGGCTCATGCTGGTGATGGTGTATTCAATCAGAGTGTTGGGCTCAAAGCTCAGCACGGTTTCTTTCAGTCCCAGGGGGCCGACGCCAATCCGGCGAACGGAGCCCGCGCCATTGGGGTCCTGCCCCAGGCTGTCCTTGATGCGCTTGACCGGTGCTCCCAGCATCTGGCCAAACCGGCTGTGGTCGGCAAACAGGGCAAATACCCGGTTGCGGGGAACGTCGAAGGTTTCGTCAATTTCAATGGTGTAGCTGGACATGGTCTTGTTCTCATTATGGGACTCAGAGACCAAGGGTAGCGGTTTGCCGGCAGCAACAGAAGTTCCGGGATTGGCGCCGGCCCAGTATGGCCCGAAACGCCGTGTTCAGTGGCGCGCCGTATCCCGGTAATCCCTGGGGGACTGGCCCATGATTTTCTTGAACAGACGGGAGAAATAGTAGCTGTCGTCGTAGCCCAGACGGCGGCTGATATCGGCAAAGCTGAGGGAGGTACTATCCAGCATCTGGCATGCCTGTTCGATTTTCAGGTGCAGGAAATGCTGGACCGGGGAGGTGCCGGTCTGTTCCCGGTAACGGGTGGCAAAATGGGCCGGCGACAGGCCTGCCAGATCCGCCAGCTGTTCCAGGGAGATGCGTTCGTCCAGATGTTCCCGCATGTAGTTGTGGATACTGTCCAGACCGGCCTGCAGGCCATGGCTGGTTTCATCGGCGCTGATGGGAACTGCGGCCAGTAACTGACGCAGGCGGTTGGCAGCATGGATCAGCCCCCGGGCCCGGAAACCGGTTTGCCGTACCGACAGCAGGCCGTTGAAATCCACCAGCAACCGGGGCTGACGCCCCAGGTGGCGGATGCGGACGCTGTCACTGAATCCCATATAGTTTTGAAAATCCTCTGCCAGCGGACCTGTGTAGTGAACCCAGTGAATAGTCCAGGGGGCGTCCGGATCGGCGGTGTAGCGGTGGCTGGCCCCGGCGGGCAGCAGCACCAGGTCTCCGCCGGCCACGGTATGGGGCTCGCCCAGAACATTCAGAAACGCCTTGCCCTCGGTGCAGTAGATCAAAAGATTGTCGTTGTGGTGTTCCCGATGCATATGGTGGCCGGCGGCCCGCCGGTAGTGACCAAAGGCCAGGGGATAGAGTTCCCGGGTCAGGGGATAGCTTGAAAGCACCTTGATAATGGGGGCTGGTACCACATAGCGCACGCTGTCTTTGGGTACTGGCCACTGGGAGGTTTGTGTCATCGGGATTGGGCCTGGCTGTTTCTGGAATCGAAAAATAATCCATCATGGGCGAAATTTAGTCAATCGTCAGGGTGCAGGTGCCGTGCTAGGATTTTGGCAAACATGGTCAGAGTCCCCCGGGCTCCGGCCGATCCCCCGCATAAAAACAAACAGGGATATCAAGATGAAAAACGTGCCACTGTACCTTGCCGGTGAGTTTGTCCAGAGCCAGACCAGCGAATGGATTGACGTCACCAACCCCGCCACCGACGAAGTCATTGCCAAAGCCCCGTGCACCACCAGCGAGGAAATGGATGAGGCTATCCGTTTTGGCGGTGAGGTGTTCAAAACCTGGAAGGAAGTGCCGGTATCCGAGCGTGCCCGGGTCATGATGCGTTATCAGGCCCTGCTGAAGGAACACCACGACGAAATTGCCGAAATCCTGTCCCAGGAAACCGGAAAGACCTTTGACGATGCCAAAGGTGATGTCTGGCGGGGTATCGAGGTGGTGGAACAGGCCGCTAACGTGGGTTCCCTGATGATGGGGGAAACGGTGGAGAATGTGGCCAGGGAAGTGGATACCCACTCCTGGATCCAGCCCCTGGGTGTGTGTGCCGGTATTACCCCGTTCAACTTCCCGGCCATGATTCCCCTGTGGATGTTCCCGCTGGCCATTGCCTGTGGTAACACTTTTATCCTGAAGCCCTCCGAGCAGGATCCGATGACGCCCATGCGTCTGGCTGAACTGTTTGAGGAAGCCGGTGCACCGAAAGGGGTTCTGCAGGTGGTACACGGTGGCAAGGAGCAGGTGGACAAGCTGCTGACGGATCCGGCGATCAAGGCCATTTCCTTTGTGGGTTCCGTGCCTGTTGGTCGTTACATCTATGAAACCGGTACCCGTAACATGAAGCGGGTACAGAGCTTTGCCGGTGCCAAGAACCATATGGTGATCATGCCGGACGCGGACAAGCGCCAGGTACTCAACGCTCTGGTCGGGGCTTCCGTGGGTGCCGCCGGCCAGCGTTGCATGGCGATTTCCGTAGCGGTGTTTGTGGGTGAGGCCCAGTCCTGGATTCCGGAACTCAAGGAAGCCATGGCGAAAGTCCGTCCGGGTGCCTGGAACGATTCCGGAGCCAGTTACGGCCCGGTGATCAGTGCCAAGGCCAAAGACCGTATCGAATCCCTGATTGCCCGGGGTGAAGCCCAGGGCGCCAGACTGGAACTGGATGGCCGAGGCTGCACCGTGGACGGCCTGCCCAACGGCCACTGGGTTGGTCCCACACTGTTCACCGGTGTCACCACTGAGATGGACATTTACAAGGAAGAGATTTTCGGGCCAGTTCTGTCGTGCATGGAAGTGGATTCCCTGGGCGAAGCCATCGAGCTGATCAACAACAGCCCCTACGGCAACGGCACCTCCATCTTCACCAACTCCGGCGGCGCTGCCCGTCGCTTCCAGCACGAAATCGAAGTGGGTCAGGTGGGTGTTAACATTCCCATTCCGGTACCCCTGCCGTTCTTCTCATTCACCGGCTGGAAGGGTTCCTTCTACGGTGACCAGCATGCCTATGGCAAGCAGGCTGTACGTTTCTACACTGAAACCAAAACAGTTACCTCCCGCTGGTTCTCCAGCGAAGCGTCAACAGAAGCGAACTTCTCTATCCAGTTGCGCTGATTCAGGCTGATGGTTGGGCTGCTTGGGCCGGACTTGTTCCGGCCCCTTCTTTTCCCTGCTGATCACAGGATCTTTTATCTGGAGTGATTTCATGGACTTTAATCTCACCGAGGATCAACTGGCCTTCCGGGATGCCGCCCGGGCCTTCGCGGTAAAAAGCATGGCGCCCCATGCCGCGCACTGGGATGAGGAACATATTTTTCCCGTCGATGTGCTCAGGGAAGCGGGCGACATGGGTTTTATGGGGATGTACACCCCTGAGGCGCTGGGAGGGATGGGACTGTCCCGCCTGGATACCTCGGTTATCGTGGAAGAACTGGCTGCGGCCTGTCCCTCCACCGCTGCTTTTATCACCATTCACAACATGGCCACCTGGATGATTGCCAGCTTCGCAGCCGATGAACTGGCACGGGAGATTGTGCCCAGGCTGGCCAGCGGGCAGTGGCTGGCGTCTTACTGTCTGACCGAGCCGGGTGCCGGTTCCGATGCGGCCAGCCTGCGTACCCGGGCTACCCGGGATGGCGACAGCTACGTCATCAATGGCAGCAAGATGTTCATTTCCGGTGCCGGCAGTACCGACATTCTGGTGCTGATGGCCCGTACCGGGGACGCTGACAGTGGTGCCCGGGGCATTTCCACTTTCGTGATTCCCGCCGATGCCGAGGGTATCTCCTACGGCAAGAATGAAGACAAAATGGGCTGGCACAGTCAGCCCACACGTATGATCAGTCTGGAAAATGTGCGGGTTCCTGTCTCCAACCGGGTGGGGCAGGAAGGTGACGGCTTTGCCATTGCCATGAAAGGGCTGGACGGTGGCCGCCTGAACATTGCCACCTGCTCCCTGGGTGGTGCCCAGTCGGCCCTGCTGCGGGCCCGGGATTACATGCACGACCGGGAACAGTTCGGCAAGCCGCTGGCAGCTTTCCAGGCCCTGCAGTTCAAGCTGGCGGATATGGCTACCAATCTGGTTGCCGCCCGCCAGATGGTGCGTCTGGGGGCTTTCAAGCTGGACAGCGGCGACCCGGAGGCAACCCTGCATTGCGCCATGGCCAAACGTTTTGCCACCGATGCCTGTTTCGAGGTGGTGAACGAGGCGCTGCAGCTGCACGGTGGCTATGGCTATATTCGTGAATACCCGCTGGAACGCTATCTCAGGGATCTGCGGGTACACCAGATTCTGGAAGGTACCAACGAAATCATGCGCCTGATTGTGGCCCGCCGCATTCTTGACGACGGCGTGGCCGAGGCCATCCAGTAACAGCTTCCGGAACCACAGACATGATCGGAGACAGACAATGAGTGACCTGCTGCAGATTGAAAAGCGCGGCCATATCGCGCTGATGACCATCAACAACCCGCCGGCCAACACCTGGACGGCGGAATCCCTGGCGGCACTGAAGGAAATCATCAAAGACCTGAATGCTGACAGCAACATCTTTGCCCTGGTGGTAACCGGTCAGGGCGAGAAGTTCTTCTCCGCCGGCGCCGATCTCAAGGCCTTTGCCGACGGCGACAAGGCCCGGGCCAACGAACTGGCCCAGGCGTTCGGAGACGCTTTTGCAACCCTGGGCAACTTCCGGGGCCTGTCCATTGCGGCGGTCAACGGTTATGCCATGGGTGGCGGTCTGGAATGTGCTCTGGCCTGTGACCTGCGCATTGCCGAAGAGCATGCCCAGATGGCCCTGCCGGAAGCCAGTGTCGGCCTGCTGCCCTGTGGTGGCGGCACCCAGAACCTGCCCTGGCTGGTGGGCGAGGGCTGGGCCAAGCGCATGATCCTGTGCGGTGAGCGGGTCAATGCGGAGCAGGCACTGAGAATCGGCCTGGTGGAAGAAGTGGTGGAGTCCGGCAAGAGTCTGGACAAGGCCCTGGAGCTGGCGGAAATGGCCTGTCGCCAGAGCCCGTCCTCCATTGCCCGCTGCAAGACCCTGGTGATGAGTGCCCGGGACGGCCGCAGCCATGCCGATGGCTGGCGGATGGAGCGGGAGCTGTTTGTGGAGCTGTTCTCCACCGAAGACCAGAAAGAGGGTGTGAACGCCTTTCTGGACAAGCGCAAGCCGGAATGGAAAAACCGCTGAGCCCGGACACTGCGCCGGTTGAAGGAACTGTTATGAGCGAACAACCCGTAGTATTTGATGAATGGCAGACCGCTGACGGCGAACGGATCGGGATGGTGCGGCTGAACACCCCCAGAACCCTGAACTCCCTGTCCCTGGAAATGATCCGTCTGCTGGTGCCCCGGCTGCAGTCCTGGGCTGAAGATGACCGGGTCCGGGCGGTATGGCTGGAAGCAGAGGGTGACAAGGCCTTCTGTGCCGGCGGTGACATTGTCGCCCTGTACCGGAGCATGACCGAACCCGGCGGCACCGGCGAGGGCAGGGCCTTCTTCACCGAAGAGTACGAACTGGACTACCTGATCCACACCTATCCCAAACCCATTGTGTGCTGGGGCCACGGCATTGTTATGGGTGGCGGTATGGGGATCATGGAAGGTGCCTCCCACCGGGTGGTTACCGAAGCCTCACGGCTGGCCATGCCGGAGATCACCATCGGCCTGTATCCGGACGTTGCTGCCGGCTGGTTCCTGAACCGGGCGCCGGGCCGGACCGGTCTGTTTCTGGGCCTGACCGGCGCCCGGATGAATGCCGCCGATGCCCTGTTTACCGGGCTGGCGGACCGGTTTATCCGCCATGACCTGAAAGCCGGGGTGATCGCGGATCTGCAACAGAAATCCTGGCAGGGTGAGAATGCCCATGCCCTGGTCAGCAGCGTGCTCAGGCAGTTCGAGCAGCAGAGCCAGGAGGCGCTGCCGGAGTCCCCGGTGCGCACCCACTTTGATGACATCAACCGGGTGACCGATGCCGATACCCTGGAGGCGGTGGTCCGGCAGCTGAGCGAGCTGGCGGGTACCGATGGCTGGCTGGGGCGGGCTACTGCCGCCCTGCAGACCGCATCACCCACCTCCCTGGCGCTGGTGTGGGAGCATCTGCACCGGTGCCGGCTGGAGGGCCTGAAGCAGGTTCTGGACAGGGAGCTGGTGCTGTCCACCAACTGTCTGGACCGGGGCGAATTTGCCGAAGGCATCCGGGCCCTGCTGATCGATAAGGACAAGCAACCTCGCTGGCGCTATGCCTCTCTGGCGGAGATGGACAGTGCCTGGATTGACAGTTTTTTCTGACTCCTGGTCAACAGACCACCGCGCGCGGTGGCCCACACAATGAAATACAACAATAAGGGGAAGTGACATGGCAAAAATTACCTTTATCGGCCTCGGCAATATGGGCGGCCCCATGGCCTCAAACCTGATCCGGGCCGGTCATCAGGTGACCGTGTTTGATCTGTCAGCGGATGCAGTGCAGGCGCTGGTAGCCGAAGGTGCAGACACGGCGGCAAGCGTGCATGAGGCGGCCTCTGGTGCGGAATGTGTGATCACCATGCTGCCGGCCGGGCAACATGTGGAAGCGGTGTATCTGGGGGACGATGGCCTGCTGGCAGCTCTGCCCAAGGGAACCCTGGTCATTGATTCCTCCACCATTGCACCGGAAACCGCCAAGGGCGTGGCCGAAGCTGCCAGTGCCCGCGGTCTGGACTTTATGGATGCGCCGGTTTCCGGCGGGGTGGGCGGTGCCAAAGCCGGTACTCTGACCTTTATCTGTGGAGGTGAAGAAAGCACCTTCAACCGGGCCCTGCCGATCCTTGAAGGCATGGGCAAGAACATCTTCCACGCCGGCGCCCACGGCTCCGGTCAGGTGGCGAAAATCTGCAACAACATGCTGCTGGCCATTCTGATGGCGGGTACCAGTGAAGCTCTGGCTCTGGGGGTGAAGAACGGCCTGGATCCGGCAGTACTGTCGGAGATCATGAAGCAGAGTTCCGGCGGCAACTGGGCCCTGAACGTCTACAACCCCTGGCCTGGCGTTATGGAAGGCGTACCTGCCTCCCGGGGCTATGAAGGCGGTTTCCTGGTCAAGCTGATGTCCAA
>JBFHSI010000026.1:0-21388 GCA_041591245.1 Marinobacter sp.
GTGACCAGCTTGCCAGCGGCAAGCGCAGGACGCGGGAGCGCAGCGACGGCGGGCCCGAAGGGCCGAAGGCCGCAGGCCTGAGCAAAGTAGGTCATCGTCAGGCTCCTAAATAAAACAGCCCCGACAGCGTATGCTGCCGGGGCTTTTTTATTTGTGCTGAAACAGTTCAGGGCAGCCAGATTTCAAACACACCACCACCGAAACTGCCTCCATTGTGAAGCTTGATGGTGCCTGTGCGCTCACCTTCCCGGTGAAGCTTCGCCACGGATGAGGCAAAGAAAAGGCCCAGGCTGGTGCTGCCGGTCTTGAAGTCCAGGGATTTGAAGGTTTGTGTCTCCGCCTGCTGCATGGCTTCCGGGTAACCTTCACCATCGTCTTCTACGGTCAGGACCAGATAGTCATCCCGTTTATCGGCGCTTAGCCGTATTCGGGTACTGGTATACCGTATGGCGTTGTTGATGGTGTTGTTAAGCACGCCGGTCAGCAGGTCCTCATCGAAGTATCCGTTGATGTCTGCAGAGTCTATGGAGTACTGGATTCCCAGACCCTGCAGAAGCGGGGTGTGGCGTGCCAGGTGTTCGGCCAGAAAGTCCGGGACATAATGCTCTTCCATATGGGCGGAGAGGTTGTTCTCCCCCAGCCGGTAAATGCCCAGTAGCTGAACCAGATCGTTGTGCATGCGTTCAGCTTCATACTGGACGGTGTTGAATCTGGAGGAGGCTGCCAGGGACTGTTCATGCTCCTCCCTGAGGCTGTCGAGGGAGTTCAGCAGCAGTCCCAGGGAATTCTTCATATCGTGTACGGCGGAAGCCAGAACCATGGAGAAGTCGATGGGTTGATTGTCGGGGCGGTCCTGCCGGTCATCTGTCATGGCATCACATCCTTCAGTCTGTTTTGCAGGGCAATGTAACGGCGATACTGCCGGTGGTGCCGGGGTATGTCCGCAAGCCGGCTCATGCAGCCTTGGCATTCCTGTAACAGGGTGTGTTTGTCCGGGGACTGCTGGTATGCCTTAAGGAGCACCTGCACCAGGTTCAGGTTCAGTGCCTTGTGATCAGGGACTACTGCGAGGGCATCCCTGAAGGCTTTTGCGGCGTCCTCAAGGTCGCCCTGTTCAAAGGCTGCTATGCCGCTTTGATTGAGGGATCTGGCCTGGAGTTTTTCCCGGAATCCAACGGGCTCATCCAGAAGGTTTTCAATAGCTTCAAGAACCTCGGCTTTATCACTGTGCAATTCCGCCAGGGTAGCCAGGAGTTTTTTCGCGGTTTCGTGATCTCCAAGGCGAAACAGGGTTCTGGCAAAGTCCAGGCCGGTATCCGGAGTCATGGTATCCGGATGTTCAAGTTCCCCCCTGACACTGTTCAGAAGCTCCTCAGCGGTCTGTATCTGTCCCGCTCCGGCATGTACTCGGCATTGGGCCAGAAGGCTCCGGAGCCCTAACTCAGGCTCGCCGGCAAAGCGCTTTTCCATCCGGCTCAGCACCGACAGGGCTTCGCTCGCCAATGTCGTCGCTTCCGCATTCCCGGCGCTATCACATAGCTCGGCCAGGGACTGGGCGAAGGCCAGGTGGTGCTGTGAGCAGTCATGGATCGAATTCTTGCCCTGTGCCACTACCTGGCGCCAGGCATCCGCTGCTGTCGCTGGATCCTGGTTGATTTCCGCCAGCCTGGCCAGTTGTTTCTGGCGCACAATGGCGTGTGGAGAGCGGGATACGGCCTGCAGGAGAAGGTCCTGAGCCCGGGAAGTCAGTCCCTGGTGTTTGAGCCCTTCGGCAAGCAGATCATAGGCTTCCATAAAATCCGGATTGGCTGCGATCAGTTGCTCCAGGTCGGCTATCGCTGTGTCGTAATGCTGTTGTGCCAACAGGATCCGGCTGCGGCCGAGGCGGGCCCAGGGAAGTTCCCTGCGGGACAGCACGTCATCGTAGATTCTGATGGCGTGACTCAGATCGCCAACTCGGAAGTACAGGTCTCCCAGTGTCTTCATCAGCCATGTGCTGTAGCGGGGGTGCAGGGTAAGGGCCTGCAAGCTTCGGGTAATGGCTTCCGGATAGTTCTCCTGATCAATGGCCTGGTTGATAGGGAGCAGCGCCCGGCGCTGTTCTATCAGGTTACCCAGGCGTTTCTCGACAATGGCCTGGTTAATGGGCTTGGTCAGATAACCATCAGGGAGGTTTTCCCTGGCTCCCATGACCATGTCCCTGGAGGTTTCTGCGGTTACCATCAGGAACAGGGACGAACGTTTCAGCAGTTTCCGATAGCGTAATTCCTCCAGTATCTGCTGTCCGTTCTTGCCTGCGCCGAGGTTATAGTCACACAGAACCACATCAACGTGGTTATAGGTGCAGTAGTGGACTGCCGCTTTGGCGCTGGCCACAAGTTCGATCTTTTCGGCGCCGCAGTTCCTGAGTATCTGGAACATGGCATTACGAAAATTGTCGAAATCATCAATAACCAGATAGCTGAGACCAGCAAAGGCGGCCGGGTCTGGATGCTCCGCTTGCCCGGTCATGGCCGTGTCTGTTTCAGGGATTTGTTGACCAGGGCCCGCAACGCAGCGGGTTTTACCGGCTTGTAGAGTACATGGTAGCCGCGGGCTATGGCATCTTCCCGGACTTCCGGCGCCATATAGCCGGTAATCAGTATTCCGGGAATGTCCTGGCCGAGGTTTGCCCGTATGGAATCCATAGCATCCAGTCCGTTTTTATCATCGTCCAGCTGGAAATCCGCAAGAATGATGTCCGGCTTCCGCTCCTGGAGTTTGTGCAGGGCATCGTCCAGGCTTTCAGCGGCAGTTACATCGCAGCGCCAGTTTTCAAGCAGTGCGGTCATACCCTGAAGAATAGCCGAATCATTGTCGATGCACAGGACATGCAGGCCACCGAGGCTGGATACCCTGCGCGAGCCTGATGTGATGGTGCTGGTTTTGACCTGCCCGTGTGCCGGGCTGGCAGCTGGAACTGTGACGCCAAAGACGCTACCTCGGCCCTGAACGGAGTGCACAGTAACCGGGTGGTTCAGCATGCCGCTGATTCGGTCAACAATGGCCAGCCCGAGGCCGAGGCCCTTTTTGTCCCGGCCCTGCTGGAACCTGCGGAATTCCTCGAAAATATGGGACAGCTGATCTTCCGGAATGCCGGGCCCGGTATCCCACACTTCGATACGGATGTAACCCCGCAGACGGCGGCAGCCCATGAGGATCTTGCCCTCCGGGGTATAGCGAATGGCGTTGGAGAGGAAGTTCTGCACAACCCTGCGTAACAGCTTTGAGTCAGATCTTACCCAGGCTGTACTGGGAACAACGTGCAGTTCCAGGCCCTGGTCCTTGGCGATGGCAGAAAAGTCTGTTGCCAGATGCCGGAGGATGTCATTGATCGGGAACACCGCAATATCCGGTTCCAGGGCGCCGGCATCCAGTTTGGAAATATCCAGCAGTGTGCTGATGATTTCCTCCGCGGCTCCGAGGGAACTGTCGATATGGTCTACCAGGTCCTTCATCTCACTGTCGGTGGCCTTGCCGGCCAATGCCGAAGTGAACAGGCGGGCGGCATTGAGGGGCTGGAGCAGGTCGTGACTGGCAGAGGCCAGGAAACGGGTTTTGCTCTGGTTGGCCTGCTCGGCCACAGACTTGGCCTTGAGCATCTGTTCATTGATGACCTGAAGCTCCTGGGTCCGCTCTTTTACCCGTTGCTCCAGGTAGATGTTGGTTTCCTTCAGGGCCTGCTCGGTGCGGCGCATGGCGGTAATGTCCTGGAAGGTGGTGACGTAGCCGCCTCCGGGAATCGGGCTGCCATCCACCCTGAGCACTGTGCCGTCCGGCCGCTGGCGCTCGTAGGACATGGGCTGGCCTTCACGCATGCTGTTACAGCGGTTGCCGATGATGTCGTCAATACGCCGGGCAGAAAGGTTGGCGTTGGTAAGGTTGTAGCGCATCAGGTCTTCCACCGGCCGGCCAACGCGGACAAAGCCTTTGGGGTAGTTGAACAGTTCCAGGTAGCGGTGGTTCCAGACCACCAGCTGCTGCTGGTGATTGACCACCGAAACCCCCAGGCTGATGTTCTCAATGGCCGATTGCAGAAGTTCCCGGCTGAAGGTCATGGCCTGGGATGCTTCATCGACAATGCTGACCACATCCTCGATCTGCATGTCACGGCCGGTCAGGGTGGACTCGAGTACAACCCGTGCCGTAGAGGCGCCAATAACCGAAGCGAGCTGGCGCTCAATATATTTCATCAGATGGGAAGAGGCGGGCCGGTGCGGGTGCAGGCGAATGGCATTGCGGCGCTCATAGTTGCGGAAAATGGTTTCCGAACGCTCTTCTCCCATGAACCGGTCTGTGAGTGCCTGCAGATCTGATGTAAGAACCTCGCCCTGCCAGCTCTGGTGCTGTGCGGTTTCGCCCCGGGGCTGGGGGTCGTGGAAAAAGGACGCGATCTGGATCTTTTCCCGCACCCGCTGACGGGTCAGCAGGGACAGCACAATATAGGTGAGGGTGTTGATGCCCAGGCTCCAGATAATGCCATGGCTGGTCTGATCCAGTTCAGAGCCGAACAGGGAAGTGGGGCGGGTCCACACCAGCCCGAACAGCCCATGCTGGATCAGGGTATCCGGTACCCAGCCGGTGGTGGCCAGTGCCGGTAACAACAGGGTGTAGCACCACATCAGAAAGCCCAGGGCCAGGCCCCAGGCGGCTCCCATGAAATTGCCCCGACGCCAGATAATGCCGCCAACCAGTGCCGGGCCAAACTGCGCCGCAGCTGCGAAGGACAGCAGGCCAAAGGCAGTCAGGCTGTAGTCTTCGCCCGCCATGCGGTAAAAACCGTAGGCGGTCAGGAGAACCACGAAGATGGCTACCCGGCGAATGCTCAGCAGCAGGTAGCTCAGGTCTGCCCGGCGATTCATTCGGGGGCGGAAGAATTTCAGCAGTGCCGGCATGATGATTTCATTGCTTACCATGGTGGCTATGGCGACAGAGCAGACGATCACCATGGCAGCAGCAGCAGAGCCGCCACCGAGGAATGCCAGTACCGCCAGCCACTCCGCACCCGCCATGATAGGCAGTTGCAGGATCATGATATCGGTATTGCCTTCCATGGCTTCCGGAGCCAGCAGTCCCGCCGCGGTGATGGGCAGTACAAAGGCACTGGCGACAATCAGGTAGATGGGCATGGCCCAGCGGGCCGTTTCAAAGTCCCGGTGATCTGTGTTTTCCACCACCATCACATGAAACTGACGGGGCAGGCAGATAATGGCGAGCATGGCAACCAGTGTCTGGGTAATAAAAGCCGGAGCCTGAATGCCATCGGTGGTGAGGGTGCCGGTAAGTCCTGCGTCCCGGACCTGGCCCAGCAGATCGCCAAAACCGTCATAGAGTCCGTAACCCACGAACATGCCCACGGCGACAAAGGCGACCAGTTTGATCAGGGATTCAAAGGCAACGGCCTGGATCATGCCCCGGTGATGTTCCGTGGATTCCAGGTGGCGGGTACCAAAAAGCACGGTAAATACCGCCAGGGCCAGGGTGATATACCAGGCGGAATCATTCCAGACCGCGATGTCCAGCTGGTGATAGCCGGTATCGGTTCCCGACAGCACGTTAAAGCCCATGGCTATGGCCTTGAGCTGCAGGGCGATATAGGGAACGCTGCCAACCAGAGCAAAGGTGGCAATCATCGCTGCCAGTACCTGGGATTTGCCATATCTGGAGGCGATGAAGTCTGCTATGGAGGTGCTGTTGTTGCGCTTGCTGATGTAGATGATGCGCCGGATCAGTGGTGCACCGAAGATAAATACCAGAAGGGGCCCCAGATAGATCGGCAGGAAGCCGAGACCTTCCTGGGAGGCCCTTCCGACGGCACCGTAGAAGGTCCAGGAGGTGAAGTAGACTGCCAGGGATAGAGCGTAGATGTGAGTACGCGCCAGGCGGCGCCGGTACAGTCCAGGATGCCTGTCTCCGGCCCACGCAATAAGAAACAGAACCGAGATGTAGGCAATCGAGATAAAGACCAGAAGCCAGACGCTAATCATATCCACCCATTCCCGTTAAACCGGGCCGCTCATATCTGAAATTCAGCCGGCGCAGGCCGTTCTCAGCAGTTTGTCGTTGCGATCGAGTATTTTCATGGTATCCACACGGGGGCGACCATCAGAGCCAATGGGAACCAGCTCCCGGGTATCACAGTTGAGCAGGTGAATCCTGTGTGTCACTGAATCCGCCAGCTTCTGCTCAAACCGGTAAAGGGTAAAACGAACCACCTGCGGGTTGCCGGTATCCCGGCTGATGCTTTTGGTATCAATGGTTGTGAAGGCGGTGACATAGGGGAATGCAAAGGTCCAGGGGCGCCAGAAAATACCGTCGGATTCCGTATCCACAATAACTGCTTCGTCAGGCAGCAGAGACTGTTTGAGGTCGTACCAGACGTATTCGCCATAGACCAGATAGGCGAGCATGCCGGCTCCGGCAAATACCGGAATGATCCACTTGGGAGCTTTCTGCCGGGTAGCGGCGCGGATGCCCAGAGCAATCCCTGCGGCGCCCAGACCGCAAAATACAGTAGCGACAAATGTCCAGAACATACAGTTTTTTCCTTAATAAAAGAACGGGCTCCCTCATGGAGGAAGCCCGTTCAGTACAACCTGTCAATCTAACGTGTCAGATCCGGTTATGGTTTAGTGGTCCTGAGCTCCGGTCGCACCACGGGGGTAGCGAACGCTCTCGACCAGCTCCTGAATCTCAACGGGCGGCTCTTCAGTCGCATTGGATACCACGAAGGCTACCGCAAAGTTGATGATGGCACCAACTGCACCGATGGAGAGAGGAGAAATACCCAGAATCCAGCCATCAGGAGTATCAGGCAGGTTATTGGTACCCGGGATAAACAGCCAGCCCTTGTACATGAAGATGTAGACCAGGGTGAAGATCAGGCCGCTCAGCATACCGCTGATGGCGCCGACGTTGTTAATCCGCTTGGAGAAGATACCCATCATCAGCGCCGGGAACAGGGATGCAGCCGCAATACCGAAGGCAAGGGCAACAACCTGCGCCGCGAACCCTGGAGGGTTGGCTCCCAGCCAGGTAGCAACCACGATGGCGACGGACATGGAAATCCGTGCAGCCAGCAGTTCGCCTTTCTCGGTAATTCCCGGATTGATTGAACCCTTGATAAGGTCATGACTGACCGCCGAGGATATTGCCAGCAGCAGACCCGCCGCAGTAGACAGGGCTGCCGCCAGACCACCTGCTGCGATCAGGCCGATAACCCAGCTTGGCAGGTTGGCAATTTCCGGGTTGGCGAGAACCAGGATGTCCCGGTTAACAACCAGCTCGTTACCTTTCCAGCCACGGGCTTCAGCCTGTTCTTCAAAGGCCGGCGTGTCGTTGTACAGCTGAATACGGCCATCTTCGTTCTTGTCGGTGAACTTGATCAGGCCGGTGATTTCCCATTCCTTGACCCAGTTCGGGCGCTCATCGTACTGAATCGGAGCAGACGCAGTTCCATCCGGGTAGATGGTGGTCATCAGGTTCAGTCGGGCCATAGAGGCAACAGCCGGTGCGGTCAGATACAGCAGGGCGATAAAGACCAGGGCCCAGCCTGCGGACCAGCGGGCATCAGCCACTTTGGGTACAGTGAAGAAGCGAATGATAACGTGGGGCAGGCCGGCAGTACCGATCATCAGGGACAGGGTAAACAGAACCATGTTCAGCTTGTTGTCCACATCTACAGTGTACTCGTTGAAGCCGAGTTCGGTGATGATCTGGTTGAGCTTGGTCAGCAGCGGAATACCTGAGTCAGCATGGGTAGAGAACAGGCCCAGAGCCGGGATCGGGTTGCCGGTCAATTGCAGGGAAATAAACACGGCCGGGATGGTGTAGGCCACGATCAGTACGCAGTACTGTGCCACCTGGGTGTAAGTGATCCCTTTCATGCCACCGAGTACGGCGTATACAAAAACCACAACTGCTGCGATCATCAGACCGAGGGTAGAGTCCACTTCCAGGAAGCGGGAGAAGGCAACACCGGCACCGGCCATCTGGCCGATAACGTAGGTAACGGACGCCACAATCAGGCAGATAACGGCTACCAGGCGGGCATTCTTGCTGTAGAAGCGATCACCGATAAATTCTGGAACCGTAAATTTGCCGAATTTCCGCAGGTAGGGGGCCAGCAGCATGGCCAGAAGCACATAGCCACCGGTCCAGCCCATCAGGAATGAGGAGTTGGCGTATCCGCCAGCAGCCAGCAGGCCTGCCATGGAGATAAAGGATGCTGCCGACATCCAGTCAGCACCGATAGCCATACCGTTGGTGATGGGGTGCACCCCGCCGCCGGCAACATAGAAATCCTTGGTGCTACCGGCCTTGGCCCAGATAGCAATGGCGATGTAGATGAGGAACGAGCCCCCAACGAACATGATATTGATTGCAAATTGGCTCATTGGTGATTACTCCTCGCGCACGCCGAATTGTTCATCGATTTTGTTCATGCGCCATGCATAGAAGAAAATCAGAACAATGAACGAGAGAATGGAGCCCTGCTGGGCGAACCAGAAGCCAAGATCGGTGCCACCGACGGGAATGCCGGCGAGCATAGGGCGAAGAAGAATCCCGAATCCATAGGATACCAGGGCCCAGACCACCAGGCTGCCCAGTATCAGGCGCAGGTTTGCCTTCCAGTAATTTACAGCGTCGTAACTATGACCTGACATAAAGTCACTCCTGTGTTGTTTTTGTAGAGGTGAGGTGGGAATTTTCAGTAGCTGCTAGGGTAGAGAATTTATTATTCATATAAGTATTTCTCCGACTTGTTGTCCTTAATGACTTTACCTGTCAACCGCTATATGCCTATTGGCAAAAGGTCTTATTCTCAGTGATTTGCCGGGCATTTCAGCATTTTCGTGAACCTGTTTTTGCTTTGAATCAGAACCGGTGCATGTTTTGCAGGCGGCGGTGGTAGTGAAGTTTTTCATACAGTTCCTTGAGGGTATGGACTCCTTCCTTGTGGGCTTTGTTCAGGGCGGCCAGTGTCAGCTCGGCTGTGGCCATGGCATCTGCGGCGGCGTGGTGACGGGCACTTACTTCCAGGCCAAAAAGATCGGCCCAGTTGTCCAGGCTTTTGCCTGCCGGCTGAGCGTCCGGGAACAGGGCCGGCATCAGGTCCGCAACATCCATCCAGATATGGCTTTGGGTGTAGCCCAGTTCGTGGCGCAGTGTCTTTTCCAGAAACTTCTGATCGAAGGCCGAGTGATAGGCCAGAACCGGGTCTCCGTTCATCCAGTCCAGCAGATAGAGCAGGGCGTCTTCGGTTTCATGCCCGCGGGTAAGGGCTTCCGGCCCTATGCCGTGGATCAGCACTGTATCGGTAATATCCAGTTCCGGCCGGCGTAGAACCAGGTCAAACTGGTCGTTCAGATGAATTACGCCGCCGCTGATGGCCACGGCACCAATGGCGATCACTTCGTGTTTGGCCGGGTTCAGACCTGTGGTTTCCAGGTCCAGAACAATCAGACGACACTCTGAAAGCAGTTGATCTCCCGGGGTTTTTGGGCGGGGCAGATTGTCCGGGGTGGGGGCCCCTGAGGCTCCAGACCGGTTCCTTTTTATCCACTGGGTGATCTGTTTCAGCATGCTTTTGGCCCGGCGTTCAGAGTTGATAGGTGACTTCCAGTTTCTGCTGCAGGCGCTGGGCCTGTCGGAACGATTCCCTGAGAATGCGCCGGTCCAGGGGGTTCAGGTCGTCCGGGTCAATGTAGTTGGTGAGCTCTTCGCCCCGGTCCAGCATTTCCTGGTGGGCGCGCATGCGGATGGCCTGGATCAGGCTGTAGGCCTCCTTCCAGGCATTGGCGTCCTTTTCATCAAAAAAGCCGATTCTGGCCAGTTCATCCATTCGCTCCAGGGTGTTGGCGGTTTCCACGCCGTTGGCCAGGGCAAAGACCCTGACTGCCTCCACGAAGGGTGCCAGGCCCTGGCGTTTCAGGTCCAGGGAGTGTTTTTTGCCTTCCGAAACGTACCGGAAACTGCGGAACATGGTGAGAGGTGGTTTGCGCTGAAAGGCGTTGCCCGCCAGCATTTTCTGGAACAGGGGATTTTTCCGTATACGGTCAAGCACCTTGCCGAAAAGTTCGTGTAGTGGCTCGGTGGGACCAAAAACGGCCCTCATGTCCAGGAATATGGAGGAGTACACCAGGTTCTGGGGGGTTGAGGCGTCGATAAAGCGGATAAACCAGTCATCCCATTCCCGATCGCTCAGACACAGTTTCGGGTTGCTGGCCATGATGTTGCCCTTGCACAGGGTGAAGCCGCATTCCGCCAGTTCCTTGTTGACGGTCTGGGCAAAGGGCAGCAGTTTTTCCCGTACCTGGTCTTCGGTCATACCTTCCGGAAGCTGGAACAGGATACCGTTGTCCTGATCGGTCAGCAGAGTCTGTTCCTGCCGGCCTTCACTGCCGAAAGTGAGCCAGGTAAAGGGAATGCCCGGGTCATTTTTCTCGATGTTCAGTTCCAGCACCCGGCGCACAGTCACATCGTTCAGGGTGGTGATGATTTTTACCACCTGCCCGGAATCTGCCCCGTGGGCGAGCATGGCGTCTACCAGCCGGGAGACATCGCTCCTCAGGCTGATCAGGGTACGCAGGTGGGTGGCGGTACCGATGGTGCGGGCAAGATTCACCAGGTCGACCCGCTGCAGGGCGAACAGGTCCCTTTCGGAAACCACGCCGATAAGGCGGTTGTCCTCATCGGTAACGCACAGGTGGGCGAAATGGTGTTCGGCCATCAGCATGGCGGCCTCGAATGCATCCGCCTGTGCCGGCAGGCAGCAGGGGTTCTCGGTCATGACCTGGCGGATGGGAGTGTCCAGCGGGCCTTTCTCTTCCGCGATCATGGTTCTCAGATCGCGCAGCGTGAAGATGCCGGTAGGGTGTCGGTTATCGTCGGTAATGATGATGCTGCCGACATTGTTTTCATGCATGCGAGCCACCGCCTTGTGTACCGGCAGGTCGGGTGAGCACACAATGGGGTTTCTCAGCGCGTAACGTTCCAGCGGGGTGTCGAGGGATGTGCCCGAGCCCATGGCAGCCATGGCTCCGGACTGGATACGCTGGTTGACCTGGTCCAGCAGGCTGCTGACGCCCCGCAGGCAGAAATCCCGGAACGGGTCGCTTTCGGAAAACAGGGTTACGAAAGCATCATGTTCGATGCTCAGGCAGAAGGTGTCGCCGGCGGCCCGGTGCAGGGTGCGGGTGGGGCGCTCACCGATCAGGGCAGCCAGCGGAAAGCACTCACCCTGGCTTATTTCAAAGGTGGTTTCGGTGCGGTCTTCTTTTTCATTATGGCGTTCGCCGCGAATACGCCCCTGTTTCACCACAAAGAACTGTTTTACCGGACCGTCTTCGGGACTCAGGACCTGGTCGCCGTCAGCATAAAAGCGAAGGGTGGCGTGTTCTGCAAAATGGGCCAGATGGCCGTCGTCCATATTGGAAAAGGGTGCATGCTCCCGCAGGAATGTCATGATGGCACGGGTATTCTGGGGGCGTGTGTTGTCCTGGTTTTCTGCAGCCATATACGGATCCGTCGCTCATTATTATTGTCCCGGGTAAGTGTAGTGCAGAGACCTGCAGGCGCGCCCTACGATTTTGGTCGCAGGTGAACACCCTGTAAGGCAGCTTTATGACAGCCATAGCCGATGGTACAGTCTGGTCATTCTCCGATTTATGACCACTACTGCCATGACGACGAAAGACGAACGCCTGAGCTTTCTTGAAGAGATGAAAGATGTCCGGCGCATCAAGAAAACCAACAGGGCCGAGGTGCAGGTGGCCCGGGCACTGACGCCGGGGCATCTGGAACGGCAGCGGGCGGCGGTGGCAAAACCCTTCAGGGATGCCAACCCCCTGACCTCGGATATGGTGGAGCCGCTGACCGCCCAGGATGTCCTTGGCTGGCAGCGCCCCGGGGTACAACATGGTGTCTTCCGCAAACTCCGGCTGGGGCAATACCCCATAGAAGCCCGACTCGACCTGCACCGCATGACGGTTGATCAGGCGCGGAAAGAAGTCTTTGAATTTATTGGTGATTGTGTCCGTTATGGCGTCCGGACGGTGATTATTCTGCATGGCAAGGGCGAACGTAATCCCGATGGTATTGCCCTGCTCAAAAGCCATCTTGCGAAATGGCTGCCGGAATTGGACGATGTGCTGGCCTTTCATTCGGCCCAGAAGCGCCATGGCGGGACTGGAGCGGTTTATGTCATGGTGCGCAAAGGCAGCCAGCACAGGCAGGAACACGGTGAAGTGCCCGGGGGGCTATGAGTCCCCGGGGTCTAATGTAAAACTGGTCAGGAACTGACCGTCAGGAGAATGGGATATGAAGCAGATTGCACTGACCATGCTGGCAGTTTTGGCTCTGGCAGGCTGCCAGGACCGGGTGATTTGGGACGACCAGGGCAAACTGGAGCAGGCGACGGAAAACCGGGAAGTCTGGGACTCCAACGGCAAGATGGACACCGGTGAGCGAAAAATCTGGGTGAACCAGGACGGTAAGGATATTATCAAGTAACTCTCGATTGTTCGTTGCTGCCAGCTACTAACAACAATGATGACCGGGTTGACCGGGACGGATAGCAGGAGAACAGAAAATGACACTGAGCCTGACGGTTAACGGTGAGTTGCGCTCGCTGGATGTAGACGGGGATACCCCATTGTTGTGGGTGATCCGGGATGAACTGGGGCTCAAGGGGACCAAGTTCGGCTGTGGTGCCGGCCTGTGTGGTGCCTGCACCGTACATCTGAACGGGCAGCCTATCCGCTCCTGTTCCACACCGGTAGAGCTGGTGGATGGCGGTGAGGTGACCACCATTGAAGGTCTGGGCCATGAGGAAAACCTCCACGCCCTGCAGCGGGCCTGGATCGAGCAAGGCGTTCCCCAGTGTGGTTACTGCCAGTCTGGCCAGATCATGACCGCTGCCCACCTTCTGGCTACCAATCCTGCTCCGGATCGTGACCAGATCATCGCTGCCATGACCGGCAACCTGTGCCGTTGCGGCACCTATTCCCGTATTGTTGCGGCGGTAGAATCCGTGGTCGCGACAGGCGCCTCCAAACATAATGAGGGGGCCTAACATGAGCCTTAACCGACGCGATTTCCTGAAAGTGGGTGCCGGAACCTCCGGCGGTCTGATGCTGTCCCTGTCCCTTTTCGGCTGTGCCGGCATCGCCACCGGATACAAACCGGAAACCGGTGAGTGGAAGCCGGATGCCTGGCTGGAGCTGACCGACAATGGTGACATCTACTTCACTCTGGCCAGAGTCGAGATGGGGCAGGGCACCTATACCGGCCTGACTACCTTGATTGCCGAGGAACTGGAGGTAGCCCCGGATGCCATTACCCCCAGGTTTGCTCCGGTAGCCAGTGAATACCAGAACCCCCTTTACAAGCTGCAGGCAACCGGTGGCAGTACCAGTGTGGCCACCAGCTGGGAACCCCTGCGGGTGGCGGGAGCATCAGCCCGGCAGTTGCTGGTTGATGCTGGCGCGAGGGTCTGGCGGGTGGACCCGGCCCGCTGTTCTGCCAGTAATGGCCGGGTGATTCATCCCAATGGCATTGATTCCATGGAGTACCGCCAGCTGGTGGAGCTGGCTTCGCGGGAAACTCTCAGGGATGACGTGGCACTCAAACCCCGCAGCCAGTGGAAGTACATCGGCAAGCAGAATGGCCGGCTCGATGCCCGGGCCAAGTCTACAGGCACGGCGGTTTACGGCATCGATGTGGAACTGCCGGATATGGTTTATGCCGTTGTGACCCGGTCCCCCCGCTATGGTGGCAAGCTTCGGAGCTTCAACGCGGACCAGGTTCGGGCCATGTCTGATGTTCTGGATGTGTTCGAGATCGAGCGCGGTGTGGCGGTAGTTGCCAGCCGCTACTGGAGTGCCCGCAAGGCCCAGAATGCCCTGAAGGTGGAGTGGGATTTCACTGACGCTCTGGCGGTTTCCAATGCGGAAGTGTTCGCCAGCTATCGGGAGGCTGCGGACCGGGATCCGGGGGATTCGGAACGTAGTGAAGGGGATTTTGGTGACGCGGTTGAGTCGGGGGCAACTCTGGTGCAGGCGGAATACGCCCAGCCCTACCTGGCGCACTCTACCATGGAGCCCATGAATGCCACGGCCTGGTGCCGTGAAGACAGCGCTGAAATCTGGGTGCCGACCCAGGCACCGGACCTGGCGCGCATTGCCGTGGCCCGGGTCACCGACCTGTCACCGGGGGATGTGACCATTCATACCACCTTTCTCGGCGGTGGTTTCGGGCGCCGGCTGAGCCAGGATTATGTGGAGGAAGCCGCTGCCGTTTCCTGGCGTATGCAGCGACCGGTGAAACTGATCTGGTCCCGGGAAGAGGATACCCGCCATGATCTGTATCGCCCGGCCATGCTGCATCGCATGAAGGCAACCATGGATCAGGGTGAGGTTACCGGCTGGCAGCACCAGATTGTCGGTCCGAAAATTCTCACCTGGTTTGTGCGCAATGCCGCTCCCGCCCAGTACCCCTGGGCACCGAAATTCCTGTATGACACCCTGGGCAAGGTGGGCCTGATGGCGGAAGGTATAGCCACGCCCAAGGATATGTCCGCCATTGAAGGCGCTATTGATTATCCCTATCAGGTGGACAATATCGATATCCGGCATACCCATACCGACCCGGGTGTACCGGTGACCTGGTGGCGTTCAGTGGGGTATTCCCATAATGGGTTTGCGGTTGAGACCTTTATGGACGAACTTGCCCACCAGGCCGGCGAAGATCCCTATCAGTTCCGGCGCAAGCTGCTGGCAGACCAGCCCCGTCATCGGGAGGTTCTGGACCGGGCCGCCACACTGGCTGACTGGAACAGTCCGGCTCCGGCCGGGCGTGCCCGCGGCATTGCCGTGTTCCAGAGCTTCGGAACCTATGTGGCTCAGGTGGTTGAGGCAGGTATAGAGAACGGTTCCATCCGGGTGTACAAGGTGTCCGCCGTTGTCGACTGTGGCCAGGTGGTGAACCCCCGCATCGTGGAAGACCAGATTGAGGGCGGCATTCTTTTTGGCTTGACCGCTGCACTCTATGGCGAAATTACCTTCGAGAACGGGGCCGTCCGCCAGAGTAACTTCCATGATTACCTGTTGCTGCGCCAGCACGAGCGTCCGGAGATCACTGTGGAGATTGTTGACAGCCAGGCGTCGCCAACAGGGGTTGGTGAACCCGGAGTACCACCGGTTCTGCCGGCTCTGGGCAATGCCCTGTTTGCCCTGACCGGCAAACGCCAGCGCAGTCTGCCACTGAAGGCCGATGCCTGAGTCGCAATCGCCTGGGCATCCGCCGGCCAGCCAGGATTCGGTGCTGGCGGATATTCTGGGCTGGCTGGATCAGGGTAAAAAGGTGTGGCTCTGTACCATAGTCGCCACCTGGGGTTCATCTCCCAGGCCGGAAGGTTCATGGCTGGCGGTCAGTGAGGCCGGAGACTGGAGTGGTTCTGTTTCCGGTGGCTGTCTGGAGGAGGATCTGCTGCGTCGCGCCGCCAATGACTGGCCTGAGCGTCCGCTTGTGATCGATTATGGAATTACCGATGACGACAGGGACAGGTTCAGCCTGCCCTGTGGCGGCAGTATTCGTCTGCTGGTGGAGCCGCTGAACGGATCCGGGGCGCAACAGCATATCCGCACCCTGGCCCAAGCGCTGTCCCGGCGGGAGCCGGTCACCCGTCGTGTCTGTGTGCATGGTGAGCCGGAACTGCTATGGGCCGGACACAGTGGCAGCGCCCTGGTGCAGTTCGATGGTGAGTGCCTGCTTCATGTCCTTGAACCGGATTGCCGTCTGCTGCTGATCGGAGCCGGTGATGTGGCCCGTTATGTGGCGGAGTTTGCAATCGCGGCCGGTTTCCGGGTTACGCTTTGCGAGCCCCGGGAGGCTTTCGCTGCAGGCTGGAGCCATCCCCATCTTGCCCTGGACCGGCGCCTGCCCGATGACCTGATTGCTGCAGAGTTCAGTGATGCCTGGTCCGGCATACTGGCGCTGGCCCATGACCCCCGTATCGACGATATGGGACTGCTGGCGGCGCTGGATTCTCCGGCCTTTTATGTGGGGGCCATGGGCTCCCGGAAAACCTCTGAGGCCCGGCGTCAACGGCTGGCTTCACTGGGGCTGGCCCCGGCGGCACTGGCGCGCCTGAAAGCCCCCATCGGCGTCGATATTCCCAGCAAAACCCCTCCTGAAATTGCCATTTCCATAGTGGCGGATCTGATTGCGGCCCGATACCGTTTGCGGGCCGCCAAGGCATCTCTATAATGTCGCCTGATCTGCGCCTGAAGGGCGTTAAAATTCCGGGAGATTGACCGTGTTTGATGTAACCCGATATGCCGTTGCGGCAGAGTCCATCGCAGAGGCTGGCCGGTTCCTGTACCAGCGTGGCTGGTCTCCGGCTACCAGCAGTAACTACTCTGCTCGAATTGATAACCGGCATATTGCCATCACTGCTTCCGGGCGTCATAAAGGCCAGCTGGGAGCCGGAGATGTCATGGTGGTGGGGCTGGATGGCCAGCCGGTGCAGAGCCATTGCCGGGCATCTGCCGAAACCCTGCTGCACACGGCCCTGTATGACCTCTGGCCGGACACCGGTGCGGTACTGCATACCCATTCGGTCAGGGCCACGGTGCTGAGCCGTCTGTTGCCGGCGGGACAGGCCCTGGCTCTGGAAGGCTACGAGTTGCAGAAGGCGTTTGAGGGTACAGATACCCACGATTGCCGGATTCTTGTCCCGGTCTTCGACAATACCCAGGATATTGCTGCTCTGGCCAGGGAAACCCGTGCCTGGCTTGAACAGCATCCGAAACCGCCGGGTTACCTGATTCGTGGCCACGGTCTTTACACCTGGGGCAAGACCATGGCGGATTGTCTGCGCCATGTGGAGGCCCTGGAATTTCTGTTTGAATGTGAGCTTGAAACCATGAGGGTTCGCCCATGACAACTTTGAGCATTTTTGACAGGGAACAGCCGGGCAAGCCCTGTACTGTCACCCGGGACCCTGCCCAGATCCGCACATTGCTGGCACAACAGGGCGTCCGCTTTGATCAGTGGGCAACCCGGAACCTGCCCGCAGATGCTGCGGATGACGAGATTCTTGAGGCCTATCAGGAAGAAGTGACCAGGCTCAAGGACGAATGCGGCTTCCGGATGGCCGATGTGGTCAGCCTGAATGCCGATCATCCCCAGAAACAGGCATTCCGGGAAAAGTTTCTGGAAGAACACACTCACCAGGAAGATGAAGTCCGTTTCTTTGTGCGCGGGCAGGGCCTGTTCTACCTGCACTTCGGTGACCGGATTTTTGCCGTGATGTGTGAGCAGAACGACCTGATCAGTGTGCCTGACGGCACTCCCCACTGGTTTGATATGGGACCGGAGCCTGAGTTCACCTGCATTCGCCTGTTCAGCAATCCGGAGGGCTGGGTTGCTGACTTTACCGGAGACGACATAGCTGGCCGGATACCCAGATACGAGGGGCTGGCGGGAGTTGCTGCATGATTCGGGTTGTACTGACGGATATTGAAGGGACCACCAGCTCCATTTCGTTTGTTCACGATGTGCTGTTTCCCTATGCCAGTGCCCGGCTGGAGGCATTTGTCCGGGCACATCAATCAGATCCGGAAGTGGCTGAACAGCTGGCTGTAGTGGCGGAAAAAGCCGGCGTGGATGCCGGGGATGTGGATGCTCTTATTGAGGTACTGCAGACCTGGATCGCAGAGGATCGGAAGGAAACACCCCTGAAGGTGATTCAGGGCATGATCTGGGAGCAGGGCTACCGGGAAGGGGAGCTCAAGGGCCATGTCTATGACGATGCGGTGGATTACCTGCAGCGCTGGCATGACCGGGGGTTGCGCCTGTTTGTGTATTCGTCCGGCTCGGTCCGGGCCCAGAAACTGATCTTCGGATTCAGTTCGGCGGGGGATCTGACCCCGTTCTTTTCCGGTTATTTTGATACCCGGATCGGGGGCAAGAAAGAAGCCGGCTCCTATGCCAGTATTCTTGATGAACTGGGGGTGGAGCCGGAAACCGTGCTGTTTCTCTCGGATGTGGAGGAAGAGCTGGCGGCTGCGGAAGAAGCCGGCCTGAAAACCGCCTGGCTGGTACGGGAAGGTGAACTGCCGGTTGCGGGTGACCGGTTTGTTGCCCGCAGTTTTGCCGAGGTAGACACCTTGTTGCGGCAGCGCTGATTCCCGCCAGTCATTTTCCGGCAAGCCGGAAGGCCAGTGTCAGCGCTGGCTTTCCGGAGTCACCCGCAGAATTTCTTCCACTGTGGTCAGGCCGGCAGCCACTTTCTGGGCGCCACTCAGGCGCAGTGATTTCATACCTTCCCGATAGGCGTTAAGGCGCAGCTGTTCCAGCTCGCACTGGTCAGTAATCAGCCGGGTCATGGCGGGGGTGAGGCGCATGATTTCGTACACACCGGAACGTCCCATATAGCCGGTATTTCGGCACTCCAGACAGCCCACCGGCTGGTAGAAACGCTTTGGCACCGCTGCCTTCCAGGGCCGGGTCAGGGTCTGCCAGGCGGCCTCATCGGCCGGTCCCGGCTGTTTGCAGTGGGGGCACAGGTTGCGGGTCAGGCGTTGCGCCATGACGCCCAGAACCGTGGCCCGGATCAGGTAAGGGGGAATGCCCAGTTCCATCAGCCGGGTAATGGCGCTGGGAGCATCATTGGTATGCAGGGTGGACAGCACCAGATGCCCGGTGAGGGCCGCCTGTACCGCCATCTCGGCAGTCTCCAGATCCCTTATTTCCCCGATCATGATGATGTCCGGGTCCTGACGAAGCAGGGCTCGGATACCATCGGCAAAGGTCAGGTCAATATTGTTCTGTACCTGCATCTGGTTGAACGCCGGTTCCACCATTTCTATGGGGTCTTCAATGGTACAGACGTTCAGTTCTTCAGAGGCAATCTGTTTCAGCGTGGAATACAGGGTGGTGGTCTTGCCGGAGCCTGTGGGTCCGGTCACCAGCACTATGCCGTGGGGTCGGGCGGTGATGTCCTGCCACTGCTCCCGGTCCTCTTTGCCGAAGCCCAGCTGTTCATAGGACTTGAGCAGCACTTCCGGATCAAAGATACGCATGACCATCTTCTCCCCGAATGCCGTGGGCAGGGTGGACAGTCGCAGCTCCACTTCGCTGTTGTCCGGTTTCCTGGTTTTGATCCTGCCGTCCTGGGGCCGGCGCTTTTCCGCCACATTCAGACGTCCGAGAATCTTCAGGCGGCTGGTAACCGCCATGCCTACCTGTGCCGGAAACTCGTAGACATTGTGGAGTACGCCATCAATCCGGAAGCGGACATGGGTTACTGTGCGTCTGGGTTCTATGTGGATATCCGACGCCCGCTGTTCATAGGCGTACTGCAGCAGCCAGTCGACAATCTTGACCACGTGCTGGTCATTGGCGTCGGGATTTTCGCTGGAGCCCAGATCCAGCAGCTGCTCGAAACTCTGGTTACCGGTGCTGGCGGATGCGGGATTGCTGTCCGCTTTGCTGACCGAGGCCGCCAGCTGGTAGAACTCGACGGTGTAACGGCGGATGCTTTCCGGGTTGGCTACCACCCGGCGTATGTCCTTGCCCACGGCCTGGCGCAGGTTACCTTCCCAGTCGCTTTTGAAGGGTTCGGCGCTGGCGATGACTACTTCTTCCGGGCGGATTTCCACCGCCAGTATGCCGTGGCGCTGGGCATAGGCGTAGGACATCACCCGGGCAATAGACGGGGTATCTATTTTCAGGGGGTCTATATGGAAGTAGGGCTGGCCGGCCCAGTTTCCGAGCCAGTGGGTCAGCCGTTCCAGATCCAGACTCTCGCCGGTACGGGCACTGCTGAGCCCGGCCATGGCGACCAGTTCCAGTGGGTGTCTGGCCGGGGTCTGGCCCCTGCCGGACACGGATCCCAGATTGCTGGTCATGACTTTTTCAGCATCGTCCCCGGTAATCTCGCCGGAGCTGACCAGCGCGGTACACACTTCCCGAAGGTTCAGTGTGCTGTGCGCCGGTGCCGGTGGTCTCTGGGAGGTTTCCGGAAAATTGCTTGCAGTCATGGGATCTCGCATTCAGTACTGGGTGGTTCGGGGCTGGGTCTTGACCGGGCGGTTCACTTTCAGGTGCACCATTGCCATGACAAACAGCAGGAAGGTCAGGATGGTCAGTATCACCTGTCCGGCTTCCCCTTCGCTCAGCCAGGCGGATACCACGGCCCGGGTGAAATAAAAGATGACCACAAACGCCAGCCAGATATAGCCACGATTATGGCCCCGGAAAACCAGTGCAACAAAGGCCAGCAGTGGCAGCAGTTTGACAGACAGCATCAGGACAATGGATACCCCGGTCACAGGGGCTGGATAGAAGGTGGTAATGACCAGGGTGACCAATACTGCAAGATACAGCAGAGACGTCAGCCGTGCCGTGATTTTGGCTTTCGGGTTGTGAAGCATAGTCTGTTTCCGGAAAAAGGATCGGGTATCGCGGGTGCGTCTGTGATTACAGAATCGACAGCACGTTTTCCGGAGGGCGGCCTACCGCAGCCTTGCCGTTCGCGAGTACAATGGGGCGTTCGATAAGCCGGGGATGGGCTACCATGGCGGCCAGCAGCTGCTTCCGGCTCAGGTCCGGGTTGTTCAGGCCCAGTTCCGTGTATTCTTTCTCTTTGGTACGCATCAGGTCGCGAGGCTCGCAGTCCAGCTTTTTCAGGATATCGTCCAGCTCGGCTTCATCTGGCGGTGTTTCCAGATAGAGCTGGATTTCCGGCTCAATGCCCTGTTCCTTGAGAAGTTCAAGGGTCTGGCGGGATTTTGAACAGCGAGGGTTGTGGAAAATCCGGGTTGGTTCTGTCATCTTCTGGCCTGATTATCTGAATGGGTACAGCGGTTTTTATCGCAGGCCATAGTCTAGCAGGAGGTTTTGCCGTGCAGTACCCCATACGCCGGGGCTTTTGTTCCCGGTTCGCCCGTCCAGGCCTGTTTTTGCTGGCTTCTGTGCTGGCCGGCTGCAGTCAGCCTGTGTTCGAGACTTCTTCGGGACAGGAAATTAGTCCGGATCAGCTGGCCGGCCAGTGGGTGCTGGTGAATTACTGGGCGGAATGGTGCAAGCCCTGTCTGGAGGAGATTCCCGAACTGAACCGCCTGGACCGGAATTCCCATATTGTGGTTCTGGGGGTGAACTTTGACAGCATTCAGGGGGCAGAGCTGGAGCAGCTGGCCGAGCGCATGGGCATAGACTTCACCGTACTGGCCCGGGATCCGGGGCCGGGATTCGGCTGGGAAACGCCGGTGGCCTTGCCTGCCACCTTTGTACTCAACCCGGAGGGCGAGCTGGCGGAGGTGCGTTTTGGCGCCCAGACCGA
>JBFHSI010000027.1:0-21212 GCA_041591245.1 Marinobacter sp.
CGCACTTCATCCACCACAATCAAACAGAATGTCATGGCGCAATCCCGTGACTTCAGCAAAGTTGAAATGCCGGCTGTCCAGCGGGCCAGTTGAGTTTGGGTGGGTATAAGGTCCTGGCT
This sequence comes from Marinobacter sp., assembly GCA_041591245.1. GTDB lineage: Bacteria > Pseudomonadota > Gammaproteobacteria > Pseudomonadales > Oleiphilaceae > Marinobacter. The sequence goes on from JBFHSI010000027.1 coordinate 120, forward strand.
GCTAACGGTTATTCTGCCTGGAAGTAAAACCTCAGGCTTCCGGATTTTCTCCTGAATCTGTATAAACGGAATAATAGTGACAAAGGTATATCTGTTCGATTGGGGCGATACCCTGATGGTGGACTTTCCAGACCAGCAGGGGCCTATGTGTAACTGGCCTTCGGTCAGGGCCGTCACCGGGGCAGAGCAGGCGCTAGCCTACCTTTCGGTGAATAATGAAATCTATGTTGCTACCGGCGCGGCGGATTCAACAGAGAGTGAGATCGCGTCCGCGTTGGAACGGGTTGGCCTGTCGGCCTATGTATCCGGGTACTTCTGCAAGGCCAATCTGGGTGTGGCCAAAGGTTCTCCGGAATTTTACCGGGCCATTGTGGGCAGGCTGGGGCACAAGCCGGACCAGATAGTCATGGTTGGCGATACCCTGGAAAAAGATATTATTCCCGCCCTGGAAGCGGGTCTGAACGCCATCTGGTTCAATCCGGGAAACCGGAGCCGGCCAAAGAACCAGTCGATCAGGGAAATCAACAGCCTGTTTGAACTCTGCATCTGAAATCCGGGGCTGTGGATAACACGGTTCCGGCGCAGCAGAACGGGCGAAGAGCCTTATCACAGGAGACTGTGGATGAGTCTTGTCGGCAAGAGTGTTGTTATCTGGCTGGGCATTCTGGTGCTGGCCATAGCCAATGGTCTGTTCCGGGAAGCGATTCTGGTTCCGGAGCTGGGCAAGGTGCCTGGTTTTCTGGCCAGCGGCGTTCTCCTTTCTGCTCTCATTCTCCTTGTATCCTGGCTGACGCTGCCCTGGTTTGGTCATCCTGGTGCCCGCCAGTGCCTGGCAATCGGTGCCGGTTGGCTGCTGCTTACCCTGGTTTTTGAGTTCAGTTTCGGGCTGGCCAGGGGGCTGTCATGGTCCCGCTTGCTGGAGGCCTATACCTTCAGGGATGGAAATATCTGGCCCCTTGTTCTGCTGGTTACGGCTATGGCCCCGACTATTTCCTGCCGGATCAGGCATCGGTGATCCCTGTGTTTCTTCGTCGCCATCCGCTTCTGGCCTTCCCGGTGATCTATCTGGGCTGGGCCTATGTGTTCTGGACCCCGGTGCTGCTGGGTGAAGGCCCGGTATGGGAGCTTCCGTCACTGTTCTGGTTTCTGCTGGGAGGCGCCAGCCCGGTGGTTGCCAGTGTTCTGCTGGCGGGGGGCAGTGGTGGCCGGGATCAACTCCGGGACCTGTTCCAGCGGCTGATAGACTGGCGGCGCATTTCTGTTCGCTGGCTGTTGTTCGTGTTTCTGTACTGGCTGGTTTTCGATCTGTGTATGGCCGCCGCTGCGGTAGGCCTGGGTATCACAGACAGGCCCCTGGACGTGAACTGGCTGCTGTGGATAAATCCATCCGCCCTGTTTTTCCTGCTGCTGCTTTCCTTTGTTTTTCCCGCCGTTGAAGAAATCGGTCTGCGGGGCTATTACCTGGATACGCTGATGAAAACCCTGTCGCCGGTGGCTGCGGCGCTAGTCAACGGCGTGGTCTGGGCGCTCTGGCATACACCCTTTGTCTTTTTCCCCGGCTATTACGCCAACACCAGTTTCCAGCCAGAGCTTTACTGGTGGCTGCCCATGATTATTTGCGACACCCTGATGATTGCCTTTGTTTATTGCCGTACCGGGCGAAGCATCCTTGCAGCGCTGATCTTCCACGCCATGATGAATTTCACCGGGGAGTGGCTGCGCATTTCGCCGGACATGTACCCGTTCATGCTCTCGGGCAAGGTGCTGATGGCTCTGGTTATTGTGCTGGTTTGGCGCCAGACTGACAGGGCGGCGGGCAATTCTGTTCCGGGCTGACGGGGCAGCGCTAGGCCGACAATAAAAACAACAGACAGGTGAACACTCCATGGCTTCTGAAAAGATGGTTCTTGTTACCGGTGGCAGCCGGGGAATTGGTGCGGCGACGGCCAGACTGTTTGCCGCCAGTGGTTACCGGGTCTGCATCAGCTACCTCCGTGATGCTGAGGCGGCTGCGGCGGTAAAGGCGGATATCGAAGCCGCCGGCGGTGATTGCTTCGCGGTGCAGGCGGATGTATCCGATGCCGGTGATGTAGAACGCCTGTTCCGGACCCTGGATCAGCAGCCGGGAAGCCTGTCGGTTCTGGTCAATAACGCCGGTGTTCTGATGCAGCAGTCGCGGCTGGAAGACATCTCGCCAGAACGCTTCGAGGAAGTGCTGCGGGTGAATGTGCTGGGCTGTTTTCTGTGTTGCCGGGAAGCGGTCCGGCGGATGTCGGAACGGCACGGCGGCCGGGGCGGCGTCATTGTGAATGTGTCCTCCGGAGCCGCCAAATCCGGTTCTCCCAACGAGTATGTGGATTACGCTGCGTCGAAAGGGGCAGTGGATACCCTGACCCGGGGCCTGGCTCTGGAAGTGGCTGCGGAAGGCATCCGGGTAAACGGAGTACGCCCAGGCATGATCTATACGGACATTCATGCCAGCGGAGGCGAGCCCGGGCGTGTGGACCGGCTGAAATCCAGGATTCCCCTGCAGCGGGGGGGCGAACCATCTGAAGTGGCCGAGGCCATTCTCTGGCTGGCCTCGGAGAAATCTTCCTATGTTACCGGCAGCTTTATCGACCCGACCGGTGGACTGTGACCCAGCTATGAACAGCACAGGAAATTGCCTGAAATACGCTCCACTTCACGCAGGTAACCCGCGACTCAGGGCATGATAGGGGATTCCGGGCCCTGCTCCCGGAGTCTGTCAGTCAGCGGGGTGGAGATACCAGGTTCATGAATACCGCAATCATTTGGTGGGGGCTGCTGTTCAGCTCTGTCGGGCTCGGCTACTTCATATACGGAAGACGGAAGTCCGATATGGTTATCCGTTATTGCGGCATTGCCCTGATGATCTGCCCCTACCTGTTTACCAGCGCCCTGACTCTGGTGCTGGTGAGTATCGGCCTGATACTGCTTCCCCGGTTTTTCCGGATCTGAACGGCAAGATAATTCTGTAACTCATATTGTGCATTTGGCAACTATACTTCTCAGACCAGTGCTGGTTTTTCAGCGCTGCTACTGAGGAATCCGCTTTTGAATCAGATACTGATCGGCAAGGGCGAGAAGCCGGTGCATTTGCTCGGCAGGTATGGAAACCGCCACGGACTGATTGCCGGTGCTACCGGTACCGGAAAAACCATTTCCATGCTTGTTCTGGCCGAAGGCTTCTCCCGTATGGGGGTGCCTGTATTTTTGGCCGATGTGAAGGGCGATGTGGCCGGGCTGTCGCAGCCAGGTACCGCCAGTGACAAACTGCGCCGGCGGGCAGCCAATATAGGGGTGCAGGGATACGGCAATGAGGCCAGCCCGGTGGTGTTATGGGACCTGTATGGCAAGCTCGGCCATCCGGTTCGGACCACCATCAGCGAGATGGGGCCGGGGCTGCTGTCCCGGGTTCTGGAACTGAATGATACCCAGAGCGGCGTGCTGGAAGTGGCCTTCCGGCTGGCGGATGACCAGGGTCTGCTGTTGCTGGACCTGGAAGACCTTCGGGCACTGCTGGGGCTGGTGGCCGATACCCGCAAGGAAATCTCCAAGCAGTACGGGCTGGTGAGCGCCCAGTCCATCGCCGCCATTCAGCGTTCCCTGCTGGGCTTTGAGCGGGAAGGCGGTGACCAGATGTTTGGTGAGCCGGCGCTGGAGCTGACGGATTTTATGGCCACGGATCTCAGTGGCCGGGGGATTATCAATGTCTTTGCCGCCGATCAGCTGATTCTGCGGCCCCGTCTGTATTCCGGGTTCCTGCTCTGGCTGCTGTCCGAACTGTTCGAGACCCTGCCGGAAGTGGGGGATGCGGACAAGCCGAAGATGGTGTTCTTTTTTGATGAGGCCCACCTGCTGTTTGACGATGCGCCGCCGGCTCTGGTGAAGCGGGTGGAACAGGTGGTGCGGCTGATCCGTTCCAAGGGCATTGGTATCTACTTCTGTTCCCAGTACCCGGACGACCTGCCGGGGGAAATTCTGGGGCAGCTGGGTAACCGCATCCAGCATGCACTGCGGGCATTTACGCCGAGGGACCAGAAAGCGGTGGCAATGGCGGCGCAAACCTTCGTCAGTAATCCGAATCTGGATGTGGTGAAAGTGATTTCCAGTCTGGGGGTGGGGGAAGCGCTGGTATCCACTCTGATGGACAAGGGTATCCCCATGCCGGTGGAACGGGCACTGATTGCGCCACCCCGCTGTCGTATGGGCGCCATCACCAGTGAGGAGCGGGCGGCAGTCCGGGCCAGGAGTCCCATAGGTACGAAATACGACACCGCCATAGACCGGGATTCGGCCCATGAAATGCTGATGCGCCGGGCCGACGAACTGGCAGCTTCCGATGTCTCAACTGCTGAATCCAAGAGTCCCGCAGCGCCCACCCGGAATGCCCTGAGCGATGCACTATGGGGCAATGGACGTCGGCAGGGCATGGTGGAGGCCATGGCCAAGTCGGCAGCGCGCTCTGTGGGCAGTCAGCTGGGCAGGCAGATACTGCGGGGACTGCTGGGTGGTATTATGGGAGGCTCACGCCGGCGCTAATGCATCCGGGGCGGAACAGGTCCGCCGGGATCTGTCGCCATTCAGGAAGCAATCCCTCCTATGACAGCCTATTTCATTCAGGCTTTTATCTATCTTCTGGCGGCTGTTATTGCAGTTCCCCTGGCCAGCCGTCTGGGCCTGGGATCGGTACTGGGTTATCTGGTCGCGGGTGTGGCCATAGGCCCGGTGACCGGCCTGGTGGGGCAGGAAACCAATACCATCCAGCACTTCGCCGAATTCGGTGTGGTGATGATGCTGTTTCTGGTAGGCATGGAGCTGGACCCCCGGGCGCTCTGGGCCATGCGGGTCCGGCTGGTGGGCCTGGGTGGCCTGCAGGTGGTGCTCACGGCCGGTGCGGGTATGGCCCTGGCCCGGTGGCTGGATCAGCCCTGGCAGACGGCGCTGGCCATAGGTTTCATCTTTGCCCTGTCGTCAACGGCCATCGTTCTGCAGACCCTAAGGGAAAAGGGTCTGGTGAAAACCGAAGGCGGCCGGGGCGCCTTTTCGGTACTGCTGTTTCAGGATATTGCGGTTATTCCCGTACTGGCACTGATTCCCCTGCTGGCCCTGCCGGAGCTGGAAGGGGCTGGCGCTGCCGTGCCCGCCGATGCCGGATTGAGTCTGGTGGCCTCACTGCCAGGCTGGGCCCATGCTCTGGTGCTGGTGGGGGCCGTTGCCTTTGTGATCGTGGGTGGCTACTACCTGAGCCGTCCCCTGTTCCGCTATGTGCTGCAGTCGGGCCTGCGGGAAATCTTCACGGCCACGGCCCTGATGCTGGTTATCGGCATTGCCGCCCTGATGAGCCTGGTAAATCTCTCGCCGGCCCTGGGCGCCTTTCTGGCCGGGGTGGTTCTGGCAAACAGTGAATTCCGCCATGAGCTTGAGGCGGATATAGAGCCATTCAAGGGGCTTCTGCTGGGGCTGTTTTTTATCACTGTCGGGGCCGGGATCAATTTCCAGGTGCTGGCAGCGGAATGGGTCACGATCCTGCTGCTGGGTCTGCTGGTGATCGGGGTCAAGGCGCTGGTGTTGCTGGTTCTGGCCTGGCTGTTCCGAATCCGCGGCAGTAATGGCTGGCTGTTTACCCTGGGGCTGGCCCAGGCCGGTGAGTTCGGCTTTGTATTGCTGGCCTACAGTGTCCAGAGCCACGTCATTCCCGGGGATACGGCCCAGGTGCTGGCGCTGGTGGTGGCCATGTCCATGTTCCTCACGCCCCTGCTGTTTATTGCCCACGACCGTCTCGTCCTGCCCCGGTATCGCAACGCCGGAGGGAATGCCCGGGAAGCGGATACCATTGATGAGCAGGCCCCGGTCATTGTCGCCGGAGTCGGCCGGTTCGGGCAGATCATCTGCCGGCTGCTACGGGCCAACAATATTCCGATTGTGGTTCTGGACCATGAGATCGGGCAGATCGAGTCGTCCCGGCGGATCGGGATCAAGAGTTTCTTTGGTGAGGCCAGCCGGCCGGATCTGCTGGAAACCGCCGGCGTCGGGGAGGCCAGTCTGCTGATTGTGGCCATTGATGACCCGGACCGGGCGCTACAGATTGTCGAGCATGTGAAGAAGTTTCATCCGGAGGTGTGGGTTCTGGCCCGGGCCTTTGACCGGGGCCACGGCTATCAGCTGCGGGCTGCCGGTGCCGACGACGTGGTCAGTGAAACCTATTATTCGGCCCTGGAGCTGGGTGGCCATGCGTTGACGGCAATGGGAGTGCATCCGCTGCGGGCCCGGCAGATGACCTGGGCCTTTGTCAAAAATGAGCAGGCCCATGAGGATCAGTTGTTCGAGGCCTGGAAGGCCATGGATGAAGGTTTCACTTTCACCCCCCGTTACGGTGAGCTGTTCATGAAGCTGGAAGAGGCCATGAATACCACCATGCTCAAGGACTGGGAGGATCCGACGGAGGATGATGTGCCGGTGTGGACGCCACCGGAATCCCCTCACCGGTCATGAGCCGGGGCTGACTGCCTGTTGCTCGTGTACGTAATGATCGGTGTATTCCTGGACCAGTTCCATCACCCGGCCACTGTCGACCAGTTCCCGGAGCCGGGCGGCGACCCGGGTCCGGAACTCGAAGGTATTGCACCGGGACTGTTTGGACAGGGTCAGGAAAAGGTCTTCCTTGCTGACCGGGGTCGGCAGTGCCTCGAAGTCGTCTTCCCAGCCTTCGCGGGCCAGCTTTGCATGGCCCTGCAGCAGTTCATAAAGCACATAATCAACCCGGCCGGCCCGGGCCATGCGGAAGGACTGATTGATGGAGCGCACATGTTCTATGGTCAGCTGCTCTTTGGCGAACAGGTCAAAGGCCTCCCCGAAGCTGTTGCCGATCAGGGTGCTGCCGGTCAGGCCTTTGAGATCCTGCCAGTGCTGAAACAGCAGGGTTTTGCCTTTTGGTACCCAGACCGCCGATGGCAGATGGATCATCGGCGGTTGCACATAGTCCATATGCTGAAACCGCTCAGGCGCGACAAAGGCGCCGGCGACAATATCGATTTCTCCGGTTCTGGCCAGGCGCTGAACCCTGGCCCATGAGCCCATATACGGGCTGCTCACGGTCACCCCCAGAGGGGTGAACAGCTCCTGGAGCAGGGCGGGGACAGCACCTGTCAGCTGTTTCCCTTCGTCTCCGGTTCGCCAGAGCAGGGGCGGATATTCCGGATTGCCGCTGGCAAGCATCTCGGTACAGGGCGGAGTCTCGGCATGGGCGGGAGGAGTGAATGCCGGAAGCGCCAGACACAATGTCAGTATCAGCCCGGACAGGAAGCGGGTGTCTTTGGGTGTCCGTGCCGGCATCAAAGCTGGGGGCATTAAATGATTCCAGATACTTATTAAGAGGAAAGGTAACTGTAAATGTAGCACCTATCCGGCAAAAACGAGAACCAGTGCGCAGTTTCGGGGCGGGATGACCCGGGACAAGCCCGCTACTGGCCAGCAGGCTGCCGGACCAACTATCCTTCCGGGCTATGCCCGTTTGTGGAGTCATTTGTCATGCCTATCAGTGCCCATTATGCCCTGACGGTTCTGATCTGGGGCCTGACCTGGACCGGAATCCGACTGCAGGTAGAGTCTGCGGCTGTGGATATCTCGGTGTTCTATCGCTTTGTGCTGGCCTCGGCGGTGGCTCTGGGGGGCATGGCGCTGCTGCGCAAACTGCCCAGGTTCAGTGCCCGCCAGCACGGCTGGTTGCTGCTGCAGGGCCTGACCCTGTACAGCATCAATTTTCTGCTGATCTACCGGGCTGCGGAAAACATGACCAGTGGCCTGCTGGCGGTGGTGTTTTCCCTGGCGGCCCTGTTCAACGCCTTCAACGGGCGGCTGCTGATGGGTGTTCAGCCCAATCCCCGGATCTATCCGGCGGTGGCTTTGGGGGTGAGCGGGGTGGCGCTGCTGTTCTGGCACGACCTGCGCATCGGCAATGCCACGCCTCTGGCTCTGGGGTTTGCGGCGGCCGGCACCTTCTGGTTTTCCCTGGGGAACATTATCAGCCTGAAAGTCCGTGCCGAAGAGATACCCCTGCTGGCGGGTAACGCCTGGGCCATGTTCTATGGCGCCATTGCCCTGGGCATCTGGTGCCTGGTCAATGGGGTGGAATGGACCATTCCCCAGGCCCCGGTGTTCTGGTGGGCCACCCTGTTCCTGGCGATTCCCGGCTCTATTGTGGCATTTTTCAGCTATATCACGGTTATCCGCACACTGGGTGCGGACAAGGCGGGTTATGCCACCGTGCTGTTTCCGGTTGTAGCCCTGACGGTGTCAACCTGGCTGGAGGGCTTTGTCTGGAGCGGTGCTGCACTGCTGGGGGCGGCACTGGCGCTGCTCGGCAACTATGTATTGTTCCGCAAACCCCGGTCCCGGCAGGTGCAGGCCTGACCGGGACGCCTCACATCCAGTTCCGGCGTTTGAAGAACCACACCAGCCCTGCGGTGACCACCCCCATGATGACCCACACCATGGGGTAGCCGTAATACCAGCTCAGTTCGGGCATGGCCCAGGGGCTGGCGGGGTTGTTGAAGTTCATGCCATAGATGCCGGCAATAAAGGTCAGGGGAATGAAGATGGTGGCAATGATGGTCAGCACCCGCATGGTTTCGTTGGTACGCTGGCTGATGCTGGAGAGGTAGATGTCCAGCATGCTGGTGGCCATGTCCCTGAAGCTTTCCAGCAGTTCGATGATCTGCACCGTATGGTCGTGACAGTCCCGGAAATACATCAGGGTATCGGGGTGCAGCAGTTCGTCTTCCCCGCGCATCAGGGTGGTGACCACTTCCCGCTGGGGCCAGAGCACCCGGCGTAACAGCAGCAGTTCCCGCTTGAGCCGGTGAATGCTGCCCAGGGTCTGCTGGTCGGGCTGGGCCAGCAGTTCCGCTTCCAGTAATTCCAGCTGGTCCCCGAACTGTTCCAGAACCGGGAAACCGGCATCAATGACCAGATCCGTCAGGGCATACAGCAGGTAGTCGATACCGCGGCTGGCAAAGCGCCTGTTGCTGGGCAGGCACATGCGCTTGCGCACCGGCTCGAACGGGTCCTCGCTCAGGGGGCAGAAGCAGATCAGATAGTTGCTGCCCATGAACAGGCTGATCTGTACCAGTTCCAGGTGCTCGCCGTCATAGACAGGCATTTCCAGAATCACGAAGATCTGGTCGTCGTACAGTTCCACCTTGGGGCGCTGTCCGGTGTTGAGTATGTCCTCCAGGGCCAGGTCGTGGATATTGAACACTGTGCCGAGATTGCGCAGGGTGTCCGGGTCCACCTCGCCATTGACCTGGATCCAGGTTCTGGAATCCCGGTCCAGGAAGTCCCGGCATTCCTCGGCGGAGTCCAGGCGGTGTTTTTCCACACCGGACGCGGTGTAATCGATCAGATCAATGCTGATGCCCTGAGCCTTTCCCGGCCTTGAAATCAGGGTGCCCGGGGCGGTACCGGGGCTGTGATAATGTTTGCTGAAATAGGCCATCAGGGCGCCTGTCATAGTGGTAAGGATGCGGGAAACAGCATAGACCAAGCGGGCCGGTGTGGCGATGTGCTGCCAGTGGATTCCGGTGTTCAGGCCGGGTTGTTTGAACAAGCTGTAATGTCCGGAGATTGAAGTTCCCGGTACCGGCCCCATAGAGTGAACAGGCAACTGTTTCCGGACTGAAGCAGTTGCAGGAATGGGGCGACAGACGAAACCTGCAGGGTTTCTGAAAATAGAAAATATCTATTGGCAGTCTGAAGATAATCAATTTTCATTAAGTCGATCCAATCTGTAATCTGGGCACTGTAAATTAGTCAACGCGCAAACCAATCAACAGGAGAGTTCATCCATGGGCGTGATCAATAGCGAAATCAAACCGTTCAACGCAACAGCCTTCAAACAGGGCGAGTTTGTTGAAATCTCTGAAGCTGATGTGAAAGGAAAGTGGGCGGTATTCTTCTTCTATCCGGCAGACTTTACCTTTGTGTGCCCGACCGAGCTGGGTGACATTGCCGACAAATACGAAGAACTGCAGAAGCTGGGCGTTGAAGTCTTCTCCGTATCTACCGATACCCACTTCACCCACAAAGCATGGCACGACACTTCCGAAACCATCGCCAAGATCAACTACTACATGGTTGGCGACCAGACCGGCACCATCACCAACAACTTCGGTGTGATGCGTGAAGGCCAGGGCCTGGCTGACCGTGCTACCTTCCTGATCGATCCGGATGGCATCATCCAGGCTATGGAAATCACTGCTGAAGGTATTGGCCGTGACGCCGACGACCTGATGCGTAAAGTGAAAGCGGCCCAGTACGTCCGCAACCATCCTGGCGAAGTATGCCCGGCCAAATGGAAAGAAGGTGAAGCCACTCTGGCTCCGTCTCTGGACCTGGTTGGCAAAATCTGAGTCCGGCCTTCGGGCACAGACTCCGGCAGGTTCTGTAGGAGCCTGCCACACCAACAAACCCCGGTTTTCCGGGGTTTGTTGCATCTGCAGATCAGGTTTTCCGGGCGCTGATACGCACTGCCAGTTTGCCCAGCTCTCCGAGCCAGAGCACGGAGCTGGCCACCAGGGCACACAGCAGCCAGTCCTCAGACCTCAGGCTGACGGTAGAGAAGGCTTTCTGCAGGAATGGCAGATAGACCACAGCAACCTGCAACAGCAGTGACAGAAGCACCGCCAGCCACAGCCAGAGGTTGGAAAACAGTCCCCGGAAGGCACTCTGGCTGCCGGAACGGGATACGAATACGGTAAACAGGGAAAACAGCACCAGGGTGGTGAACGCCATGGTCTGGCCGTAGGCCAGGCTGCCGGTGCCGGCAATCAGACCTCCCGGAAGGGCACTGTCCAGTACCAGCAGGGTACCGGTGGCGGTGACTATGCCCACCAGAACGATACCCAGCCACATCCTTCGGGTCAGTACCCCTTCATTCCGGGGTCTGGGTGGCCGGGTCATGGCCTCGGCATCGCCAGGGTCCAGTCCCAGGGCCAGAGCCGGTGCGCCATCGGTGACCATATTCACCCACAGGATCTGGGTGGCCAGCAGGGGCAAGGCCAGGCCGCTGGCACCACTGGCAAGGCCAATTACATCGGCCAGCAGCACACCGAAGAACATGGTCATCACTTCACCCACATTGGATGCCAGTAGATAGCGCAGGAACTTGCGGATATTGGCGAAAATGGCCCGGCCTTCCTCCACCGCAGCGACAATGGTGGCAAAGTTGTCATCCGCGAGAATAATGTCAGCAGCTTCCCGGGACACGTCCGTGCCGGTCACGCCCATGGCAATGCCGATATCTGCGGTTTTCAGGGCCGGGGCATCGTTCACGCCGTCTCCGGTCATGGCCACTATGGCCCGGTCTTTCTGCAAGGCCCGGACAATGCGCAGTTTGTGGGCCGGATTGACCCGGGCATAGACCGAGACCTCATGCACCAGTGGTTGCAGGGCGTCGTCGGACATACTGTCGATTTCGCTGCCGGTAATGGCACGCCGGTCCTCACAGATGCCCAGCTCCTGGCCGATAACCGCTGCGGTAACCGGGTGGTCCCCGGTAATCATCACGGACCGGATGCCAGCAGCGCGGGCCTGGGCCACGGCCTCCCTGGCTTCTTCCCGGGGCGGGTCGATCATGCCGATCAGGCCCACAAACACCAGGTCATTCTCCAGATGTTCGCCAACTGACGCCGGGGTAAAGGTGTCTGCCGGCAGGTGTCTGACGGCAACCCCCAGGGTCCGGAAGGCCTCCCCCGCCAGGGCCTCGTTGCTGGCCAGGATCTGCGCCCGGCGGCTGTCCGTAAGCTCCCGGGTGCTGTTGCCGACCCGCTCCCGGGTGCAGCGCCCCAGCAGCACATCCGGTGCGCCCTTGGTGAATACCAGCACCTGTTCCTGTTGCTCACTGTCTGTGTGCAGGGTGGACATGAGTTTGCGTTCAGAGGAAAAGGGCAGCTCGCCAATGCGGTCGTAACGGGTGTCCAGGTGGTCTTCGGTCAGTCCGGCCTTGCGGGCGGCGACGATCAGGGCGCCTTCGGTGGGATCCCCCTGAATACTCCAGTGGCCATCCTGATTCTGCAGCACCGCATTGGTGGCCCTGTCGCCCACGGTCAGGGCCTGTACCAGTTCCAGATGCAGGGCCTCTTCGTCGGTGGCTTCCAGAGGCTGGCTGGTGACTTCTCCCTCGGGTTCATAGCCGGTGCCGCCCAGAGTGACCCGGCCACTGGCGGTGACCACCGCCTTTACGGTCATTTCGTTGCGGGTCAGGGTGCCGGTCTTGTCCGAAGCAATGACGCTGGCGGAACCCAGGGTTTCCACCGCCGCCAGATGGCGGACAATGGCGTTGCGGCGGGCCATGCGCTGAACCCCCAGGGCCAGTACCGCCGTGACTACCGCCGGCAGGCCCTCGGGTACCGCTGCCACCGCCAGGGCCACGCCGAAGATCAGCACGCTGAATATGGCGGCCAGGCCGCTGACCTTTTCCACCAGAAGGATGGTGGTGACCATCACCAGGGCGATACCGATGACCACCAGTCCGAGCCGTTTGCCTACCCGGGCCAGGTCTTCCTGCAGGGGGGTGGTTTCCGGTGGTGCCTGCTCCAGCATGCCGGCAATCTGCCCCATTTCCGTGTTCATGCCGGTGGCGGTCACAACGCCGGTGCCCCGGCCGTAGGTGACCACTGTCCCGCTGAACACCATGTTCTGCCGGTCACCAATGGCGGCCTCTCCGGCAATGGTTTCCGGCTCCTTGGCTTCGGGGTGGCTTTCGCCGGTAAGGGCCGCTTCCGAGGTTTGCAGGGATACCGAATGGATCAGCCGGGCATCGGCGGGCACTGTGTCGCCTTCTTCCATCAGGATGATGTCACCGGGCACAAGGTCGCTGGCGGGGATGCTGCACTGGACGCCATCCCGGATGACCCGGGCCTGGGCGGCAGCCATCCGGCGCAGAGCTGCCACGGCCTGTTCGGCCCGGAACTGCTGGATAAAGCCCATAAAGGCGTTGAGAACAACGATGGCGAGAATGGCAATGGCTTCGTAGGGCAGGGGAGAATCCTGCTGGTACAACCACAAAGCCAGGGAAACCGCTGCCGCCACCAGCAACAGGATGACCAGAGGGTCACGGCACTGGTTGAGCAGTTTGCGCCAGGCCGGGACCGGCCGGGTGGCAGTGAGCTGGTTGGGGCCGCCCCGCTCCAGCCGTGCCCGGGCTTCGTTGGCGCTCAGACCTCGGTCAGGGTCACTGCCCAGGGCGGTAATAACAGCATCAGGCGCAAGCCGGTAGGCTGCTCCCGGGTCCAGAGGCGCAGGTTCTGCGGTCATTCGATCCGTCCTTGTTGTGACCTGAGGTTGTCAACAAGTGTAGACGGATGTGGTGACCGCAAGGGCGATCTGGATCAGTTATTTACGGCTCCAGTGCCTTTGGCCTTGAGCCGGTAGAATTCTTCCAGAACTCCGTCCATGGCGTCCTGGCTATAGGGCCGGAGGCCTCCGAGTACCAGGCGCTTGGATACTTCTCCGGTGGCACCACTGCCACAGGTCAGCCGGTAATCCAGAGTCACCGTGCCCCGTTTGCCGGCGGGTTCGAGATCGGCGTTGTGCAGTTCCAGAACCGGATCGGCGACATTCACACTGTCCAGGGACAGGCTCATGCTTTCGTACATCACCATGGGCCGGTCCGGATTGAACATGACGCCCCGGGATTCCATCAGTGGCTGCAGGGTGTGGGGGAAGTTCTTGCCGGACTCCGCCACATAGCAGCGGGTAAAGGCTTCAATGATGTCCTGATCCCGGGTGGTGGCACCTTCCCGGGTGACTTCCAGATAGACCTTGCCGGCGGAATCACAGACTTCGATGGTGTGCTCGCCGTTTTCCCGGAACTCCAGGGGAATGTCCTTGCCCAGCAGGCTGCGGAATCTGAAGGTCATGTTTTCAGACAGCCCGAAACGCCACAGAACCACGGCAAACAGCAGGTCGCCGGGCACACAGAAACGGCGGGCATCCGGGTCGTGAATCGGATTGAAATCGCTCGCCACTTCTTTGGCGAACAGGCTGGCCTGCGCAGCGGTTATATGGACCTGTTCGCCCTGAACGGAGTGAAAACGTTCTAGAAACATGCTCTGCCTATCCTGAATAACAAAGGGTGATGTTGCGGGGGGACGCAAGTATACCCACATCATACTGGCCTGTCCGGACAATGGGTATGCGCTATTGGTCAAGGTTCCGGGGGTCGTTGGAAGGAGGTTGATAGGTCGTCCCTATTACAAGTGTATGGGCAATTAATTTGAGCATTTCTGTGTCTGGCCGTATTGTTTGTTCATCGACGATTCAAACGTCCAATCCAATTCAGTATCCGGATTCGTTATCTAAAGGGGAAAGACTTCATGTTGGAAGCAGGTATCAAAGAACAGTTGAAAGCCTACATGGGCAAGCTGCAGCAGCCGATTGAACTGGTTGCGGCGCTGGATGACAGTGACAAGTCCAGGGAGCTGCACGAGCTGTTGCAGGAAATTGCTGGTCTGTCGGAAAAAATCTCAATGGTTGAAGAGGCCCCGGAAGGCGTGCGTCGTCCGTCTTTTGCCATTCGCCGGGCCGGCACCGATATCAGTGTACGTTTTGCCGGCATTCCCATGGGCCACGAGTTCACATCCCTGGTGCTGGCGCTGCTGCAGGTGGGTGGCCATCCGCCCAAGGCTTCTGACGAAGTGATCGAGCAGATCCGCGCTCTGGAAGGCGACTTTGAATTTGAAACCTATTTCTCCCTGTCCTGCCAGAACTGCCCGGATGTGGTTCAGGCCCTGAACCTGATGAGCGTGCTCAACCCGAATATCCGGCACACCGCCATTGACGGAGCCCTGTTCCAGGATGAGGTGGAAAAACGCGAAGTCATGGCAGTGCCCAGTGTCTATCTCAATGGTGAGCCCTGGGGCCAGGGCCGGATGACCCTGGAAGAGATCGTGGGTCGCCTGGACACCAGTTCGGAGGAAAAGGAAGCGGCGAAAATCCGCGAAAAAGGTACCTTCGAGGTGCTGGTGATCGGTGGCGGCCCGGCAGGTTCCGCAGCAGCCATCTACGCTGCCCGTAAAGGCATAGCCACAGGCATTGCCGCCGAGCGTTTCGGGGGTCAGGTGTCCGACACCATGGGCATCGAGAACCTGATTTCCGTGCCCTACACCGAGGGTCCGAAACTGGTGGCCGCCATGGAACAGCATGTGCAGCAGTATGATGTGGATATCATGAACATGCAGCGTGCCGAGAAGCTGATTCCGGCAGCACAGCCGGGCCAGCCCCACGAAGTCCGACTGGCCAATGGCGCATCCCTGAAAGCCCGCACTGTGGTACTGGCCACCGGTGCCCGCTGGAGGCAGCTGGGTGTTCCGGGTGAAGAGGAATACCGGAACAAGGGAGTGGCCTACTGCCCGCACTGTGACGGTCCCCTGTTCAAGGGCAAGCGGGTTGCGGTCATTGGCGGTGGTAACTCCGGTGTGGAAGCGGCCATTGATCTGGCCGGTATCGTGGCCCATGTCACCCTGATCGAATTCGGTGACCAGATGCGCGCGGATCAGGTACTGCAGGACAAGCTGCACAGCCTGGACAATGTGCAGGTGATCACCTCTGCCGAGACCACCGAAGTGACCGGTGACAATGGCCGGGTGAACGGTCTCAGCTATAAGGACCGGAACACCGGTGAGCTGCACCATGTGGAGCTGGAAGGTGTGTTTGTCCAGATCGGTCTGGTGCCCAACACCGACTGGCTGAAAGGGGATATCGAACTGAGCCGGCACGGGGAAATCGTCGTCAACGAGCGCAACGAAACCTCCATTCCCGGAGTATTCGCTGCCGGTGATGCCACCACCGTGCCCTACAAGCAGATTGTTATCTCCATGGGCGAAGGTGCCAAGGCAGCACTCAGTGCCTTTGACTTCCTGATCCGCAACTCCGCGGAAGGATAACCGGGCGGGCGGCCCGAGCCGCCCAGGTCTTACCGGTTCAGATCCTGCTCCAGGCTGCCGCTCACCTGTATCCCGGCGTCGTCCGGGAACAGGTGACCATAGGCCGCCCTGATCCCCGCGACTATGAAGTCGTGGGGAACATCCTCGAATACCCCGTGGTCATTCACGTATTCCATGTGGGCCTGCCCCGATTCCGTATATTCCTGAAAAACCGAGTCATGAATGCCGTCAAATTCCAGCGGCTCCACTTTCATCAGTGCACACAGCTGCCGGTTGAATGCCGGTGTGGCCTTGACCCATCGGCCATTCAGGAACAGTTCGATATAGCCGTGCATGCGGAAAATGTCGGACTGCAGCCACTGGATCAGCCGGGGGCTGGACAGGTGGTTACGCACATCGGCCAGCCCCAGACGGCTGGGTATGCCGACAGCACGGGCGGCGGCCCCCAGCAGTACCGCCTTGGGTATGCAGTAGGTTTCACCGGTGGCAAGGGCATGGCTGGCCCGGAAGGTTTCCGCTTCAGTGCGGAACACATAGGGGTTGTAGCTGATGCCGTCCCGGACCGCCAGATAGAGCGCCCGGGCCTGCTGCACAGGATCATCGGGCACGCCTTCCAGATGGCGGCGGATCCAGGCGTCCAGTTCGGGCTGCTGGTAATCGAAGAAAAAGGTGGGCTGGAGATAGCGGTCCATTGATCTGTCGTCCACGTGAGGTATCGGACTCTGATCCTGGCCAATTGGCCGGCCAATGGCAATGGCGGGATATGCCAGCGGGGTTAACGGATTCGCTCAGGCGCGGAAAGAAAAACGGCACCCTGTGCAGGTGCCGGGCCCAAAAAGGAAGACAAAAAAGGAGGGCAAAAAATGGAAAGCCTGTTACGCCATCACAGCCTTGTGGCCGTGATGGCGGCAGTCAGGCTTACAGCGCGCGCTGGAGTACCCGGCGGCACACATCCGGGGTGACATCGCCATGCTCGCCCAGGGCCACCATCTTGTGGCTCTTCAGGCTGTCGATCAGGGGCTCGATATCTTCCTCGCCCAGCTTGTAGTCCGACAGGCGGGTACCGACGCCCAGGGACTCGAAGAATTCCTGGGTTCTGGTAATGGCGGCTTCGGCGCGTTCGTCGTCACTGCCTTCCCGGATATTCCACACCCGCTCACCGTACTGCAGCAGTTTTTCCAGCTTGGAAGCCTTGCGTTCCCGCAGCATGGAAGGCAGCACAATGGCCAGGGTCTGGGCGTGATCCAGGTTGTGCAGGGCGGTCAGTTCGTGGCCCAGCATATGGGTGGCCCAGTCCTGGGGAACGCCGCTGCCGATCAGGCCGTTGAGCGCCAGGGTGGCAGTCCACATCAGGCTGGCACGGATCTGGTAGTTGTCATTTTCGGCGATGGCCTGGGGTCCGATTTCCACCAGAGTCTGCAGAAGACCTTCGGCAAAGCGGTCCTGCACAGGCGCCTGAGCCGGATAGGTCAGATACTGTTCAATCACGTGTACAAAGGCATCCACCACACCATTGGCCACCTGACGGGTGGGCAGGGTGAAGGTTTTGGTGGGGTCCAGAATCGAAAACTGCGGGAACAGCAGGTTGTTCTGGAACGGAAGTTTTGCCTTCAGGGCCTTGCGGGTAACAACGCCGCCCTTGTTCATTTCCGAGCCGGTGGCGGGCAGGGTCAGGACTGAGCCGAAGGGCAGGGCGCGCTCGATATTGCGGCCACCCTTGAGCATGATGTCCCAGGCGTCGCCTTCGAAGACGGCAGCGGCGGCCACAAATTTGGTGCCGTCGATAACGGAACCGCCGCCCACCGCCAGCAGGAAGTCCACCTTGTGTTCACGCACGCTGGCAACTGCATTCATCAGGGTTTCAAAGCTGGGGTTGGGCTCTATGCCTCCGAACAGATGTACTGTGCGCTTGCCCAGAGCCGTGGTGACTTCGTCCAGGGTGCCGGTACGGCGGGCGCTTTCGCCACCAAACAGCACCATGACAATGGCATCTTCCGGGATCAGCTTGTCCAGGTTGGCTACTTTTCCTTCCCCGAAGACGATGCGGGTCGGGTTGTAAAACTCGAAATTGTTCATGGCTGACAGGTCCTCGTGGGTTTTCAGGGTCCGCCGGGAATTCAGGCGGGTGATCGGGTGTTGGATGACTTGCGGGCGTACTGCAAATGCCCGGAGCCGGTTAATGGTTGAGCAGGGCGCGGGTCAGGGTCATGGCTCTGTCCATGGCCTGGCAGTCGTGCCGGAGCTTGGTGAGCAGACTGGCGCCCAGCCACAGCTGATACAGGTTGCCGGCCAGCTCATACTCGTCCTGTTCGGGCAGGGACTGCTCGTCAATGGCGGCCCGGATACAGCCGGCAATGGCGTCGATGATCCGGCTGGTGCCGTCCCTCAGGGCGATGCGCATGGGTTCCGACAGGTCGGCCACTTCGGCACTGAGTTTGACCACCAGACAGTTCTGCAGTCCATCCGGGCCGCAGTACTGGTGCCGCCAGTTTTCCCAGTAGCCCATCAGCCGCTGCAGGGCGCTCTGGTCGGCTGTGCTGAAGCGTTGCGCCAGTGCGTCCAGATAGCCTGCAAAATAATCCTCCAGCAGGGCCTGGCCGAACTGCTCCTTGGACCGGAAATAGTGGTAAAAGGAGCCCTTGGGCACATTGGCCTGCTGCAGGATGGTGCTCAGGCCAACGGAGCTGAAGCCCCGGCTGGAGATAATGTCCTGGCCGGTAGCCAGCAGATGTTGGCAGGTATCTTTGTGTCGGTTCATGGTGTGCAGCCTAGTTGTGAATAGACCGGTCGTCTAGTTGTTGTTATCCCTTACCTGAATCCGGAGCAGGGTTCTGGTAACAGGGAATCCTCTGTGGCTCTGTGACTGTGCTCTCCCGGTCGGCTTTGCAGGCTTTTTAAACGCCGGTTTTTCCGCTAAGGTCAGTTTTTATATCACGGAACAGGTTTCCCTGATTCTTCCAGAACATTACAACGGGTTGAGCCGGAATATCCCATGCTGTTTCCCCTGTCTACCCTTGTGCTTGCCCCTCTTCTGATTGTGCAGGGTCGTTATGTCCGCCGGGTCACCCCCCGTTTGCCGGAGCCGGCCGGCGCCCGTTCCGGCTCCGGTGGTCAGGGGCCGGAATTACGGGTGCTGATTGTGGGCGATTCCGCCGCCACTGGCGTTGGCGTGGAGACCCAGGATCAGGCTCTGTCCGGCCAGTTGTACCAGGCACTGATGCCGGATTTCACCGTGCACTGGAAACTGCTGGCGGAAACCGGGCGTACCTCGTCCCAGGTGCTGGAAGCCCTGGCTGCGGAGCCGGAAGAAGGCTTTGATGTGGCCATAGTGTCGGTGGGGGTCAATGATGTGACCGGACGCACCAGCGACCGCCAGTGGAAGCATAATCTGGGGCAGCTGACATCCCGGCTGACCGGACGCTTCGGCGTACGCCAGGTAATCTTTACCTCGGTTCCGCCCATGCATCTGTTTCCGGCCCTGCCACAACCTTTGCGCTGGTATTTGGGATTTCGGGCCAGACAGTTAAACGCATACCTGGAATACCATTGCAGTCAGGAACCCGCCTGCGACTATCTGGCGGTGCCCTTTCCTGTGTCCTCTGAACTCATGGCCAGCGACGGCTTTCACCCCGGGGCACAGGCCTACAGGCTCTGGGGTGAGCATGCAGCCGGGGTGCTGAAGCAGCGCCTGAATCCCCAGGACTGAATCCCTTCTTCCGGATACCGGTTTCCTCCCCGGGGTCGTCCAACTGGCCCTCTGTACGGCCCGTGCCGGCATAAATGGCCAATTCCCCCCTGTGCCCGAGCGGTTAACGTGAGCCCACAAATGGCCTTTCCCAGCATCAGGAAAGGTTCTGACGATTACGGGAACACAGTGAGGTCGCAACCATGAGCCAACACCATTTTGATGTCCTGATCATCGGCGCCGGAGTATCCGGTATTGGCATGGCCTGCCACCTCCGGCGGGAGTGTCCGGGAAAATCCTTTGCCATTCTCGAGCGCCGGCAGTCTCTGGGGGGAACCTGGGATCTGTTCCGGTATCCGGGGATACGCTCTGATTCTGACATGTTCACCTTCGGCTACAGCTTCCGGCCCTGGACCGGAGCCAAGGTGCTGGCGGAGGGTGCCGCCATCAAGAATTACGTCCGTGAAACCGCCGAAGAGTATGACGTTGAGCGCCATATCCGCTACGGCGTGGCGGTAAAGACTGCCGACTGGTCCAGTGTCGACAACTGCTGGAAGATTTCCGCGGTCAATGAAACCACCGGGGAGACCGAGAGCTACACCGCCGGCTTTATGGTGGGCTGCACCGGTTACTACAATTATGATCAGGGCTACAAACCGGATTTCCCGGGCGAAGCTGACTTCAAAGGGCAGATTGTCCATCCCCAGCACTGGCCGGAGAATCTGGATTACTCGGGCAAGAAGGTGGTGGTGATTGGCAGCGGTGCCACGGCAATTACCCTGGTGCCCACTATGGCAGAGAAGGCCGCACACGTTACCATGCTGCAGCGTTCGCCTACCTATCTGATGCCGTTGCCGTCAACCGATAAAGTCACCCTGGCGCTGCAGAAAGTCCTGCCGGAAAAGACGGCCTACCGGTTAACCCGCGCCCGCAACATTTCGATTTCCCGGCTGCTCTATGAGCGTTCGCGCAAGAGCCCGAAAGCCATGCGCCGGCTCTTTCTGTCGGTGATCAAACGGCAGCTCAAGGGCAAGGCCGACATGCGTCACTTCAGCCCGGACTACAACCCCTGGGACCAGCGCCTGTGTGTGGTGAAAGATGGCGATCTGTTTGAGGCCATTAAAGCCGGCACTGCCTCCATCAAGACTGATCATATCGAACGCTTCACCAAAAACGGCATTCGCCTGAAGTCCGGTGAAGAGCTGGAAGCCGACATCATCATTCCGGCTACCGGCCTGGACATCCAGATGCTGGGCGGCATCACGCCCCGGGTGGATGGCCAGGAGGTGGCGCTCAAGGACAAGGTGATCTACAAGAATGTGATGGTGGAAGGCGTACCCAACGCGGGCATGATCTTTGGCTACACCAACATTTCCTGGACCCTGAAAGCCGATATTGCCAGTGAGTACCTGTGCCGGCTGATCAACCACATGGATCGTAACG
>JBFHSI010000028.1:0-21052 GCA_041591245.1 Marinobacter sp.
CAGCGGGCCACAATAACGCCGGTGTCATTCTTGCCCGGGCGCCAGATGACCCTGTCGCCGGTAACCAGACTGTCGATATTGGCACGCACGAAACAGCGGACAACTTTCCCGGTATCCGCCCCCTCAAGGCATTCCACATCCAGCTGCTGGCCATAGTGGGCAATGATCAGGCCTTCCTGCTCCGGGCCCAGTTCGCCGGATTCCGCCAGTTTCTGAACGGCCTTTTCCTTGCGGGCTGCACGGGCAGTGCGCTCTTCCTGAATTTTTTTGATACGAAATTGCTGCTGTTTGTTCAGTCGCCGTTTTGCCATTAAAAACCAATTGCCGGTATTCGGTTAAGTGAGGTGTTACATCATACGTTAATCGTCCACAATACAAAGGTAAATTCCCTTCTCCAACGAAACCTGAACGCTAGGAACCGAGCATGGCAGAAAACAACCGCCTGGTATGGATAGATCTGGAAATGACCGGACTGGATCCGGAACGGGACCGGATTATCGAAATGGCCACCATTGTCACCGACTCAGAACTCAACACCATTGCGGAGGGGCCGGTGATTGCCATACATCAGCCGGACAGCCTGCTCGAAGCCATGGACGAGTGGTGTACCACAACCCACGGTGCCAGCGGATTGACCCGCCGGGTACAGGAAAGCCGCATCAGTGAGGCCCAGGCGGAGCAGCAGACTCTGGAATTTCTGAAGCAGCACCTGGAACCCGGGCAGTCGCCACTGTGTGGCAACAGCATTGGGCAGGACCGGCGTTTTCTGGTGAAGTATATGCCGGAACTGGAGGCCTTCTTCCATTACCGTAACCTGGATGTATCCACCATCAAGGAGCTGGCCCGGCGCTGGCGTCCGGATGTGCTGGCGGGTGTCAGGAAACAGGGGAGTCACCTGGCGCTGGATGATATCCGGGATTCCATCAACGAGCTGAGGCACTACCGGGAGCATTTCTTCCGGTTATAGGCCGTGTTGCTTCAGGGCCCAGTGAACATGTTCCCGGACCATCTCCGACGGATACTCGGCCCGCTGTTTCAGGGCCTCGATTACGGGAATGGTTGACGGTGCGTTGCCCAGACCCACGGCCAGATTCCTGAGCCAGCCTTCATAGCCGGTGCGGCGAATGGCCGAGCCTTCGGTACGTTTGAGAAACTGCTCTTCGGTCCACAGAAACAGCTCCGCCAGGGAGCTGTTGTTCAGACCATGGCGCGGCCGGAAGTCGTCTTCCCGGCCCGGCTTGCTGAATTTCTGCCAGGGGCAGGCCAGCTGGCAGTCGTCGCAGCCAAAAACCCGGTTTCCTATCAGTGGTCGCAGTTCTTCCGGAATGGACTTTTTCAGCTCGATAGTGAGGTAGCTGATGCAGCGTCGGGCATCCAGCAGCCGCGGCCCGGCAAAGGCGTCCGTGGGGCAGTGGGTGAGGCAGGAAGTGCAGCTGCCGCAATGGTCGGTTGCAAAGGGTTCGTCCACCGGCAGCGGTGCGTTGGTGAAAATTTCCCCAAGGAAGAAGAAAGATCCGGCTTTGGGGTGAATCAGCATGGCATTCTTGCCAATCCAGCCCAGTCCTGCCTGTTGCGCCAGGGCCCGTTCCAGCACCGGGGCACTGTCCACAAAAGCCCGATAGTCGTAGCCGCTGAGCGCTTCATCTACCCGTTTCGCCAGTGTCGCCAGGCGCTTGCGGATCAGCTTGTGATAGTCGCGCCCCAGGGCATAGCGGGTGATATAGGCGTTCTCCCGGTTAGTAAGCGCTTGTTTCGGATTGTCAGGGGCGGTCAGGTAATCCATGCGCACAGAGATTACCCGGGCGGTACCGGGAACCAGGGATGTGGGCGTGTAGCGCTTGTCGCCATGATGGCCCATGTATTCCATGTCCCCGTGGAAGCCCCGGGCCAGCCAGTTGCGCAGGTATTCACCGTGGGCGCCGGTGTCGGGCACGGTGATTCCCAGGTCGGAGAAACCCAGCTCCTGAGCCCACTCCCGGATACGGGTGCTCAGTTCGGTCAGGTCCTGTGTGGTATCGGGCATATGCGCTGCTGTCGTCCTGGGGGCGGCTGTTCCTGTGCAGTGCAGCCGGGCCGGGTGAAATCGTGAGTACCGAAAATTAATCTGATTAAGTTATGACCTTTTTGCCCGTTTTGCTATGCTTTACAGACATCTGGCCATTTTTCTTAAACCGGTTTCTGTAACGGGAGCTCAGGCTCATGTCCGCATCTGCGAAGAACAGTCTACCAGACGCATTGTTTGGCGCCGATGCTGTGCGTGCGATTGATCGCTATGTCATTGACCAGCAAGGTGTTGACGGATTTGTGCTGATGCAGCGGGCGGCCGCTGCCTGTTTCCGTCAGCTGGCGGCGAACTGGCCAGAGCCGGGAAGGGTACTGGTGCTTTGCGGTGCCGGCAACAATGGCGGTGATGGTTATCTGGTGGCTGCTTCGGCCAAACGTCATGGTCTGGAGGTGCAGTGTCTGGCCGTGACATCCCCCGACCGGCTCAGCGGCGATGCCCGCAAGGCCTGGCAGGCGGCAGTTTCAGCAAATGTCAGTGTGCAGGAATTTGAAACCCTGTCGGAGGACGAGCTGGATCAGGCGTTCCGGCAGGCGGGGGTGGTGGTGGACGCCATGCTCGGAACCGGTGTTACTGGTGCCCCCCGGGAACCCTTTGCCGGAATGATTGAGCGCTGTAATGGGGTTGCCGCGCCGGTGCTGGCCGTTGATCTGCCGTCGGGGCTGGATGCCAGCACGGGAGCCGCTGCCGGGGCCGTTGTTCAGGCTGACCTCACGGTTACCTTTATTGGCCTGAAAGCCGGGCTGTTTACCGGCCAGGGTCCGGGTGTCTGTGGCCAGGTGGTGTTTGATGATCTGGCGGTCGGGCCGGGCGCGGCTGATAGTGGGCAGCAGCCCCTGGCTCTGCGCCGGGACTGGATGTCCGTCAGCAGCTGGTTGCCGCAACGCCCGGCCAATGCCCATAAGGGTCAGTTCGGATATGTTCTGGTGGTCGCCGGCGATCATGGTTTTGGTGGTGCCGGTATCATGGCTGCGGAGGCCGCCTCCCGTTCCGGCGCGGGCCTGGTGGCCCTGGCCACCCGGCCGGAGCATGTAACCGCGGCCCTGGCCCGGTGCCCGTCGGTGATGGTGCACGGTCTGGATCATGGTTCCGGCCTGGAGCCCTTGCTGAAGGCGGCAACGGTGGTTGTCTGTGGCCCCGGGCTCGGGCGCAGTGCCTGGGGACAGCAGATGCTGGAACTGGTACTGGCCAGTGGCAAGCCCCGGGTGCTGGACGCTGATGCCCTGAACCTGCTGGCTTCCCGGGATCCGGTGGCTTTTCCCCGGCAGATTCTGACGCCGCATCCGGGAGAGGCTGCGCGCCTGCTCAAATGTCAGGTGGCGGATATCGAAACCGACCGGATCAGTGCGGCTAGCCAGTTACAGAAAATCTTTGGCGGTACCCTGTTGCTGAAAGGGGCGGGTACGGTTATTGCGACCGGGGGGGACTCGGTGAATATCGTCAGCGGCAGCAACCCCGGGATGGCGACCGGAGGCATGGGTGACGTTCTTTCCGGTATTGCCGGTGCGCTCTATGCCCAGCTTGGAAACCCTGAGCGGGCCGCAACACTGGCAGCGGCGGTACATCTGGAGGCCGCCTGCCGTGCATCGGAGTCGAAAGGCTTTATGGGGCTGATCCCGGGCGATGTGATTGAGGCTCTGCCCGGGGTATTCCGGGAGTCGGAAGCGGCGGGTTGCCGGCATCGGGAGAGTGCATGAGAGATTTTGCAATGGAGCGTCGGCTGTTCCTCAAAAATGAAGCCGAGACAGGCGATCTGGGGCGACAGCTGGCGCAGGGCGTCGCCGCTAGCGGTCGAGGCCTGATAATCTTTCTCGAAGGTGATCTGGGGATGGGAAAAACCACCCTGAGTCGTGGCGTGATTCGGGGCCTGGGGCATTCGGGGGCGGTGAAGAGCCCGACCTACACCCTGGTGGAGCCTTACGAGGAACTGCAGCCACCTGCATACCATTTTGACCTGTACCGCCTGGCGGACCCGGAAGAGCTCGAGTATATGGGTATCCGGGATTACCTGAACGGACACAGTCTGTGTCTGATCGAGTGGCCTGAGCGGGGGGCGGGTGTGCTGCCGGCTCCGGATCTGGAAATCCGCCTGGAGGTGCAGGACGGCGGGCGTGTTGTGGTACTCGGTGCCCGCTCGGAAGCCGGAGCGGAACTGTTGAATGAACTGGAAAGGACCGGGCGGAAGCAGTGAAGGCCCGGTTTGATAAGCGAATGAGCGGGAATAGCCTATGAACAGAACAGACTTTGTTTCCCGTTGCCGGCTGATGCTGGTGGCCATTCTGCTGCTGATCCCCATAGCAGCCGGAGCTGCCACCCGGGTGGATGGTGTCAGGGTGTGGCCGGCTCCGGACCATACCCGGCTGGTTCTGGATACCGCCGGCAAGGTGGCACACAATATTTTCTCCCTGAAAGCCCCGGCCCGGCTGGTTGTGGATCTGAAAAACACCTCGCTGAAGGCGGATTTCAGCAAGCTGGATCTGTCCGGCAGTCCTATCCGGCGTATCCGCAGTGCTCCCCGCAACGGCTCGGACCTGCGCATCGTTCTGGATCTGGATGGCGATATCAAACCCCGCAGCTTTCAACTGGAGCCCAACGACCAGTACGGCCACCGTCTGGTCATCGATCTGATCAAGGAGGGCGGACAGCCCCAGGACAAGCCCGCCAAACCCACGGTAACCCAGGATTCTGCCGGCAAGCGGGATGTGATCGTGGTGGTTGATGCCGGTCATGGCGGTGAGGATCCCGGTGCCATAGGTGCCCGGGGAACCCGGGAAAAGGATGTGGTGCTGAAGATGGCGAAAACCCTGGCCAAGCTGATTGATGATCAGCCCGGGTACAGCGCCCGTCTGACCCGTACCGGGGACTATTACATAGGGCTGCGTAACCGGACCCTGCTGGCCCGGAAACACAATGCGGACCTGTTTGTCTCGATTCATGCGGACGCCTTCCGTACCCAGCAGCCCAGAGGGGCATCGGTATTTGCCCTGTCCCAGCGGGGCGCCACCAGTGAAACGGCACGCTGGCTGGCCCAGAGTGAGAACCGTTCGGATCTGACCGGAGGTGTCTCCCTGGATGGCCGGGATGACATGCTGGCAGGGGTATTGCTGGACCTGTCCATGACCGCCAGTATTAATGCCAGTCTGGGTGTGGGCAATTCCGTGCTGAACAAGCTGGGGCGGGTGGCCAAACTGCACAAGTCCGGGGTGGAACAGGCGGCGTTCGTGGTGCTCAAGTCACCGGACATTCCCTCCATTCTGGTAGAGGCCGGCTTTATCTCCAATCCCCAGGAAGAGCAAAAGCTGTCTTCCGGCAGCTACCGGAGCAAGCTTGCTTCCGCCATCATGAAAGGCATCGATGAGTATTTCCGCAAGACGCCACCACCCGGTACCCTGTTGGCGTGGCAGAAGCAGCAGCGGGAAAGTGGCAGCAAGGTCAGCCATTACCGGATCCGCCGCGGCGATACCCTGTCCGAGGTGGCCCGGGCTAAC
Source organism: Marinobacter sp. (assembly GCA_041591245.1). GTDB lineage: Bacteria > Pseudomonadota > Gammaproteobacteria > Pseudomonadales > Oleiphilaceae > Marinobacter. Next base: position 5,551 of record JBFHSI010000028.1, read on the forward strand.
CGTACCTCCGTCAGCCGCCTGATGCAGTATAACGGCCTGAGGGATGACCGTGTTATCGTAGGCCAGACCATTCGAATTCCCGCAACCTGAACAAGAGGCTTTTCCGTAATATGCCCCACATCCAATTGCTCTCGCCCCGGCTCGCAAACCAGATTGCCGCCGGCGAGGTGGTGGAGCGTCCTGCCTCTGTCGTAAAGGAACTGGTGGAAAATGCCCTGGATGCCGGCGCCGGGCGTGTCGATGTGGACGTGGAGCAGGGCGGCGTCAAGCTTATCCGGGTCCGTGATGACGGCTGTGGCATTGATGAGGCGGATCTGCCCCTGGCACTGAGCCGCCATGCGACCAGCAAGATTGTCAGCCTTGATGACCTTGAGGCCGTGTCTTCCCTGGGGTTCCGGGGCGAGGCCCTGGCCAGTATCAGTTCCGTGTCCCGGCTGTCCCTGACGTCCAGAACCGAAAGCCAGGAAGCAGCGTCCCGGGTGGAAGTGGAAGGCCGGGATATGGATGCCCGGATCTCTCCGGCCGCCCATCCGGTTGGTACCACGGTGGAAGTCCGGGACCTGTTCTTCAATACTCCGGCCCGGCGCAAGTTCCTGCGTACAGAGAAAACCGAATTCGGCCACGTGGAAGAGTGTATCCGGCGTCAGGCGCTCAGTCGCTTTGATACCGGATTCACCCTGAGGCACAACCAGAGAGTGGTGCAGAGCCTGCGTCCGGCCGGTACGGATCTGGATCGGGAGCGGCGTATCGGTGCCCTGTGTGGCCAGCAGTTTATTGACAATTCGGTAGTGATTGACGCAGAGGCCACCGGCCTGCGTCTGTGGGGCTGGGTGGCCCTGCCCACCTTTTCCCGTAGCCAGGCCGATCTGCAGTACTTTTTTGTGAACGGCCGGGTGATCCGGGACCGGCTGGTGGCCCATGCCGTGCGTCAGGCCTACCGTGACGTGCTTTACAATAATCGCCATCCGGCCTTTGTGCTGTATCTGGAAGTGGATCCGGCCAGCGTGGATGTGAATGTGCATCCCACCAAGCATGAAGTGCGCTTCCGGGATGGCCGCCTGGTTCATGACTTCATCTTCCGCACCCTGCACAAGGCGCTGGCGGACGTGCGTCCGGACGATCATCTTCGGGGTGCCGTTGCACAATCCTTTGGTCGGGAAAGCCAGTCTGTTCCACAGCCTGCTGCCGGCGTATCTGCTCAGCCGACAACCAGCGTTCATTATCCGGCTGTCTCCCCGGGTGCCCCGCAACAGGAATGGCAGGCCAGTGACCAGATGGCCTTTTACCAGTCCCTGAACGCCGGAGGCGGTGTCGACACAGGCGCCGCTCCAGCACCGGAGCCTGTCGCTGCACCGGGTTTGACGCCGCCGGTTAACAGTGACGAGGAACCGCCCCTGGGGTACGCCATTGCCCAGTTGCATGGTATCTACATTCTGGCTCAGAGCCGTGCCGGAATGATTGTGGTGGATATGCATGCCGCCCATGAGCGCATCACCTATGAACGTATGAAGCGGGCGCTGGAAGAGCAGCACCTGAAAAGCCAGCCGCTTCTGGTGCCCCTGTCGCTGGCGGTCAGCCAGAAAGAGGCAGCGCTGGCGGAAACCCATGGTGCGGAGCTGCAGAAGCTGGGGCTGGGTATTGAACGTATTGGTCCGGAAACACTGGCAGTGCGCCAGATTCCGGCACTGCTCCGGGGAGCGGATACCGAACAGCTGGTGCGGGATGTGCTGGCGGATCTGGTGGAGCATGGCCAGAGTGACCGCATTGAGGCCGTTACCCATGAATTGCTGGGAACCATGGCCTGTCACGGCTCGGTTCGTGCCAACCGGCAGCTGACCATTCCGGAAATGAACACCCTGTTGCGGGATATGGAAGCCACCGAGCGCAGCGGCCAGTGCAACCACGGCCGCCCCACCTGGACCCTGGTGACCCTGTCGGAACTGGACAAGCTGTTTCTGCGGGGGCGCTAAAGACTCATGACCGGACCAACGACTCCGCCGGCATCCAGACCTCCGGCCATTTTTCTGATGGGACCTACGGCTTCGGGCAAGACCGATCTGGCCATGGCCCTGTGTGAGCAGCTGCCCTGTGACATCATCAGCGTGGATTCGGCGATGATCTACCGGGGCATGGACATAGGTACCGCCAAGCCATCACCGGAAGAGCTGGCAAGGGCGCCACACCGGCTTATCGATATCTGTGATCCTGCCCAGACCTATTCTGCCGCGGATTTCCGCCGGGATGCCCTGGCGGAAATGGCGAAGATCAGTGCTGCCGGGCGGATTCCCCTGCTGGTTGGCGGCACCATGATGTATTACAAGGCGCTGCTGCACGGTATGTCCGGATTGCCGTCGGCCAGCCCGGAATTACGGGCGACCCTGATGGGGGAGGCCGAAGAAAAAGGCTGGGATGCCCTGTACCGGGAACTGGAACTCGGAGACCCGGTGGCCGCTGGTCTGATCCACCCCAACAACCGTCAGCGCCTGTTGCGGGCTCTGGAGGTCATGCGCCTGACCGGGCGGCCGATTTCCTCGTTCTGGCAGGCGGAATTGCCGGAGCCGGTTACCGGGGCAGGGGGTGAAGTCAAGGATTACACCTATTTCACCCAATGGCAGGCAGACGAAGCCAGTTCGCTTCCGTATACTATTGTTCAGCTTGCCATGGCACCGTCCGAACGGCGGGTGCTTCACGAAAGAATCCAGCTGCGCTTTCTGAATATGCTGAAAGCCGGTTTTCTTGAAGAAGTACAGGCACTTATGGGTAGGGGTGATCTACATCCCGACCTCCCTTCCATGCGTTGTGTTGGTTACCGCCAGGCCTGGTGTCATCTTGCCGGCGAGTACGATCATGACACATTTGTAAGCAAGGGCATTGCGGCGACGCGCCAGCTGGCCAAACGGCAGTTAACCTGGTTGCGCAAGTGGTCCGATGTGGAGTGGCTGGACAGCGAAGATAAACTTATCGTGGCTGCTGCCTTGAAAAAAATCAGACTACGCACCACATTTAACTCTGATAAATGACGATCTGCATCTACTAAAAACAGGAGAATACACATGTCAAAAGGGCATTCTTTACAAGACCCTTACCTCAATGCCTTACGCAAGGAACGCATTCCGGTTTCTATCTTTCTGGTCAACGGCATCAAGCTGCAGGGCCAGATTGAGTCTTTTGATCAGTTTGTGATTCTGTTGAAGAATACCGTCAGCCAGATGGTATACAAACACGCTATCTCTACTGTGGTTCCCGCCCGGAATGTACGCATTCCGCAGCAGAATCCGGCAGGTGAAGGTGAGTCTGAAGACTGATTTGCCGTCTGGCTGTGCCACCCGCGTAACCGAAGAGCCCTGGGGCTCAGAGGTGCGCGGGTGTTTGTTTTTTATGGTTTGTATGAATTGTCTGACTGCTTCGGAGTTGAGCCAACTTGTTTGATCGTCCCGATGTCGGTGAACGGGCCATTCTTGTTCACATAGATTTCACTTCACATGACAACAGCGAAGATCCCGATGAGTTCCGGGAGCTTGTAACCTCGGCAGGGGTTGAACCTGTGGCTGTTGTCACCGGTTCCCGCAAACAGCCCAGTCCGCGCCTTTTCGTGGGCGAAGGCAAGCTTGAGGAAATCCGTGATGCGGTTGCTGCCAATGACGCGGATGTGGTGCTGTTCAATCATGCCCTCAGTCCGAGCCAGGAGCGCAACATAGAGCAGGAGCTCCAGTGTCGGGTACTGGACCGGACCGGAGTCATTCTGGATATTTTTGCCCAGCGCGCCCGTACCCATGAAGGCAAGTTGCAGGTGGAACTGGCTCAGCTGGAGCATATGTCCACCCGGCTGGTGCGGGGCTGGACTCACCTGGAGCGGCAGAAAGGCGGTATCGGCCTGAGAGGGCCTGGGGAGACCCAGCTGGAAACGGACCGGCGGCTGTTGCGGGAACGCATCAAATCCATTCACAAGCGGCTGGAAAAGGTGCGCCGTCAGCGCAACCAGGGCCGACGCGCCAGGCAGCGCGTCGATATACCGACAGTATCCCTGGTGGGCTACACCAACGCCGGCAAATCCACCCTGTTCAACCGCATGACCACATCCACCGTGTACGCTGCGAACCAGCTGTTCGCAACACTGGACCCGACCCTGCGCCGGCTGGAGCTTCCGGATATAGGTCCGGTGGTCATCGCCGATACCGTGGGCTTTATCCGCCATCTGCCCCACAAGCTGGTGGAGTCATTCCGGGCTACACTGGAAGAGACATCTGAAGCCACTTTGCTGCTCCACGTCATTGATTGTCATGACACTCGTCGGGACGAGAATATTGAGCAGGTGGAGGAGGTGCTGGCAGAAATCGGGGCCGATGACATTCCTACCCTGCAGGTATTCAACAAGATTGACCTGCTTGAGGACTTTACCCCCAGGGTAGACAGGAACGAGCATGGAATTCCGGTCAGGGCCTGGGTGTCTGCGGTGTCTGGCGCAGGGTTCGACGGCCTGTTTGACGCCATTGTGGAACGTCTGGCCCAAGATGTGGTGCATTATTTTGTGCGCCTGGCCCCTGCGGATGGCAAACTGCGTGCGCTGCTGCACGAAGCCGGCTCAGTGCTGGGCGAGCAACATCGGGACAGTGGTGATACCGTATTGGAAATCCGGCTGCAGAACAGGGACTGGCTGCAGCTGCTGAGTCGGGCCGGAGTGAAAGAGGAATCTCTGTGTTTCGAGCAGGGCACCCCATGAAAGCGGGCTGCCTATTGCCGGGGCGCGGATAAATCCCTAGTATTTGCAGCCATTCTTATCGATATACGTCAGTAACGGAGAGCACTATGGCCTGGAATGAACCGGGTGGAAACCGTAACGACAATGACCCCTGGGGAACCGGTGGTGGTCGTCGCGGCAATGATCAGGGGCCACCAGACCTCGACGAGGCTCTGAAGAAGGGACTCGAGAAACTGAACCGGATGCTGGGTGGAAAAGGCAGCAAGTCCGGCGGTAATGGCAGTGGCGCCAGCGGCAATGCCGGCGGCATGGGAGCCATGCTGGCGCTGGCCGCTATCCTGTTTCTGGGATACGTGATTTTCCAGTCTTTCTATACCGTGGATGAGCAGGAGCGGGCAGTGGTTCTGCGTTTCGGTGAGTACAACCGTACCGAGAACCCGGGTCTGCGCTTCAAGGTGCCATTGATTGACGATGTCACCAAGGTGCGTGTTACCAGTGTGCGTACTGCGGAATCCAGCGGCCAGATGCTGACCCAGGACGAAAACCTGGTGACTGTGGATCTTCAGGTCCAGTACCGGGTTGGGGATGCCAAATCCTATGTCCTGAATGTCCGGGACTCCAACCAGGCTCTGGCGTTTGCAACCGACAGTGCCCTGCGTCACGAAGTGGGCAGCTCATCCCTGGATGACGTGCTCACCGAAGGCCGGGCAGAGCTTGCCGTCCGGGTTGAGCAGCGTCTGCAGCGTTTCCTTGAGGAATATGGCACCGGCCTGGAAATCGTCCGGGTTAACGTTGAAAGCACCCAGCCGCCACCAGCGGTTCAGGATGCCTTCCGTGAGGTCCAGCGTGCCCGTGAAGACGAGCAGCGGGTCAAAGAGGAAGCTGAAACCTATCGTAACAAGGTGGTTCCGGAAGCCCGCGGTCAGGCCCAGCGCATGATCGAGGAAGCCAACGCCTACAAGCAGGAAGTTATTGAGCGCGCCCGTGGTGAAACCTCTCGCTTCCTGGAAATGCTGGCGGTGTACCAGAAAGCCCCTGAGGTTACCCGTGAGCGTATGTATCTGCAGGCTCTGGAAACCGTACTGTCCAGCAGCAGCAAGATCCTGGTGGATAGCGAGAGCAGCGGCAACATGATGTATCTGCCCCTGGACCGTCTGACCCAGGGAGTTGCACCGCGGAACTCCTCGGATCCGTCTGCCGGCTCAGTGAGTGCCCAGACTGACATACAGGAGCTGACCGACCGGGTCATTGAAGAGTTACGCTCCAGACAGGACACCAACACACGGAGGAGCAGATAATGGGAGCTAAAGGTGTAGTGGGCCTTGCAGGCGCCCTTATTGTTGTTCTGCTGGTTCTGTCCAGTGTTTTCATTATTCCGGAAACCCATCGCGGGGTTATGCTGCGGTTCGGGGAACTGGTAGAAACAGATATCCAGGCCGGGATTCATTTCAAGGTACCGGTGATTGATCAGGTCCGGGAATTTGATATCCGGGTTCTGACCATGGATCTTCCTTCCCGCCAGTACCTGACGGTGGAGAAGAAACCGCTGGATGTGGATTCCTATATTGCCTGGAAAATCCTCAACGTGGACCAGTTCTACCGGGCCACAGGTGGTGATGAGTTCCGTGCCCAGTCGCTGCTGCTGTCCCGTGTGGACAACGGACTGCGGGATGAGTTCGGTATCCGCACCATGCACGAAGTGGTGTCTGGCCAGCGGGATGAGCTGATGCACACCCTGAGGGACCGGGTTAACGAGACCTCGGTCAAGGAATTCGGTATCGAAGTGCTGGATGTCCGGATCAAGGCCATCGAATTTCCGGGGCAGGTGAGCGAGAACGTCTATCGCCGTATGGCGACAGAGCGTGAGAAGCTGGCCCAGGAATTCCGGTCCCGCGGTCGCGAGCTGGCTGAAGGTATCCGTGCCGATGCGGATCGTCAGCGCACGGTTATTCTTGCTGAGGCATTCTCCGAGTCCGAGAAGACCCGGGGTGAGGGCGACGGCCAGGCAGCGGAAATCTATGCCAAGGCCTATGGTGCCAATGCCGAGTTCTACAGCTTCTACCGCAGTCTGGAAGCCTACAAGAACACCTTCTCAAGCAAGAATGACATTATGGTCATCGACTCCGACAGTGACTTCATGAAGTTCCTGAAGGATCCGGAAGGCGCCCGCTAGGGCCCGGATGGAGAGATAAAACCGGAATACCCAGGTATTCCGGTTTTTTTGTGTCGGCCAACCGTGTAAAATTCTGGCGGTTTTATCCCGGGTTTGTTCTGGCCCGGAATTCGCCCTCAATTCTGTGTAATCCCCCCGGCTCTGTGCCGGAGCGGGTCTGACGGACAACGAAATCAAATGACAGTATCTGATCGCTGGTTACTGCCGGACGGGGTAGAAGACATTCTGCCGCCCCTGGCCGGACAGATCGAATCCCTGCGCCGGGATGTAATGGATACCTGCCAGCGCTGGGGCTACCAGCTGGTTATTCCTCCGCTGATTGAATACCTTGAATCCCTGTTTACCGGTACCGGGCATGATCTGGAGCTGCAGACCTTCAAGCTTACAGACCAGCTCACCGGGCGGATGATGGGTGTGCGAGCGGACATGACGCCACAGGCAGCCCGTATTGATGCCCATACCCTCGGGCAGGAAGGCATTACCCGGCTGTGTTATGCCGGACATGTGCTGCATACCCGGCCCCGTCATATGCTGACCGGGCGTACCCCCATTCAGGCCGGCTGCGAACTGTTCGGCAGTGATTCCGAAGCTGCTGATATGGAAGTGATCAGCCTGATGCTGGAAACCCTGCGGGTTGCCGGGTTGTCCCGGGTGCATCTGGACCTGTCCCATGTAGCCATCTTTCAGAGTCTGATCGGTGCCGGCAACTTTGACCGGGACACGCAAGCAGCCATTTTTGATGCTGTGGGACGCAAGTCGGTACCGGAGCTGGAAGAACTGCTTGGGGACTGCCCTCCGGATTCTGCCGGTGGCAGGTTGCTGCAACTGGTTCCGGTCAGTGGCGGGCCGGAAGCACTGGCAGAAGCCCGCAAGATTCTGCAGGGGGCTTCGGAGCCTCTGGACAAGGCCCTGGAAAAGCTGGATCGGGTATCGGAAATGCTGGTCCGGGACTTCCCGGAAGTGAGCTTCGGTTTCGATTTTTGTGAGCTCAGGGGCTACAACTATCATACCGGGCTGGTATTTGCGGCCTATGTGCCGGGCCATGGTGATGCGGTTGCCAAGGGTGGCCGTTATGATGCCATTGGTCTTGATTTTGGCCGCGCCCGTCCGGCCACCGGATTCAGTCTGGATATCCGGGCACTGGTAGCCCTGGGTGAGCATAGCCGTCCTGTGGCCGGAGCCATCTGGGCCCCGGCGGATGCGGACCCGGATCTGGAGGCTGTAATCTCGGAGCTGCGCAAGACCGAAACCGTGATCCGGGCATTGCCCGAAGATGACCGGTGTGATCCTGCGACCCGGGGCTGTGACCGGACGCTGGTGAAACAGGCCGGTCACTGGGTTGTGGAGAAGCTGGGCTGACAGCCTCAGGGCTTCAGTTAAACTATTTACAGGTAAACTTGCGAAACGTTCGTCCTTCGGGGCAGTTGCGCCATTGAGAGAGAATCATGGGTAAAAACGTTGTTGTGCTGGGCACCCAGTGGGGTGATGAGGGTAAGGGCAAAATCGTTGATCTGCTGACGGACAAGGCGGCAGCGGTCGTCCGCTTTCAGGGTGGTCATAACGCCGGCCATACGCTGGTCATTGAAGGCAAGAAAACGGCTCTGCACCTGATCCCGTCCGGTATCCTGCGCAAACACGTGCACTGCCTGATCGGTAACGGTGTGGTGCTGTCTCCGGAGGCCCTGCTGAAGGAAGTACGGGAACTGGAAGCCAGTGGCGTGGATGTACGGGACCGGCTGCGTATCAGTCTGGCCTGCCCGCTGATTCTGCCTACCCATATCCGTATTGATCTGGCCCGGGAAAAGGCCCGTGGCAATGACAAGATAGGTACCACCGGTCGTGGTATCGGGCCGGCCTATGAGGACAAGGTGTCCCGCCGGGGCGTGCGTCTGGGGGATATGTGCAATCCTGCGGAATTCGAGGTCAAGTTGCGGGAAATCATGTCCTTCCACAACTTTGTGCTGAGCCAGTACTACAAGGAAGAGCCGGTCGATATTGATCAGGCACTGGCGGATCTGCTGAAAATGGGTGAGGAAATCCTGCCCATGGCCGCGGATGTGACCGATATGCTGCACGATTTCCGCAAGCGTGGTGAGCACATCATGTTTGAGGGTGCCCAGGGCTCCCTGCTGGATATCGATCTGGGTACCTACCCGTATGTGACCTCCTCCAATACCACCGCTGGTGGTACCGCAACCGGTTCCGGCTTCGGCCCCCTGTACCTGGATTATGTGCTGGGTATCACCAAGGCCTATACCACCCGTGTGGGCTCAGGTCCTTTCCCCACCGAACTGTTTGACGATCTGGGCAAGCATCTGGCCGTGAAAGGCAATGAAGTGGGTACCACCACCGGCCGTTCCCGCCGTTGTGGCTGGTTTGATGCGGTGGCTCTGCGTCACGCCATCCAGATCAACAGTGTATCGGGCATCTGTTTGACCAAGCTGGATGTTCTGGACGGTCTGGAAACCGTGAAGGTGTGCATTGGCTACAAGACCCCGAAAGGCGAGATTACCCGTCCGCCCATTGGCTGCGAAACCTTCAAGGATATCGAGCCGGTCTATGCGGAACTGCCGGGCTGGAGCGAGAGCACTTTCGGTCTGACCAGCATCGACCAGCTGCCGGAAAATGCCAAAGCCTATATCCGCTTCCTGGAAGAACAGATTGAAGCGCCGATCGATATCATTTCAACCGGCCCCGACCGGGTAGAAACCATTACCCTGCGTCACCCCTTCGGCGAGTAACTCTCAGCCGGAAAAAAGCCGCCCTGCAGGAGACTGCACGGCGGTTTTTTTATGCTCAGGGCTTGTCGGCAATAATGGTGGCCCGTTTCGGGCCCGGGTAGCCTTCAATGGTGCGGGTCGGGTCCTGCGGGTCCAGGAAGTGCTCCAGGGAGTTGAAGCGCATCCAGTCGGTGCTGCGTTGTTCGTCCGTGGTGGTACAGGTTACATCCACCACCCGGGCATTGCGGAAGCCTGCGCGGTCCAGCCAGCGCAGCAGTGTGTCGCAGCTGGGCAGGAACCAGACATTGCGCATCTGGGCATAGCGGTCTTCCGGCATCAGGCTGTAGCCTTCCGGGCCGTCCACAACCAGGGTTTCCAGAACCAGTTCACCGCCACTGCGCAGGGTACCTTTCAGGTCCAGCAGGTGATCCAGAGGGGAGCGCCGGTGGTACAGCACCCCCATGGAAAAGGTGGTGTCAAAGGTACCCAGGTTCTCCGGCAGATCTTCCATGCGTACCGGCAGCAGATCCACCGGAACTTCCCCCAGATAGCGTTTGACGCTGAGGAACTGGAACAGGAACAGCAGGCCCGGATCAATACCGATCACCCGCCCGGCGCCTTCGCCCAGCATGCGCCAGCAGTGGTATCCGGAGCCACAGCCCACATCCAGAACCCGGCGCCCGCTCAGGTCCGACAGATAGGGGGACACACGGTCCCATTTCCAGTCGGAGCGCCATTCGGTATCGATATGGGTGCCAAAGAAATCAAAGGGCCCTTTGCGCCAGGGCATAAGCCCCCGCAGACCTTTCTGCAGCCGGGACTGTTGTTGTTCTGACAGATCCTCGGGGGGAGTCAGGGTAATGGCTGAAGCGTCCAGGCGGACCTCGGCAGGGGACAGCTCGGGCAGGGTCTCCAGCGCCTCGAGCCAGCGCCCGATATCACCGTGGGGGTTATCATCAAAACGCCGGGCCAGCTGGTTCCGGAGCAGATTGGACCAGTGTTCCAGTCCATTATCGGAAAGCTCTTGCAGTACTGCAGCGAAGTGCTGCCGCCAGTCAAAATTTGCCATCTGTTGTTAAATCCGCTCAATCAGCCTTGATGGCCAGCATGGAAACAAAATTGAAGCACTGGTACCACACCAGAACCTGCTCAAACCCGGCTGCCTGCAGGCGTTCCCGGTGGCTCGCCAGGGTTTCGGGAATCAGCACCCGTTCAATGGCGGAGCGCTTCTGGCTGATTTCCAGGTCGGAATAGCCATTGGCCCGTTTGAACTCATGGTGCAGGCGGGTCTGTATGTCCTGCTCCTGGGCCGATTCAAAGCGGATTTTTTCCGACAGGATCAATACGCCTCCGGGGCGGGTAGCCCGGGCAATGCGGGTCAGCAGAGCGGAGCGCTGTTCCGGCGGGATGAACTGCAGGGTGAAGTTCAGGGTGGTCACCGAAGCGTCGGACATTTCGGTTTCCAGTATATCCTCACAGCGCAGGGTCACCGGCAGGGGGTGATCGTCCAGGGCGATATAGTGCTGGCAGCGCTCGATCATGGCCTCGGAGTTGTCTACGCCGGTGAGGCTGCAGTCCCGGTGGGAGATGCCGTGGCGCATGGCCAGAGTGGAGGCGCCCAGGGAACAGCCAAGGTCGTAGCAGTTGGAGCCGGCCTGGACATACTGCTCGGTAATCACCTCAATCATGGGGATGATGGTGGTGTAACCGGGCACCGAGCGCCGGATCATATCGGGAAACACCCGGGCCACGGCGGCATCGAAACGGAAGTCCCCCGGTTCCCGCTCGGTGGCAAACAGGTTGTCGGTCCACTGCTCCGGGGCTGCAGACCGGTCCGGATTCTTACTCATGGTCGTCCGCCTCCGGGGTTTCCGGAGCCGCCGGAGCGGCGGTCAGTTCAGGCCGTGTGCAGCGCACGCCCCGCTTCTTGTAATCCACCAGAATTCCCTGGAACTCGGCATCATTATCGCCAACGATGACCAGATAGCCATTGTCGCAGGCCGCGTGCAGGTTCGATGGCTTGGGGGACATGCGGAAGGTTTCTCCGGGCTGGATATAGATGGCCTTGAAGTCCCCGATGGGAATGCCATCTTCGCTTTCCCAGTGATTGATCTTGCCGTTGATTTCCAGCGCCGCAACGGTGGCAATGACGGAGATGATAGCGGTAAGAATCAAACTGCGGATGCTGTAACTGTCTTGCTTCTGGCTCATGCCTGCCTCATAGGGAGTGGTAAATGGGGAATATCAGTACTGGCCGGGCAAGGCCAGGGAGGGTGCCTGCAGGGCTGCCAGCTGTTCCCTCAGGGACAGTATCTGATCGGACCAGAACCGGGGCTGGGCAAACCAGGGGAAAAACCGGGGGAAGGCCGGGTCGTCCCAGCGTCGGGCCAGCCAGGCGCAGTGACTGATCTGGCGGTAGCAGCGCAGTGGCTCTATCAGGTGGCGCTCACGCCGGTTGAAGTCCCGGAACATTTCATAGCCTTCCAGCAATTCACCCAGCTGGGCTCCGCGCTCGGAATCCTCGCCATTCAGCAGCAGCCACATGTCCTGAATGGCGGGTCCGGTGCGGCAGTCATCAAAATCCACAAACAGCATCTGTTCATCCCGGCACAGAATGTTGCCGGCGTGGCAGTCCCCGTGAATCCTCAGGGTTGCGGTTTCTCCGGCCTCTTCAATGCGGGCGGCGCAGCCCCGGATCAGGTCCGGAATCAGGCTGTCCCAGGCCGGGCGCAGGTCCCGGGGTATCCAGTCACCTTCAATCAGCAGCCGGTTGGCAGTTTCAATGCCATCCAGAAGGGACATTTCGGTCCGGTGCTGGAAGGGGGCTGTGGCTCCTATATTGTGCATCTGTCCCAGCCACTGCCCGAGCCGGTACAGGGTATCGGTCACGCTGGTGTCCGGAGCCTGTCCGCCGCGCTGGGGAAACACCGCAAACAGAAAGCCCTGATGCTCACCCAGGGTATCCCCTGAGGGCATGGTCATGGGGGCAACCACGGGAATATCGGCGTCCAGCAGTTCACGGGTAAAGGTATGTTCTTCCCGGATCTGGGCTTCGGACCAGCGCCCGGGTCGGTAGAACTTGGCAATAACCGGACGGGCATCTTCCAGCCCTACCTGATACACCCGGTTTTCATAGCTGTTCAGTGCGAACAGGCGACCACTGACGTCAAACCCCGCCTGCTCCATGGCATCCAGGAGGGCATCTGGGGTCAGCGTATCGTAGGGATGGGTGGATACCTCGGTCATCATCGGTAACGCCGGATTGAAAATGTGGGCCAAGTATACCCGCTTCCAAGGCTTGCGGTCATGATGAAAACCCGAAGTCCGCAGGCTTCCGCCGCTATGGACTTTGGGGTACGGTTATTATCCCATCGTTGCTGTAGCTAACCTTCGGATCGGGGAAATGGCGTTGGATGTGCTGAAAATACAAACGGTTGTTATTGGTGCGGGGGTGGTCGGTCTGGCTGTTGGCCGGGCCCTGGCCCGGGCCGGACAGGAAGTCGTGGTGCTGGAGGCCGGTGACCGCTTTGGTGAAGGTATTTCGTCCCGCAACAGCGAAGTGATCCATGCCGGTATCTATTACCCTGAAGGCTCCCTGAAGGCGCGTCTGTGTGTGCAGGGACGCCGTCAACTGTACGAATACTGCAAGAGCAGGGCTATCCGTTACCAAAAGTGCGGGAAGTGGATTGTTGCGGTCAATGACAGCCAGGCCGGAAAGCTGGAACAGATCCGCGCCGGTGCAGCCCGTAACCAGGTGGATCTGCAACTGGTGGAGGGTCGGGAGGTGACCGCCGCCATACCGGCTCTGCGGGCAAGCGCCGGGCTCTGGTCTTCTGAAACCGGAGTGATCGACAGCCATGGGCTGATGCTGTCTTTGCTGGCAGAGCTGGAGGACGCCGGCGGCCAGCTGGTACTGAGGTCTCCGGTTACCGATGTGATCAGTTCCGCCCGTGGGCACAGGCTGACGGTGGCTGGTGATGCCCCCTGTGTGGTGGCTGCGGACAATGTGGTGAATGCGGCCGGACTGGGGGCGCCGGTTCTGGCCAGCAAGTGGGCGGGACTGCCGGACTCCCAGCGGCCGGAACAGTGGTTTGCCCGGGGCGTCTATTTCAGCTACAACGGCCGGCATCCGTTTTCGACCCTGATCTATCCGGTGCCGGAGCCGGGCGGGCTGGGTGTCCACCTGACCCTGGATCTGGCGGGCCAGGCCAGGTTTGGTCCGGATGTGGAATGGATCGACCGGGAGGATTACACGGTGGATCCGGCCCGTGTCCACAAATTCATTGCGGGTATCCGTCAGTGGTGGCCGGCTCTGGATGAGCACAGGTTGCAGCCGGCCTACGCCGGGATAAGGCCGAAGCTCAAAGGCCCCGACGGTGGTTTCTTCGATTTCCGTATTGATGGTCCGGAAGAGCATGGTCTGCCGGGGCTGGTGAACCTGTTCGGGATCGAATCCCCGGGTCTGACCTCCTGTCTGGCCATTGCCGATATGGTGTCCTCGAAACTGCGCTAGCCCGGTGTCCGGGCCAGCGCCCACACCTGGATATCCCGGGCTCCTGAGGTCTGCAGAAGCTGCGCCAGCGTGCGTACCGTGGCGCCCGTGGTCACCACATCATCCACGATGGCGATACGCTCCGGAACCTGTCCTGTCACTTCAAATACGCCATTCAGATTGCGCAGCCTTTCGGCCCGTCCCAGGCCCCTCTGGCTGTGTACCTTCCGACACCGTCGCACCAGTCGCCCCTGCACCGGTATTCCCCATTCCCGCGCCAACTGTTCGGCGATGTCCTGGGCCTGATTGAAGCCTCTTGTGAACCGTCGCCAGTGGTGCATGGGGGCCGGTATCAGGGCATCCGGTCGCAGAATTTCCGGGTTCTGGAAGTGTTGATCAAGGTGCTGGTTCAGGCCGGCGATCAGCGGGCGGACATATTTTCTCTGCCCGTTGTATTTGTAGCGGCCAATCATGGCGTCCACCGGAAACTGGTAACGCCAGGGGATGACGGACAGAGAAAAGGCCGGGGGTGAACGCAGGCAGTCACCACACTGGTGGTTGTTGGCCGGGAATGCCAGGGGCAGGGCGCAGGTGGGACATTGCCAGTGGTTTACCGGCAGGTCGTTCCGGCAGGGCTCGCATAACCCGTTGATGGCATGGGGTGAAAGACAGGTTACGCAGTGTCCCGCTGTGGTTTGGCTGTTAACCATTGTCTTTTTCAGGGTTGACAGCCAGCTCAGTCCCTTTATCATCTGTTTCATCCGTAAACCCAGACGCCTGAAAAGGTTAACAGGACTTTTCCATGACCGCCACAGAACTTCGCCACGACTGGACGCTGCAGGAAGCTCGCGCACTTTTTAACCTGCCTTTTAATGACTTGCTGTTCCGTGCCCAGACTGTGCACCGGGAGAATTTCGACCCCAACGAGGTTCAGGTCAGCACCCTGCTGTCCATCAAGACCGGCGCCTGTCCGGAGGATTGCAAATACTGCCCCCAGAGCGGTCACTACAACACCGGCCTGGAAAAGGAAAAGCTGCTGGAAATTGAAAAGGTGGTGGCTGAAGCCCGGGCAGCAAAAGCCAAGGGCGCGTCCCGTTTCTGCATGGGGGCCGCCTGGCGCAGCCCGTCCCGGAAGGACATGCCCTATGTGCTGGACATGGTCCGGCAAGTGAAATCCCTGGGCCTGGAAACCTGTATGACCCTGGGCATGCTGAAGGAAGAACAGGCCCAGGAGCTGGCGGATGCCGGATTGGATTATTACAACCACAATCTGGATACCTCCGAAAAGTACTACAGCCAGATTATTACCACCCGCACCTATCAGGACCGGCTGGATACCCTGAACAATGTGCGTCAGGCCGGCATGAAGGTCTGTTGCGGCGGCATCATGGGCATGGGCGAGGATGAGAACGACCGGG
>JBFHSI010000029.1:0-20831 GCA_041591245.1 Marinobacter sp.
CCCCGGAACTGGAATACAGCATCGCCCTGCTGCTGAAGGTCACCGGCGCTCCCGAGCAGGCCCTGGAACGCCTGGAGCCATTACTGCAGAGCGACCCGGACTTCCTGCCCGCCATTATCCTCAAGGGCGACCTGCTGTATCTGACCGGCAGGGAACGGGAAGCCACAAGCTACCTGATGACCAGCACCCGGCGTTTCCCGGACAGCCGGCAGATGGGCACACTTTATGGCCGCATGCTGATCAGTGAAGGAGAACTTCAGGCAGCCCAGGATGAATTCACCCGGCTGGTACAACGCCATCCGGATACGCCCGCCCTGCGCCTGTCCCTGGCTCTGGTGGCGCTGGAGAATGACCAGCCCGAGCTGGCCCGGGATGAACTCACATTTCTGGTGGAGCAGGGCCAGCATCCCAATGAGGCTAACTACTACCTGGGGCGCATTGAAGACGAAGCCGGCAATACTGCCCTGGCCATAGAACATTACCGCAGCGTCGATCAGGGCAGCTACTTCCTGCCCGCCCTGGCCAGGTCCAGTGCTCTGCTGGCGAAGGAGGGGCGACTGGACGAAGCTCTGGATAGCCTGCAGACACTGCGCGAGACCCGGAGCCAGCAGGCCGAAAGCTTCTGGCTGCTGGAAGTCAACCTGCTGCTGGACCAGGATCAGCAACAGGCAGCGCTGGAATCTTCCACCCTGGCCCTTGAACACTTCCCCGATAATGTGGAAATCCGCTATGCCCGCGCCATGCTTCAGGATTCCCTGGGGAACACGGAAGCTGCGGAAACGGATCTGCAACGGATTATCGACGAAGACCCGGAGAATGCCGTGGCCCTCAATGCCCTGGGCTACATTCTTACCACCCGCACCCAGCGCCTGCCGGAAGCCCGGCAATATATAGAGCGCGCCCTGCAACTGGACCCGGACAACCCGGCCATCCTCGACAGCATGGGCTGGGTCCTGTTCCAGGAAGGCCAGCTGCAGCCTGCCCTGGATTACCTGGCCAGGGCCTGGAACGCCTTCCCCGATCCGGAAGTGGCCGCCCACTATGGTGAAGCCCTGTGGATGAACGGGGCCGAAGACGAAGCCCGCAAGATCTGGAAACAAGGACTGGAGAAGGATGCCGAACACAGCGTCCTCCGGGAAACCATTGAACGGCTGACCGGCAGTGGAGCCAACTGATGGGGCAAAGACTCCGCACCTGGCTGGTGCTGCCGCTGATACTCATGCTCGGGGCCTGTACCACCATTCAGCTGGAACCCATTCCGGAAGGCATGACCGAGCAGCCCCCGGCAGACTGGAGCATGCGCGCCGATACCCTGTCCGGCTTTGACCACTGGCGCCTGATGGGCAAACTGGCCGTACGCCAGCCCTCGGACAGCGGAACCGCCCTGATCAATCACTGGCTCCAGCAGGGGGAAGCCTATGACCTGGCCCTGTCCTCCTCCTTTCTGGGCATGGGCAGCACCCGCCTGAAAGGCACCCCGGGCTTTATGGAGCTGACCCTGTCCAATGGCGAGACCTACCGCTCCAATTCACCAGAAGAGCTGGTACAGGCCGCCACCGGCTGGCAACTGCCCCTGGAACAGCTGACCTGGTGGATCCGGGGCCTGCCCGCTCCGGACGGTGATTTCCGCCTGCTGTTTGAACAGGGTGGCCAGCTGGCCATGATCCGACAGTCCGGCTGGGAAATCCGCTATGACCGCTGGCGCAGCTTTTTGCCTGACTACCCGGAACTGCCGGCCCGCATCACCGCCCTTAAAGGCGAAAAGCGGGTCCGTCTGGTGGTCAGTGAGTGGACAACACAGGAATCTCCCCGGTGACAACCCCGCTTATTCTCCCCTCCCCGGCAAAACTGAACCTGTTCCTGCATATAGTCGGGCGCAGACCCGATGGCTATCACGAATTGCAGACCCTGTTCCAGTTCCTTGATTATGGCGACGACCTCAGCTTTACCCTGACGCCGGACCAGCCAGGGGTACGCCTTGCGCAACCGGTTCCCGGGGTCCGGGATGAGGACAACCTCATTATCCGCGCAGCCCGGATGCTGGAAACCCGTGCCGACGGGGAACTGCCCGGCGTCAGCATCCATATCCACAAACGCCTGCCCATGGGCGGCGGCCTCGGCGGCGGCAGCTCCAACGCAGCCACCACCCTGCTTGGACTCAATCACCTGTGGCAACTGGGGCTGGAGCTGGACGAACTGGCCAGTATGGGCCTGGAACTGGGGGCAGACGTGCCGGTATTTGTACGCGGTCACTCGGCTTTCGGCGAAGGCGTCGGGGAAAAACTGACCCCCATGAACCCGCCTGAAGACTGGTTTGTGGTTCTAAAACCAGCCTGCGATATAAACACTTCGAAGATTTTTTCCGAAGAAGGGTTGACAAGGAACAGCCCTAGAATCAAAATAGCGCCCGCTTTTGAGGGAGACGCCTCGAGGTACCGAAATGACTGTGAGGATGTAGTTCGGAAACTGTATCCTGAGGTTAGTAGTGGCCTGGAATGGCTTGCGCAATTCGGACCAGCAAGATTAACCGGAACAGGGGCTTGCATTTTTGGACGTTTCCCGACAGAATCCGCAGCCCGGATTATCTGGGAAAGCAAACCCTCCGGCATCACGGGGTTCGTAGCTAAAGGGGTGAACATATCACCTCTTCACAAAAAGCTGACAGAGCTGAAATGATGCCAAAAGAGCACGATACTGGGGTGTCGCCAAGTGGTAAGGCAACGGGTTTTGATCCCGTCATGCGCAGGTTCGAATCCTGCCACCCCAGCCACCTTTCTCCCGCTTCTTCTGAATCAAACACCGATACTGAGAAGGATGCAGTCGTGTCCAAACTGATGATTTTCGCAGGCAACGCCCATCCCGAGCTTGCCAAAGCAATCGCCAAAAAACTCCACATTCCCATGGGCCAGGCAACTGTCGGCCGGTTCAGCGATGGCGAAACCACCGTTGAAATCAATGAGAATGTTCGCGGCAACGATGTTTTTATTATCCAGCCGACCTGCAACCCCACCAACGATAACCTGATGGAACTGATCGTGATGGCAGATGCGCTTCGCCGTGCATCAGCAATCCGGGTCACCGCCGTAATCCCCTACTACGGATACGCCCGTCAGGATCGTCGTGTACGCTCAACGCGGGTCGCCATCAGCGCCAAAGTTGTCGCCGACATGATTTCCAGTATCGGCGTGGACCGGGTTCTGACCGTGGATCTCCATGCTGACCAGATCCAGGGCTTTTTCGACATCCCGGTCGACAACATCTACGCCACACCGATCATGCTTGAGGATATCGAGAAGCAGCGCTTCGAGAACTTTATCGTGGTATCCCCGGACGTGGGCGGCGTAGTACGGGCCCGCGCCGTTGCCAAGCGCCTGAACGATGCCGACCTGGCCATTATCGACAAGCGCCGGCCCAAGGCCAACGTTTCCCAGGTCATGCATATTATCGGTGACGTACAGGACAAGACCTGTATTCTGGTAGACGACATTGTCGATACTGCAGGCACCCTGTGCAAAGCCGCCAACGCGCTGAAAGAGCGCGGCGCCGAGCGGGTTGTCGCCTATATCACCCACCCGGTCCTGTCCGGCCCTGCCATTGACAACATCAATGCCTCGGAACTGGATGAACTGGTGGTGTGCGATACCATCCCACTGGGTGACAAGATCAAGAATTGTGCTAAAATCCGCCCCCTCAGCATGGCCGGACTGCTCGCGGAGTCTATCCGCCGGGTCAGTAATGAAGAGTCCATCAGCGCCATGTTCGAGAATGTCTGAGCCGGCAAAACAGCCGCTTCTCGGATAAAAACAGGCAGTTACCGGATCGGGAGCCTTTTCAGGCTCCCGATCCTTTTCGTCAGCCGGAAAACTCCGGCTTTACAGAAGCATCACCTGTCCCAACGCCTGGTCGCGGGCAGTTCAGGTGACGATTGAGGTAAATACCATGTCTCAGGAATTCGTAATTGAAGCATTTCCTCGTGACGATCAGGGGAGAGGTGCGAGCCGCCGCCTGCGTCGTGAGGAACAGAAAATCCCGGCCATCATCTACGGTGGTAACAAGGAAGCGACTCCTATCGCTATCTGGCACAACGAGCTGAAAAAAGCTCTGGAAAATGAAGCCTTCTTCTCTCACATCCTGACCATCGACCTGAATGGCCAGAAAGAGACTGTTATCCTGAAGGACCTTCAGCGCCACCCGTACAAGCCGCTGCTGACCCACGCTGATTTCCTGCGCGTCGATATGGCCCATGAAATCCACGTGAACGTTCCGCTGCACTTCCTGAACGAAGACACCTGCCCGGCCGTTAAACTCGGCGGTGGTATCGTTTCCCGTCAGATGAGTGAAGTTGAAATCGTCTGCCTGCCGGGCAAACTGCCTGAGTTCATTGAAGTGGACCTGGGCAACCTGGAACTGGACCAGTCCGTCCACCTGAGCGATCTGCAACTGCCTGAAGGCGTTCGCATTGCTGCTCTGGCTCTGGGTGAAGATCACGACCAGCCGGTTGCGTCTATCCACGTACCCCGTGGCAGCAAGGCTGACGAAGCCGAAGACAGCACCAGCGAAGACGGCGAAGATAGCGCGGAGTAAGACTCCGGAGGGCAATGGCGAATGGCTCAGGATATTGTCATGGTGGTCGGACTGGGAAACCCCGGACCTGACTACGAGAATACCCGCCACAACGCCGGCGCCCTTTTCGTCGAAGCACTGGCCCGCGATGCGGGTCAGTCGCTCCGTCCGGAAAAGAAATACCACGGGCTCTACGCCCGCATTCACTGGCAGGGTCTTGACCTGCACCTTCTGAATCCAAGCACCTTCATGAACCGCAGCGGCCTGGCCATCAAGGCACTGGCGGATTTCTACAAGATTCCCCCTGAACAGATTCTGGTTGCCCACGACGAGCTGGACCTGCCCCCCGGCACGGCCAAACTCAAGACCGGCGGCGGCCACGGCGGCCACAACGGCCTGCGGGACACCATCGCCCACCTGGGTACCAACAACTTCCAGCGCCTGCGCCTGGGCATCGGCCATCCGGGTGATAGCCGGAAAGTCACAGGCTATGTTCTGGGACGCCTGGGCAAACAGGAAAGCGAACAGCTGAACGCCGTCTTCGACGAAGCGCTCCGGGTGCTGCCGGATGCAGCCAGCGGCAAACTTTCCGCCGCCATGAACCGCCTGCACAGTTTCAAACCCTAGGCTCAGACACACCGCACCTTACTCGCACCAACCACCATACACCGGTATAATCCGGCCACACTTTTTCAGTACCAGCAGAGGCATTCCATGGGATTTAACTGCGGCATCGTCGGCCTTCCCAACGTCGGCAAATCCACCCTGTTCAACGCACTGACCAAAGCCGGTATCGGCGCGGAAAACTTTCCCTTCTGCACCATTGAGCCGAACGCAGGCGTGGTGCCCATGCCGGATCCGCGTCTGGACAAGCTGGCCGAAATCGTCAAGCCGGAAAGAACCGTGCCCACCACCATGGAATTCGTGGATATTGCCGGCCTGGTTGCCGGTGCATCCAAGGGTGAAGGCCTGGGCAACCAGTTCCTCGCCAACATCCGCCAGACCGACGCCATTGCCCATGTGGTGCGCTGCTTTGACGACAGCAATGTAATTCACGTGGCCAACAAGGTAGACCCTGCCGCCGACATCGAGGTGATCAACACCGAGCTGGCCCTGGCAGATATGGATACCGTGGAGAAGGCGATCAAACGGGTACAGCGGATCGCCAAGAGCGGTGACAAGCAGGCCAAGGCCCAGCTGGAGATTTTCGAACGCCTGCTGCCGGTGCTGAACGAAGGCAAGCCCGTGCGCAGCATGGACCTGAACCAGGACGAGCTGGAGCTGATCCGGGAGCTGTGCCTGCTCACCATCAAGCCCACCATGTATATTGCCAACGTCAATGAAGACGGCTTCGACAACAACCCCTACCTGGATACTGTCAGGACCATAGCCGCTGCCGAGAATGCCTCGGTGGTTCCCATCTGCAACAAGCTCGAGGCAGAAATTGCCGAGCTGGAAGACGACGAAAAAGCCATCTTCCTGGAAGAAATGGGTATGGATGAGCCAGGTCTGGACCGGGTCATCCGGGCCGGCTACAGCCTTCTGGGCCTGCAGACCTACTTCACTGCCGGCGTCAAGGAAGTACGCGCCTGGACCGTGACCGTTGGCGCCACGGCACCTCAGGCCGCTGCGGTGATCCATACCGACTTCGAACGGGGCTTTATCCGCGCTGAAGTCATCAGCTATGACGATTTCATCCAGTTCAACGGCGAAGCCGGTGCCAAAGATGCCGGCAAATGGCGCCTGGAAGGCAAGGATTACATCGTCCAGGATGGCGACGTCATTCACTTCCGCTTCAACGTGTAATTTTTCCGGAAAAATTTGGGGCCCAAGCCTTGACAGCGCGGCCTCAAATACTGAAAATACGCGCCTCGTTTGGGGTGTTACCCGGAACGAAATGGCAAGGTAGCTCAGTTGGTTAGAGCACAGCACTCATAATGCTGGGGTCGGCGGTTCGACTCCGCCCCTTGCTACCAGATTTCCAGGGGTTGCGATTTATTTCGCAACCCTTTTTTTTCGCCCCCAGTTTCCACCTTGCCGCCAGCGTCTACATGCGCATCAGTCCCAGGGCAACCGCCGCCATAACCAGCTCCAGCGCCAGATAGATCCACATCACCGGATTTCCGGCACCCTCCAGCAGCATTCCCAGAATACGTCCGCCGGCCATACTCAGCATCAGCAGCAACACCCCCAGCAGGCCCGTCCGGACCGTCTCCGGCCGGAATGCCAGAACCAGCAGCAGAGCGCCCACCGCAACGGACATGCCGCCGTAGGTCGCGCGCATATCCACGATTCCCGAAACTGTCTGGGGTGCGGTGTCGGCCACAAACCGGGACAGGGTTTCGGGCAGGACAAGGAAGCCGATGCCATACAGCAGGAACACCAGTGCATTGAGTCGGACAACAATCATTTCCATGGACATGGATCACCCCGGTTGCGTAGTCATCCCGATGATTGTGGCACAGCTGTCTGCACAATCTTCCCCTTGCAAACAGGAAGTGACACAATCTGGCCCCGTTAACCTCTGAGGACGACCTCACCCAACCCGGGATGTAAATGCGGGACGACCCGCCTTTTCGGAGTTATCTGATGCGAAGCCCTAAAGACCGCATCCGCCAGGCCGTCGCCTTCGAGCTTATCGGTCTGCTTTTGTTTGTTCCCCTGAGCACCCTGGTATTTCCATTTCCCCTTGCCGAAATGGGCATGCTGGGTGTTTTCGGTGCCACCCTGGCCACCGTCTGGAACTACCTCTTTAACCTGGGGTTTGATCACGCCCTGAAACGGCTGACGGGCTCCACCCGCAAATCCCTGGGCCACAGGATCATCCACGCCCTGGCCTTTGAGCTGGGACTCATGCTGGCATTTCTGCCGGTGGTGGCCTGGTGGCTGGATATTGGTGTGCTGGAGGCGCTGGTGATGGACCTGGCCTTTGTTGTCTTCTATATCTTTTATGCCTTCCTGTTCACCTGGTGCTACGACACCCTGTTTCCGGATACAGACACGACAAGCCCCGTCACCTCAAATGGGCGGCGGGAGTCGGCGACACCTGAACCGGACTGAGTCTCCGTTTCGCGAAAGTGCTCCCCATGCCGCCACGGGTTCTATACCATCGGGAGCACACCAACAAAAACAAACGGAAACACCATGACCATCAGAATCCACCACCTGAACTGCGGCACCCTGTGCCCGGCCTGCCAGCGCCTGATAAATGGCAGCGGCAACTGGACCCGGCCCGCCAGACTGGTGTGTCATTGTCTGCTGATAGAAACAGCCGAGGCCCTGGTGCTGGTGGACACGGGCATTGGCAGCCACGACATTGAACGGCCCGGACAGCGCCTCGGGAAAGGCTTTGTATCCCTGGTCCGGCCCCGACTCAGTCCCGATGAAACCGCCATTGCCCGGATACGGGCTCTGGGGTTTGATCCACGGGATGTCCGGCACATCGTCCCCACACATCTGGACCTGGACCATGCCGGCGGTCTGAGCGACTTCCCTGAAGCCCAGGTGCACGTGTTCCGGCCGGAACTGGAAACGGCACTGAACCCCGGACTCAGGGACCGGATGCGCTTCCGCCAGGCCCAGTACGCCCACCAGCCCAACTGGGTCAGCCATGACGAGGGCGGCGAACGCTGGTTTGATTTCAGCAGCATCCGGGCCATTCCGGGACTTGATACAGATATTCTGATGATTCCCCTGGCCGGCCATACCCGCGGCCACGTGGGAGTTGCGGTGAAGAACGGTGACAAATGGCTGCTGCACTGCGGTGACGCCTACTTTCACCGCAGCCAGATTACCCCGGAGCCGAACCCGCCGCTGGGCCTGAAGTTCTTTGAATCACTGGTTCAGACCCTGCCGGCACCCAGGAGGGTCAACCAGGCCAGGCTCCGGTCACTGGCGCAAAGGCACGGTGACGAGGTGGAACTCTTCTGCGCCCATGACCCGGTGGAGATGGACCGCTACGAAGAGCCCCAGACCTGAGGCCGCCTACTCCCAGTTCAGCTCAACTTGCTGACGGGTGGCAAACCGGATCAAATGGCTGCCAATCACTTCCCGGCCCCTCTCCAGGCCCTGCTCGTCATCGGCTTCAACCTGAATGGTCAGCTGTTGACCGTCAGCTTTCAGCTCAACCCGTGCGAAGGGAAAGCGGACAGAGCCGGACTCGTCATCAAACTCGGTTTCAATCTTGTGGCTGAAGTGGCGGCACAGCTTTTTCATGGATGCACTGGCGGAAACCAGGGTTACGTTTGCACGGGAATTGAACATGATCCTACTCGTGTGATGGCTTGATCTGATGAATGATAATGCCTCCCATTGCCAATAACTACGTCAGAATACTGAACAACTGATTCTGTTTTTTCGAACAGCCGGGAAATCCGCGAACAATGCCCGCAGGTGCAACTGTGTGGCATACTCCCCGGTTACAAGACACTCAAACAACCGCCAATCAGGAATTTAGAGATGAAACTCGAGACTCTGGCACTGCACGCAGGCTTCAACGGGGACCCCACCACCCACGCTGCGACCACGCCTATTTACCAGACCACTTCCTACACCTTTGACGACACCCAGCATGGTGCCGACCTGTTTGACCTGAAGGTTGCAGGCAACATTTATACCCGCATCATGAACCCCACCAATGCTGTTCTCGAAGAGCGCATGGCGCAGCTGGAAGGTGGTATCGGAGCTCTAGCTGTGGCTTCCGGCATGGCGGCCATCACCTACGCCCTGCAGACCATCTGCCGGGTTGGCAACAATATTGTCAGCACCAGCCAGCTGTACGGCGGTACCTACAACCTGTTCGCCCACTCCCTGCCCAACCAGGGCATCGACTGCCGCATGGTTCAGCACGATGATTACGAGGCCCTGGAAAAGGCCATCGACGAAAACACCCGCGCCCTGTTCTGCGAATCCATCGGCAACCCGGCAGGCAATGTGGTGGACCTGGAACGCTGGGCTGACATTGCCCACAAGCATGGCATCCCGCTGATCGTCGACAACACCGTGGCCACTCCCTGCGTCTGCCGCCCGTTCGAACATGGCGCCGACATTGTCATCCACTCGCTGACCAAGTACGCCGGCGGCCATGGCACCACTGTAGCCGGCATTGTCGTGGATTCCGGCAAGTTCGACTGGAAAGCCAGTGCCGACAAGTTCCCCATGCTCAATGAGCCGGACCCTTCATACCACGGCGTGGTCTACACCGAAGCCCTGGGTGCCGCTGCCTTTATTGGCCGCTGCCGGGTCGCTCCGCTGCGCAACACAGGTGCGGCCCTGTCGCCGTTCAATGCTTTCCTGATCATGCAAGGCCTGGAAACTCTGGCCCTGCGCATGGAGCGTCACTGTGAAAACGCGGAGAAGGTTGCCAACTTCCTGAACGACCATCCTTCCGTGCAGTGGGTCAACTACGCGGCTCTGGAAAACAGCCCCTACAAAGCCACCTGTGAGAAAATCTGTGGCGGCAAGGCTTCAGGTATCCTCAGCTTCGGCATCAAGGGCGGCCGGGAAGCCGGTGCCAAATTCATCGATGCCCTGCAACTGATCTACCGTCTGGTCAACATTGGCGACGCCAAGTCCCTGGCCTGCCACCCGGCCACCACCACGCACCGTCAGCTGAGTGCGGAAGAGCTGAAGAGTGCCGGTGTCAGTGAGGACCTGGTACGTCTGTCCATTGGTATCGAGCACGTTGACGATATCATTGCCGACATTACCCAGGCTCTGGACGCTTCCCAGGCCTGATCCTGCTGCCGGGTACGACAAAGGTCGTGCCCGGCCCTCCCCGTGATTGCCCGTACCTGCCTTGTAACTCTCGCCCCGGCCCATTAACCTTTAAGATTCCCACACGTCTTGATGAGAGTCCGTTCACCATGAGCGCCAAGCCCCGCATTGTCAGTGGTTCCAAGTTCCGCAACGAGCACGGTTTTTCTGCCATCAAGGATGGCATCAAGCGATCGTCGGACGACACCCCTGAAGCGGGCAGAACCGAGCCAAAACCCAAATGGCTGAGGGCCAAGATGCCTGGTGGCGCCCGCTACGAGGCCGTGCGTAAAAACGTCGGTGAACACCGTCTGAGCACTGTCTGCCAGGAATCCCACTGCCCCAATATCGGTGAATGCTGGACCGCCGGTACCGCCACCATCATGGTTATGGGCTCCGTGTGTACCCGTGCCTGCAAGTTCTGCGCAGTGGATACCGGCAACCCGAAAGGCTGGCTGGACCCGGAAGAACCGGAAAATACCGCCAAGTCGGTCGAATTGATGGGACTGCGCTATATCGTGCTCACCTCCGTTGACCGGGATGACCTGGACGACGGCGGGGCCGCCCACTATGCCGCCTGCGTTGCCGCCATCAAGCAGCGCACACCGGAGGTAACCGTGGAAGCCCTGACTCCGGACTTCGATGCGGTCATGCCCCATGTGGAACTGGTGGTGGATTCCGGACTGGAAGTGTTCGCCCAGAACGTGGAAACCGTGGAACGCCTTACCTCCAGGGTCCGTGACCCCCGGGCCGGCTACCAGAAAACCCTGAGCGTACTGGCCCATGCCAAACAGTACCGCCCGGACGTACTGACCAAAACCAGCCTGATGCTGGGACTGGGCGAAACCGAAGACGAGATTCTGGCCACCATGGATGACCTGCGGGCCATTGGCGTCGACATTCTGACCCTGGGCCAGTATCTGCGCCCCACCCCGAACCATCTGCCGGTGGAGCGCTATTACTCTCCCGAGGAGTTCAACCGGTTCCGGGATATAGGTCTGGAAAAAGGCTTCATGGAAGTCCCCTCCGGCCCTATGGTCCGCTCCAGCTACCGTGCCGACAAGGTCTTTGACCGCAACAATCTGGGCCTCGCAGCACCTGCCGTTCCCGGTTCCGAAAACGCCATGCAGATTCCGGTAAAAGCTGTCGACTAAGGAAAACCATGCTGTCACTACTGCGCAATATCCGGCTGAAGTACAAATTCTGGTTGCTGAATATTCTCGTGTTTGCAGTACTGTGCCTGCTGGTCCTGTACGCCATGCACACCATCGCCGGGCATACCGGCGCCGACTTCAGCGAAGTCTTTGCCCGGACAGCTCCGGGTTTTGCTCTGGTGGTCACGGTCCTTATGGTGCTGGAAATGGCCGGCTCCCAGCTGCTGATTTCCTTTATCGAACGCCACGTCAACCGGCTCAAGGACACCATGGTGTCGGTACAGACCAGCGGCAACCTGGGGCACAAGGCGGATGTGGACTCCACCGATGAAATTGGCGAAATGGCCCGAGCCTTCAACGCCATGCAGGACAGGACCGGAGCGGTAGTCACAAGCATGAAAGCCGCCATTGAACGGCTGCATCAGGAAGTCCGGGCACTGACCGAAGCGGCAGAAACCCGCAAAAACGATCTGGCCCGCCAGCAACAGGGTACGGACCGCTCCTCCGAGGTGGTGGAAGCCATGCTGCAGAGTTTTGCAGGCATTGCCGAACAGGCCAGCATCGCCCAGACCCTGTCCCAGGAAGCCCGGGATACGGCCCGCTCCGGCAGCACCCAGGTCAGTCAGAGCGCCGACAGCATCCGTACCCTGGCAGGCGTCATCCGCGAATCCGCCGACAGTGTGGAGTCCCTCGCCACCAGCAGTCATGAAATCGGCCATACCATCAGTGAAATCAAGGGCATTGCCGAGCAGACCAACCTGCTGGCCCTGAACGCCGCCATTGAGGCCGCCCGGGCCGGTGAGCATGGCCGGGGCTTTGCCGTGGTGGCCGACGAGGTTCGCAACCTGGCGCGCCGGGTTCAGGATGCCACTGACCAGATTCAGGAAACTCTGGACCGGCTGCGCACCGCCATGGATACCGCAGTGCAGCAGATGACCGGCAGTTCCGAAGATGCCAGCCATTGCGTGCAGGAATCCGAGGCAGGGCGTCAGGCCCTGGATGCCATCAACACGGTTATCAGCCGCATCCACCAGACCAACCAGGAAATTGCCGGCATGTCGGCGGCCCAGACCGCCGGTACCGATGAGGTACTTGCCAACCTTCAGGGCATTCGGGAAACCACCCAGAACATGGTCGCCCAGTTGACCGAAAGTGCAGGTATGAGCCACCGCCTGCAACACCTGATCGACTCCCTGGAAGAGGCCGCCTCCCAGGTTTCCGTACACTGAATCTGCCCACCTGAAGCACCCGGCCCAAGCGCCGGGTGAAAGTTTACCCATTCCCCTTCATAATGGCGCCGTTCCCCAACCTCCGGAGTACACAAGATGGCCATTAACTGGTTTCCAGGGCATATGCACAAGGCCCGCAAGGAGATCAAACAGGTTATGCCGCAGATGGACCTGATCATCGAGGTTCTGGATGCACGGATTCCCTACAGCAGTGAAAACCCGCTGGTACCCTCTCTGCGTGGCGATACCCCGCTGATCCGGGTGTTGAACAAACGGGATCTGGCCGATCCGGCTGTCACCGAACAGTGGCAGGCATGGCTGGAAAAGGAGCGGGGGGTGCGCACTATCACCCTGACCCACAACCAGCGCAGCGAAGCTCTGGGCATTCTGAAACTGGCCGAGGAAATGACTCCGGGGCACGACCGCCAGAAAAGCGCCCTGCGGGTGATGATTCTGGGTATTCCCAATGTGGGCAAATCCACCATCATCAACACCCTGGCCGGTCGCCCTGCTGCCAAAACCGGCAACGAACCGGCGGTTACCCGGGCCCAGCAGGCCATCAAGCTGCCGGACAATGTGCTGCTGTACGATACCCCGGGATTCCTCTGGCCCCGCCTGTCACCGGAAGCCTGCGGTTACCGGCTCGCGGTGACCGGAGCCATCCGCAGCTCGGTGCTGGACTTCGAAGATGTTGCACTGTTTGAAGCCGAATATCTGCTTGAGGCCTACCCGGATCTGGTCATGGCCCGCTACGGCTTTGACCAGTTGCCGGCGGACGGTCTGGCGCTGATGGATGCCATTGCCGGTAAACGCCGTTTCTTTGGTCGCGGCGGTATTCCCGACCTGCACAAGGTATCCGAAGTTCTGCTGAATGAATTCCGCGCCGGAACCCTGGGACGCATTTCTCTGGAGACCCCGGAAATGGTGGAGCGGGAAGCCCGGGAAGCAGCGGCTCTGGAGGCGGAAAAGGCCGCCCGGGATGCTGCTAGGGGGAAGAAGAAAAAAGGCCGCAGCGGCAAATCCTGAACCAGTCCGTGGTGACATATTCCGACGGCAGTGCATCAAACATGCTGCGGGCGGTACGGACAAAATGGGGCTGGTCATAGAAGCCGGCCTCCGTGGCCAGCCGGGACAGGGATTTGCCCAGTTCCCATTGGGCCAGCACCCGGTTCATCTTGATGTGCAGCAGGAATCGCCGCATGGGAACCCCGGTCTGCTGCCGGAACAGGTGACTGAGCCTGGACGCCGATAGCCCCACCCCCTGTGCCAGTCCTGCCACATCCAGCCGCTCCGGTAATTCTGCCCTCAGATAGTCGCAGACGCTCTGCACTCTCGGATCCAGTACCGCCTCATCCTCCCCCAGCAACTCCATTGCGGAACGCAGGAAACCGTCGGCATCGGCACAGCTTGTAAGGGAAATACGGGAGATCAGGGAATCCGGCAGGGCAACATCCACCGATGCCTGCCCCTGCAAGTGGTGACGGATACGGCGCCAGTAGCGGGTGTCCGGATCCAGCTGGGCACACCACATACGGGTGCTGCCCGGGTCCAGGGACTGCTCCACATCCGGTGCCACCAGGGCGGCACAGGTGGTTCGCCACTGGCCGTTGACCTGCAACCGGAAGTCACCATCCAGGCCTACCAGCCAGGAAGCGCTGATATGCCGGTGCGGACGGTTTGCCATAAGAGTGCCAACCACCTGCCAGTGATCGGGCCATAGAAACAGGGTGCTGTGACCGCCTGGGTGCATATCTGTGTCAGGTCCGGGTGCTGAAGCCAGGGAAAGACTCCAGCATACCCCAGCGCCCGGGTTTTGCCAGCTTCCGCCTAGCCCTGTTCCTGAGTCTTGCCGCTGATCTTTGCTGCACCATGGCCGCTCAGGGCATGGGGTACCGGAATACCCAGCTTGGCAGCAAACTCAATACTCACGAAGATGGGGCCAATCAGCAGGAACACCAGATCCTCCAGAAACGAGGGTTTCTTGCCTTCCACCTTGTGCCCCCACACCTGTACCCCCCAGGCAGCAACCCAGACCAGCAGGCTGATAAAAAACAGGGAACCGCCGCTGTACCTTATGCTCTGGATCACCCAGGCAGATACTGCAAACCAGCCCGCCATCAGCACAAAAACCCCCAGGGACAGGCGCAGATAGACGATGGAAGACAGTGCCGCCAGCACAGTGGCACCGTTCACCCATTCCGCAGCCCCGCCGGTCAGCCCCAGCCAGCTGCCGACAGGTACCAGCCACAGCAGGCCCAGAGTGGACATGAGAATCAAAGGCACACAGACAATATGCACCCACTGGTTGACGGGATGCTGGTGGCTGTCACCGTAATCACTCAGAAATTGCGCCAATGAACGCATGAACAGTTCTCCTTGTTATTGTTTACCCATAATAGCGGCCAGTGTAGCAATCCATTTGCCCCCGGCCTTGTACGTAACAGCTATCTTCTCCCAGCGCTGGCCCCTTACCAAGGTCAAATATCACATTGCTGACAAAGGGCATACACTTACCCCCACTATTGTTGACTGCAGGGGTTTGCTGTTCCGGCAAGCCACAAAGGAGGAATTTATGAGGCGCGTTGTCGTCACAGGCATGGGCATTGTTTCCTGCCTCGGAAATTCACTGGAAGAGGTTCTGGACAGCCTGAAAACCGGAAAGTCCGGTATCCGCTATAACGAAACCTATAAAGAGATGGGGTTTCGTAGCCAGGTTTCCGGCTCCCCGGATGTGGACACCTCGGTCATCGACCGCAAGATGCGCCGTTTCATGGGCCCTTCTGCCATGTACAGCTACCTGGCCATGGAGCAGGCCATTGCCCAGTCCGGCCTGACTCCGGACATGGTCTCCAATGACCGCACCGGCCTGATCGCAGGCTCCGGTGGTGCCTCCTGCTCCAGCCAGGTTGAGGCCACCGACACCATGCGCGCCAAGGGCGTCAAGCGTATCGGGCCCTATATGGTGCCCCGGATCATGACCAGCACTGTCTCCGCATGCCTGGCAACCGCCTACAAGATTCGTGGCGTCAACTATTCCATGTCATCCGCCTGTGCCACCAGCGCCCACTGTATCGGCCATGCCATGGAGCAGATCCAGTATGGCAAGCAGGACATTGTCTTTGCCGGCGGCGGTGAGGAAGAAGACTGGAGCCTGACCATGATGTTTGACGCCATGGGCGCCCTGTCCACCAAATACAACGACGCCCCGGAAACCGCGTCCCGTCCTTTTGACGCATCCCGGGACGGATTCGTGATTGCCGGTGGTGCCGGCATGGTGGTTCTGGAAGAGCTGGAACACGCCCGCAAACGGGGCGCCAACATCATTGCCGAACTGACCGGCTATGGTGCCACTTCTGACGGTTACGACATGGTGGCCCCGTCCGGTGAAGGCGCCCAGCGCTGCATGCGCCAGGCCATGTCCAGCATTCGCGGCCAGGTGGAATACATCAACGCCCACGGCACCAGCACTCCGGTTGGGGATGCCGCCGAACTGGGTGCTGTCCGCAAGACTTTCGGTGACAAGATCCCGGCCATCTCCTCAACCAAGTCCCTGTCCGGGCACTCTCTGGGGGCGGCAGGTGTACATGAAGCCATTTATTCCCTGCTGATGCTGGAGCACGGATTTATCGCCGGCACCGCCAATCTGCAGACCCGGGGCGAAGATGTAGAAGGCATTCCTCTTGTTGGCCCTGAAGGACGGGAAGTGGCCCTCAACACCGTGATGTCCAACAGTTTCGGCTTTGGCGGAACCAACGCATCCCTGGTATTTGAAAAACTGTAAAATCGATGGGTAGTGGGTGGTAAGTGCCCACTACCCATCCAAAATATCTGACGATTCCTGCCTTTTGATTATTGGCAAACGCATCCATCCGTATTAAGGTACGCCTTTGACATGAATCAAAATCAGAGGGTTCATCAGCTATGGCTCAAGCAATCCGACTCCGTCAGGCTAGCTCTCCCCTCAAAGCCTCCTGCCACCAGTGCAGCCTGAGCAATCTTTGCCTCCCCCTTGCCATTGAGGACAATGACCTTGAACGGCTGGAGGATATTGTTCAGCAAGGCCGCATCTACAATCGCGGTGAACATATCTTTGATCAGAGCACACCTTTTCGTGCCTGCTTCGCCGTGCGCAGCGGATCCATCAAGACATCAATCATTACCGAAGGTGGTGAAGAGCAGGTAACCGGCTTTTTCATGCCCGGGGAGATTGTCGGCCTCGACAGTATGAGCAGCGAGAATTACGCCTGCACCGCCAAGGCCCTTGAGCGTACCAGTGTCTGTGAATTCCCGGTGGAAAAGCTTGAAGAGCTGACACGCAAACTGCCGGAACTGCAGCATCACATGTATCACCTGATGAGCCACGAGATCCAGAACAGTCACCAGCTGGCCATGCTGCTCAGCAAGAACACCGCTGAAGAACGCATCGCTGCCCTGCTGCTGTCCCTGTCCAGCCGGTTCCAGCGTCGGCGTATGTCGGGCACCAATTTCAGCCTGCCCATGGCCCGCAACGACATCGCCAACTTCCTTGGCCTTGCCGTGGAAACCGTCAGCCGCGTGTTCACCCGGTTCCAGAACCAGGGCATTATCAAGGCCCGGGGACGGGAAGTGGAACTTCTGGATGTGGAAGCTCTGCAGATGGTTACCCGGGAATTTGCCCACCAGAACTGCAACAACTGATCACGGCAAATTCCGCAAAGAGTGGGTGCCGGCTGCCCTTCTATTCAGCCGGCACAGCCGTATCGCCCTGACCATTGTACTGCCTCAGCAGCACCAGCTCGTCCTGCAGCCCCGTTCGCCAGGGTAGCTGTTTGATTCCGAAGGTATTGCGGATCTTGGTACAGATCAGGGTACTGTTCTGGGGCTCCAGCTGGGCCCAGTCCGGCATATCATCCACAATCCTCAGCTCTTCCGGAATACCCGGCAAGCCTGCAATCGCCAGCCCCAGCTCATACAGACTGACCTCTTCCGCACCGGAATACTGGTAGGTTCCCCAGACTTCGGCACCGCAATCCAGCTGCAGCACCACTGAGGTCATCACCCGGGCAAGATCCCTGGTGGCAACCGGCTGGCCATGACAACGATCCGGTAACGACAGCTGGTCATTGTCCGAAATACTGGCCTGCACCTTGCGGATGAAGCGGGACAGACTCCAGCCCGTCCGCAGGATGATATGCCGCGGCAGGAGCGTTCTCAGAGCCTGCTCACACTCCCACTGCCAGTTACCCAGTTCGTTCACCGGCTGCCCGGGGTTCGACGTGATATAGCCGCTCTGCTTGCGGCCATCAAACACGTAGCACGAGGACAGCTGAAACAGTGCCATGCCCCTGTCCCGGGCAAACTCCGCCAGCACCACCGGCAAGGAAAACGCAGCCTCATGGGTGCCCTCGGGGTCTTTTTCCGCCACCTCCGGGTCCGCCAGCCACAGGGCATTGACGATCAGATCCGTGTCCGCCGGAATCCAGCTTTCCAGAGCATCAAGATCGACACTGGCCAGATCACTGACCAGCAACGGGCTGACCTGCAGATGGGTCTCTCTCAGGCGCTCAAGCAGAATCTTCCCGAGCGGACCATAATCATGGACAACAAGCACATGCACGGAGCTCAAAGCCTCCAGAATTTTACTTGGTTGACGGAAGCCGTGGACCTGTCAGGCCAATGGTTTCCGGTGACCGGCGCCTACAATCAGAGGTAATAAACGCCAATGTTCTGATTCACAGCACTCTTTGACGAGAGCATACAACAACAGGAACCGACATGCTGAAACAACAGAGCCATATCGTAGCGCCGATTCCCGACGAGCTTCGCACCCGCGCCCTTTATACGGTCAGCGAGCTGCGCTCCCGGGGCAAAGCCGACAAACAGGCGATCGACCAGCTGCACTCCCTGATTGTGGAGCTGACTGAAGCCGGCCTGGACTTTTTCTTTCTGGAGCCCCTGCGCCGCCTCCATGCCAGTACCATGATGGTGGGTATGGCAAAAATGGGGATCAGCAGCATGGTCAAAGGCAGCAAGATGATCGTACACAAGGTCCTGAAGAAACTGGATGATCGCAGCCTGTCAGCCATTCTCGATTTCATCGAAGAAATCATTTACGAACCCGAGAGCCGCTGAACGGCAACTCCCGGTTACCTGTATTCCCTCGGTACCCGGGCCGTTATGCCGGTGAGCAGCTCGTAGGCAATTGTGCCGGCACAGGCGGCCACCTCGTCTACCCCTACGGTGGAGCCCCAGAGTTCCACCATATCACCTTCCCGGGCATCCGGTGCCTGGCTCAGGTCAACTGCCAGCATATCCATGGATACCCGGCCAATCAGCCGGATACGCCTGCCATGCACCGCCGCAGGGGTGCCGGTGCCGGCATGGCGGGGATAACCGTCCCCGTATCCCACCGCCACCATCCCCATAGGGGTATCCTTCTCGGCAACCCAACTGGCGCCATAGCCCACAGACTCACCGGCTGTCACCACTCTGGTGCTGATCAGGGGAGCCTGCAGTGACATCACCGGCTTCAAGCCAAGCTCCGGGCCAGTCCTGCCCTGCACCGGTGAGCCGCCATAGAGCATAATGCCGGGCCGGCTCCAGTCATACAGGGGCTGCCCGGGCAGGAAATGGGCGGCAGAATTGCCAATACTGCGCATCAACTCCGGCCAGGGCGCGGTGGCATCGACGAAACTCTGTGTCTGCTGTGCCGTCATCGGGCTGCTGACATCATCGGCACAGGAAAAGTGGGTCACAAATCCCAACAACCCCGGACGCGCGCCCATCAACTGCAGGCGCTCCATGACCCCAGCCAGCTGTTCCGGCAGAAACCCCAGGCGGTTCATACCGGTATTTACCTTGATCCAGAAGCCGGGCCGGGGCTGGACCTGCTGCAGCCAGTCCAGCTGCTGCTCAGCGTGCAGAACAGGCTCGAACCGGTGCCGCTGGCAAAGTTCCAGGTCATCCTGCTGGTGTACCCCCTGCAGCATGACCACCGGCTGCTCCAGACCGGCATTACGGATTGCCATAGCCTCTTCCAGACAGGCCACGGCGTATTTCGGCGCCACTTCCGACAGGGCCTGAGCCACCCGGACAATGCCATGACCATAGCCATCCGCCTTCACCACCGCCATAACCTGTGCGGAGCCGGCACGGGCACAGGCCAGAGCATAATTCTGGCGTAACGCCTCCAGATCAATCCGGGCGACAGTCGCGCGGGGCATTAATAGTCGTCTCCATAGTCCCCGTAATCACCGTGAGCCAGATCTTCGAACTTGGTGTATTTGCCGATAAAGGCCAGGCGCACGGTACCGATAGGGCCGTTCCGCTGTTTACCGATAATGATTTCGGCAATTCCCTTGTCCGGGGTGTCCTCGTTGTATACCTCGTCCCGGTATACAAACATGATAACGTCGGCGTCCTGCTCGATGGCTCCGGATTCCCGCAGATCCGAGTTTACCGGCCGTTTGTTGGGCCGCTGCTCCAGACTCCGGTTGAGCTGGGACAGGGCCACCACCGGACAGCTGAGTTCCTTGGCAATACCTTTCAGGGACCGGGAGATTTCGGAAATCTCTGCGGTCCGGCCTTCGGTATTTCCCGGAACCCGCATCAGCTGCAGGTAATCCACCATGATCAGACCGATCTTGCCGCCGTTCTCACGGGCAATCCGCCGTGCCCGGGAGCGCATTTCCGTCGGGCTCAGGCCCGGGGTATCGTCAATATAGAGCGGTTTGTCCTTGAGCAGACTGACCGCGGAGGTCAGCCTGGGCCAGTCATCCTCTTCCAGCTTGCCGCCCCGGACCTTGGTCTGGTCAATGCGCCCCAGGGATGACAGCATCCGCATGGCCAGGGCATCTGCCGGCATTTCCATACTGAACACCAGAACCGGCGTTCCTGTGCTGATCAGGGCATTTTCCACGATGTTCATGGCGAAAGTGGTCTTACCCATGGAAGGTCGCCCGGCCACGATAATAAGGTCTGCCGGCTGCATGCCCGAGGTCTTGTCATCCAGATCCCGGAACCCGGTGGTGAGTCCGGTGGTCTGCTCTCCGGACTCGAACAGCTCTTCAATTCGGCTCAGGGTCTTGGTGAGGATCGGGTTGATGGACTGGGGACCGGAACCTTCCTTGACCCGGGATTCGGCAATCTGGAA
>JBFHSI010000030.1:0-20635 GCA_041591245.1 Marinobacter sp.
GCAAGGGGGAGGTGCACAAGCTCAAGGAACTCATGTCCAAGTCCACGGAAGCCGGTATGCAGACCTTCGACCAGGCCCTGTACAACCTTTATTCCGAAGGCTCCATCACCTATGAGGATGCCCTGGCACACGCGGATTCCGCGAACGACCTGCGTCTGCTGATCAAGCTGGGAGCCGATGCCCGGGGCGGGGACAGTCTGTCTTCTTCTGTGGACAAGCTGACCATTCAGGAGGATTAGACGAAAGTCGTAATTAGTTAGCTGGGTGAACAAGTAGGTTTGGCATTTGAGGCCATTGGCCCGAGCTGCGTATACTCCGCCCCAAACCAATAAGGAGATACCCAGCTCATGAGATCCTCACAACTTGCACACGCTATCCGTCTGGCATCGCTGGCGGCCCTGGTGGCGCCAGCCAGCGCTCTTGCCGGCGGATTTTCCCTGAACGAGCAGTGCGCCTGTGCCATGGGGGCCGCCAACGCCGGTATGGCCGCCAATGCAGAAAATGCAACCACCGTACTGTTCAACCCGGCGGGCATGAGCCAGCTGTCCGGTACCAATATTTCCTTTGGTGCCGCAGTGCTGGATATTGATGCCGAAGCCAAATCTGGCAGCTACTCGGCAACCGACTCCCTTGGCCAGCCCTACGCCGGTAGCAACGGCGGTGATATTGCCGATCCGGCGGTACTTCCGAACATATACATCACCCATGAAGTCAGTGACTCCATTGATGTGGGCTTTGGTATTCATGCGCCCTATGGTCTGGCTGCGGACTACGACAACGACTTTACCGGCCGCTATTTTGCGGACAAGACCGAGCTGACAGCTATTTCCTTCACGCCGGCGGTATCCGTCAATAACGGCGAAGGTCTGTCCATGGGTGTGGCCCTGAACATCATGTATGCGGAGGGGCGGCTGTCCAAGTATCAGGATCTTCGGTCCCTTGCCGTGCGGCAGCAGTTGCAGGCACTGGGTGCGGGCAGTCTGGGCGACCTGACACCAGCCCAGCAGGCTCAGGTCCTGGGCGGCGCAAACCAGCTGGCAGACAGTTTCGATACCTATGCTGATGTGGAAGGGGATGATGTCGCGGTGACCATGCGGGTGGGATTCCAGTATGACCTGTCACCGGCCACCCGGATCGGCCTGACCGCCCAGACCGGTACCGAACTCGAGCTCGAAGGGGATATGAAAATCAGCCAGTTCCCGGTAGCTACGGGCAACCCGGCGGCGCCCTATACGACCACCACCTTGCAGGAGGACGTGACTGTTCCCCTGGCGATTCCTGAAAGCATCACCGTGGGTATCCGGCACCAGCTGAATGACTCAGTAACCCTGCTGGCCGGCGCCACCTACGCCCGCTGGGGTGCCTTCGAGGAGTTGGATATCTACAGCCGGGAAGGGGACAGCGGAAGCATCTCTCAGGCGGTTGGCCGCACAGGGGATGAGAACCCTATTACCCACATCACGGAAAAGTGGAAAAACACCTGGCAGTTCAATGTGGGTGGTGTCTGGCAGGTGTCCCCGGTCTGGGCCCTCAAGGCCGGTTATGCCTTTGATGAATCCCCGGTTGATGAGTATGTGACCGCCCGGATTCCGTCCGAGGACCGTCACTGGCTGACTCTGGGTGCCCAGTGGAAAGATGTTTCCAGCGGCTGGACCGTGGATGCCGCCATCGGCACTCTGATCTTCAATGATGACGCCGATGTGAACGACAATGAGTACGCCCATACCGATCCGACCGGCAACCCGACATCGCTGTCCAACTATCAGGGAGAGTATGAACTGTCTGCATGGAGCGCCTCGGTTCAGCTCAGCAAGGCGTTCTGATCCGCCATTTGTAGCCCCCGGTCAGGCCAGCACTGTTCTGGTCTAACCGATCACCTGGCCGCGGTAGATGATCTGTTTCTTCCGTGGCAGGTGAGCTTCCTGCTCAGCTTCCCCTGCCTGTGTCTGCGGTCTGTCTTCGGCAATTACCTGTCCGCGATACATTTTTTTGGGGTGTTCTTCGGTTTTTTCTGCCAGTTCCGGGACTTGGTCCAACAGCTTTTGCCAGGCACCAGTAAGCTCGTGGTTCTGACTTTTCCGTATATAAACTGCAAGTCGCTGTTCCAGGTGTTCTTCGGTGAGGTGTAGCCGGACTCCGAATTCCGACTCAATCAGCCGGCAGCACTGTTGTACCAGTTTCAGGTTACTGCGGTCTAACAGCCAGCTACGTTCAGTCTGGAGTGTGCTCATGGTCATATTCCATTATGGGTGTCACATCATGGCTGTCACTGGCTAGCAAGTGAGCAAAGTGACAGCCGACACAAAGGGAATGCGAAATCCGTGCCGTTTTAAAGAGGCCTGGAGGATGCGGAATTGAAGGGTTTTGCCCTTGGGAGATCTCTTTAACGGTGCAGGGTGCACTCTGTTAGTGCGGAATTGACCAGGGCCGGCACAGGGCTTGGATGCTGTGACGCCTTCCCGAGCTGGCGTCACAGGTTGATGATCCGGTGAGTGGGCTAGTGAGCCTCATCCCAGTTGTCGCCGACACCGGCTTCCACCAGCAGGGGGACATCCAGCTTTGCCGCTGCAGACATGCGCTGTACCAGCCCTTCCCGGACCTCTTCCACCAGGGCTTCCCTGACTTCCAGTATCAGCTCATCGTGGACCTGCATGGTCATCCGGGCGTCCTCGCCGTATTCCTGTTGCAGCCAGCGCTCCACTTCGATCATGGCACGCTTGATGATGTCTGCAGCCGTACCCTGCATGGGAGCGTTGATGGCAGTCCGTTCGGCGGCCTGTTGCATCTGCTTGTTGCGGGCATTGATCTCAGGCAGGTACAGGCGGCGCCCGAACAGGGTTTCCACAAAACCGTCGTCGTGGGCCTGCTTGCGGATGTTGTCCATGTAACCCAGTACGCCCGGATAGCGTTCGAAGTAGCGGTCGATATAGGCCTGGGCAACTTTCCGTTCCACTCCCAGCTGGCGGGCCAGCCCGAATGCAGACATGCCGTAGATCAGGCCGAAGTTGATGGCCTTGGCACTGCGCCGCTGATCGCTGGAGACCTGGTCCAGGGCCACGCCGAATACCTCAGCCGCGGTGGCCTTGTGGATATCTTCGCCGTGTTCGAAGGCGGTGAGCAGGCCCTTGTCTCCGGACAGGTGGGCCATGATGCGCAGCTCGATCTGGGAATAGTCTGCCGCAATCAGCTTGCAGCCCTGGTCCGCGATAAAGGCCTTGCGAATCCGGCGACCCTGTTCGCTGCGGATGGGAATGTTCTGCAGGTTGGGGTCGGAGGATGACAGTCTGCCTGTGGCCGTGACCGCCTGATGGTAGGAGGTGTGTACCCGGCCGGTGCGGTGATGAATCAGTCCCGGAAGGGTGTCGGTATAGGTGGACTTGAGTTTGCTCAGGCTCCGGTGTTCCAGAATGATCCGGGGCAGTTCGTAGTCATGGGCCAGTTCCTGCAGAACCGGTTCGGCAGTGGAGGGGGCGCCTTTGGGGGTTTTCTTCACCACCGGCAGCCCCATCTTTTCATAGAAGATAACCTGCAGCTGCTTGGGTGAGGCCAGATTGAACTCTTCCCCGGCCACACGGTAGGCGTCCTGTTCCAGTTCCGCCATACGTTCGGCCAGCTCCTGGCTGTGCTGGCGCAGGGTACTGGCGCTGATCAGGGTGCCCCGCTGTTCCATCCGCGACAGAACCGGAATCAGGGGCAGGTCTATGTCCCTGTAGACGGAGGCCAGTTTGCCGGTCTGCTCGAGCAGTGGCTTGAGGGTCTGATGCAGGCGCAGGGTGATATCGGCATCTTCGGCGGCATAGGGGCCCGCCTTCTCCAGGTCAATCTGGTTGAAGGTCAGCTGTTTGGCACCCTTGCCGGCAATGGATTCAAAGGTAATGGTCTGTTCATCCAGATAATGGCGGGCCAGACTGTCCATATCGTGCCGGGTGGCCACCGAATTCAGCACGTAGGATTCCACCATGGTGTCTTCGGCAATGCCTTCCAGGGATATACCGTGGTTTGCCAGCACGTTCTTGTCGTATTTGAGGTTCTGCCCCACCTTGGCCAGTGCCGGATCTTCAAGCAGGGGCTTGAGCTGCTCCAGCACTTCATCCCGGTCCAGTTGCTCCGGGGCACCCATATAATCATGGCCCAGGGGCACATAGGCGGCTTCACCCGGCTCAATGGCAAAGGAGACCCCGACGATTTCGGCATCCATATAGCGCAGACTGGTGGTTTCAGTATCGAAGGCGAACAGGCTGGCCTGTTTCAGTCGCTCAATCCAGCGGTCCAGATCCTGCTGGCTGGTGACCAGCGTGTAGTTCTTCTCCGGAGCCTGCGGTGTGCTCTGCTGTGGGGCTTCGGCATCCCGGGAGGCGGCTGAATCCGCCTGATCCTCCAGTTCCCGGATCCAGCTGCGCAATTCGTATTCCCGGAAAAGTTCCAGCAGTGTTTCATTGTCCTGTTGCCGGTGTTCCAGGTCTTCCAGGCCGAAGTCCAGCTCTACATCCGTCTTGATGGTGGCCAGCTCCCGGCTAAGGGGCAGGGTATCCCGGGCCTCACGCAGATATTCACCGATCTTGCCCTTGATGTCATCGGCATGGGCCATCAGGTTGTCCAGGTCCTGATAGGTGCCGAGCCATTTTACGGCGGTTTTCGGGCCGCACTTCTTCACCCCGGGGATGTTGTCCACCTTGTCGCCTACCAGAGCCAGGTAGTCGATGATCTGCTCAGGTGTTACCCCGAATTTGTCGATAACGCCTTCCCGGTCCATGCGGGTTTCGGTCATGGTATTGATCAGGGTGACGTGGTCGCTGACCAGCTGGGCCATATCCTTGTCGCCGGTTGAGATCACCACGTCGATACCCTTGCGGGTGGCTTCGTGGGCCAGGGTGCCAATAACGTCGTCAGCTTCAACGCCGGGGACAATCAGCAGGGGCAGGCCCATGGCTTTGACCATGTTGTGGATAGGCTCTATCTGGCAGGCCAGGTCCTCGGGCATGGGCGGGCGGTTGGCCTTGTACTCTTCGTACATGTCATGGCGGAAGGTTTTGCCCTTGGCATCGAAAACCACCACCATTTTGGAACCCGGGAAATCCTGCTCCAGCCGGCGGATCATGCTGATGACCCCCTTGATGGCACCGGTTGGATGATTCTTGCTCGTGGTCAGTGGCGGCAGTGCGTGATAGGCGCGGAACAGATACGAAGATCCGTCCACAAGAACCACGGGAGGCGTCTTTTGCTCAGTCATGTCAAAACAGGTCCGGATTCTGATTGAAGCGTGGAATGGCTTATGCAACTCTGTATCGAAATCGATGAACGAAAGGGTATCACGAAAATGAAACGATTCGCCTTACCGGCCCTGTTGCTTGCGGGCTTCTCTTTGACAGCGCTGGCTCAGGATGAGGGTGCACTGGACAAGACCCCGGTAGAAACACCGGATGCGCCGGTGGTGATATCGGATTACCAGCCTGAAAGCGGTGGTCCGGAAATTGTCATTCGCCCGGGCAAGAAAGAAGTGTTCTACGAATACCGGGTCAACGGTCGCCTCATGGAGATCAAGGTGGTTCCTGAAGTGGGACCGGAGTACTACCTGGTCCCGGCCGACGGTGGCGGCTGGATCCGGGAAGATGAGTCTGGGCTGCTGGTGCCGAGTTGGGTGCTGTTCCGCTGGTAAGCTGTTTTTCCGTTTAGTATGAACATTCTAATTTTTGTCCGTAGTCTGGAACCTGAGATCCGGGAACGGCCATAGGGGCTGGTGCCCCGAGAGCCAGAGCACTTTCAGACATCAGGAGATTCAGACATGGGCAAACTCAAATCCTATCAGGAACAGCTTCAGGACATCGTTGAGAAGGGCATCAATGCCGCGGAAGAGCAGCAGAAGAAGCTGGCCGCCAAGCCTTTTGAATACGCTGAAAAGCTGGAAACCGAAGTCCGTGAATACAGCGTAAAGACCCTGCGCGAGCGTTACTACGGTTACAGTGAAAGCCTGTTCGACCAGCTGCGCACCCTGAACAGCCGTTTTGGTAACTTTGCCGGCGACCTGGTTGCCCGCCTGGAAAAAGAAGCTGCCGAAGGCGCCGAAGCGGTTGCCGAAGCTGCAGAAGACGTTTCCGACGCAGCCAAGGATGTGAAAAAATCCGTCGCTCCCAAGAAAGCCCCTGCGGCCCGCAAGACGACCGCTCGCAAGACAGCGGCATCTGCCAAGAGCACAGAATCTGCGTGAATCAGGGCAGAGGTAATGGCGGGCTTTAAGAGCCGCTAAAAAAAGGTCGGTGCTGTTATGGTACCGACCTTTTTGCGTTCAGGGGTGAGGCTGGAGAGCCATCAGGAACCGCTTTCGGCAGTGTCCAGCGGCAGGGTTCTGGGCTTGCCGGTAATTTCCTCCAGGCGCTGGATGTCGGCTTTGAATTCGGCACGCAGCTTTTCTGTATCCTGCTTCTGGGAATCAATTTCCCGCTCAATAGCCTGCACCTGGTCTTCCAGCCGGCGGATCTTGGTCAGAGTGGTTTCGGGAATGGTTTTGCCGGCCCGCTCCATGTTGGCTGCCCGGCTGCGTTCCGTATCCAGCTGGCTGGTCAGGACAGCAATGTTGCCCCGTTTGAGCTGAATCAGACTTTCCATCTCACGGACTTTCCGGTGCATGGCCCGGACGGCCTGATCCGCCGAACTGAAACGTTTCAGCAGCAGCCGGTCCTGTTCCCGCTGCCGTTCCAGTTCTTTCTGGCGCTGTTTTTCTGCTTCCCGGGCGGCGATCTGCTCTTCGGTGAGGGCGGGGGGAACCGATCTCAGCAGCTGACCCTGGCTGCCCAGAATGTCATAGCCCCTTTGGGTGGCTTCCTGGGGAACCGTGTTACTGATGACCATCTGGCCATTTTCATCAATGTAGCGGTACATGCCGGCTACGGCGGCCATCGGGCCCAGCAGCAGGATGGCAGAGATGAATCTGACTGAGGTCAAAAGTTTGGGCATCTATGAAACTCCGTATCTGTCCCGGTAGCCGGCGACCTTATCCACAAAGCCGGCAAATTCCGGATTGGACTTCAGATAATCAAGAACCTGGTCCAGACGAATGATACTGACTACCGGAATAGCGAATTCCTGTTCCACTTCCTGGATGGCAGACAGGGCGCCATTACCCTTTTCTTGCCGATCCAGCGCAATCAGCACGCCTGCGGGCTCTGCGCCTGCATTGCGGATGATATTAATGGATTCCCGGATAGCTGTACCTGCAGTGATCACATCGTCGACAATCAGGACTTTTCCCTGCAGCGGAGCACCGACAATATTGCCGCCTTCCCCGTGATCTTTCTTTTCCTTGCGGTTAAAGGCAAAGGGTTTGCTGTTACCGTCTGTAGCCAGTGCCATGGCGGTCACTGTGGCCAGCGGAATGCCCTTATAGGCGGGGCCGAAAATAATGTCATAATTCAGGCCACTGCGCTCAATGGCAGCGGCATAGGCCTTGCTTAGGTTCAGCAGGTCGTCGCCGGTGTTGAACAGCCCCGCATTAAAGAAGTACGGACTGACCCGGCCGGATTTGAGTGTGAACTCACCAAAGCGAAGTACGTTCCGGCGAATGGCGAATTCAATAAAACTTTGCTGATAGTCGTGCATGACAAGGCTTCTGGCGGGAGTGGATCTTTAATTAACTCGTAAAAACGGTATCATACACACAAACCGAATCAGGGAACACGTATGCGGGTAGTATCAATCAGTGTCAATGGCCTCGCGCAGGCTGTGGACAAAGGCTTTTTTGACTGGCTGGCCGACCAGGATGCTGACGTTGTCTGCGTCCAGGATCACCGTATGCGTGCCTATGAGATTGAAGACCTCAACCTTATTCCCGAAGGGTACGAAGCCTATTTCATCGACGGTGAAAATAATGAAGATGGAGGGGTAGGCATCTATACCCGCCATTTCCCGAAAGCCATCATGTACGGTTTTGCCAATGAACAGGCTGACCGGGAAGGCCGCTTTATCCAGGCTGACTTCGACAAGGTGTCTGTCGCCTGTGTGCTGGCACCCTGTGCTCTGGG
Organism: Marinobacter sp.; assembly: GCA_041591245.1. Classification (GTDB taxonomy): domain Bacteria; phylum Pseudomonadota; class Gammaproteobacteria; order Pseudomonadales; family Oleiphilaceae; genus Marinobacter. The sequence continues at coordinate 8,016 of JBFHSI010000030.1, forward strand.
GCTGGAAGAGCAGCTGATCGGTGACGATGACCTCACCGAACTGGACCACAAGGATGAATTCATGGAGGCCTTTGGCCTGCATATGCAGAAAACCCTGCGCAAGCGTCGCCAGTTCATCTTCTGCGCCAACCTGCAGACGGCTCATCATGTCACCGATGCCAGTCCCCTTTATCACAAGCATGACTTCTCCGGCTTCCTGCCCCATGAACGGGCTTGGCTGGATCGTCTGTTTGACGAGATGGGCTGTATTGATGGCTTCCGGGAAATCAATAAACAGAGCAACCAGTTTACCTGGTGGCCGGAGCAGGCTGGCGGCGCCCGCCGCAATGCCGGTATCCGGGTGGATTACCAGTTGCTGACACCGGGTATTCGCAAGACTATCCGGGATGGCTGGATTGACGACAGCACCCGCTTCTCCGATCACGCGCCGCTGATCATGGACTACGATATCGAAATCGGTTTCTGAGACTCCGGGAGAGACTGTCTCCCGGAGACCCTGTCCGGCCCTTAGTTTTCCAGGGCTGCCTTCTGGATTTCAAATAACTGCTCGATACCCTGTCTGGCCAGTGCCAGCATACTGTTCAGTTCGTCCTGAACAAACGGGGCGCCTTCTGCGGTACCCTGGATTTCGATAAAACCACCCTGATCGGTCATGATCACGTTCATATCGGTTTCCGCAACCGAGTCTTCCGGATAGTCCAGGTCCGCCACCGGAGTTCCCTTGTAAACGCCAACGGAAAGGGCTGCTACCATCTGTTTGAGGGGGGACTTCTTCAGGCGTTTTTCCGCAACCAGATAGTTCAGGGCATCCACCAGTGCCACGCAGCCGCCGGTAATGGAAGCGGTACGGGTGCCGCCATCGGCCTGGATTACGTCGCAGTCGATGGTAATGGTGTGTTCGCCCAGTGCTTTCAGGTCAACCGCCGCGCGCAGGGAGCGACCAATCAGGCGCTGGATCTCTACCGTACGGCCACCCTGTTTGCCCCGGGCCGCTTCCCGGCCCATGCGGCTGCCGGTGGAACGGGGCAGCATGCCGTATTCGGCGGTGATCCAGCCCTTACCCTCGCCCCGAAGAAACGGTGGCACCTTGTTCTCTACGGAGGCGGTGCAGATGACTTTGGTGTCTCCGAACTCTACCAGTACGGAGCCTTCGGCGTGCCGGGTGTAGTTACGGGTAATTCGAACGTCTCGGAGCTGTTCGGGGGCTCTGCCGCTTGGTCGCATAGTATTTCCTGAAAAGTATGGTGCGTGTCCGGGCTCAGGCCCGGCTGAACATGTATTGCGAGGGGCCCGAGTATAACACGTCCGGGGGCACGTAATGGGCGGCAAGGGGCGGGTTCGCCGGAGACTGTCAATGCCTGTTAAACTGGGGGCTCTGCCATCATCAACGATCACCGGAGCTGCCATGATCCGTAGTATGACCGCGTTTGCCCGGAAAGATACCCGGGGAGACTGGGGAACACTCACCTGTGAGATACGTACCGTCAACCACCGCTATCTGGAACCCTCCTTCCGCTTGCCGGAAGCCCTGCGAGAGCTGGAAAACGGCTTCCGGGAGGAACTCCGCAAGCAGCTGAAGCGGGGCAAGGTGGATGTGTCCATAAGGCTGCAGCAGGCGGACAAGGCATCCCAGAGCTTCGAGATCAGTGATGACATGGTGCACGCGGTGAACGACGCCGTTATTCACGTCAACCGGATTCTGGACAACCCGGCCCATATCAGTGCCCTGGAAATCCTGCGCTGGCCCGGGGTGCTGTCGGTTCAGGAGCAGGACTACAGCCCCGCCCGGGAAGCTGCGCCGGACCTGTTTGCGGAAGCGGTCCGGGAGCTGGTGACGGTGCGGGAGCGGGAAGGCGAGCGGCTGCGCCCGCTGATCGAAGAGCGGCTGGAGACCATGACCCGCCTGGTGTCCGAAGTGCGAGCTCAGATGCCGGTGCTGCTGGAAAATCAGGAAAGGGCCCTGCGGGAGCGCTATGACAAAGCCCGGGTGGAGCTGGACCCGGAACGCATCGCCCAGGAAATGGTGATGCTGGCGCAGAAAAGCGATGTGGCGGAAGAGCTGGAACGGCTGGATGCCCATATCAGCGAAGTGGCCGAAACCCTCAATTCCGGAGAGGCCATTGGCCGGCGCCTGGATTTTCTGATGCAGGAACTGAACCGGGAAGCCAATACCCTCAGCAGCAAAAGCATCGATGCCGGCGTAACCCGGATTGCCGTTGACCTGAAGGTGCTGATCGAGCAGATGAGGGAGCAGGTACAGAATATCGAGTAGCTCCCACCGTTTTATAAAATAAGCCCTGATGTTTCAGGGCTTATTTATATCTTCCGGCTGTACCCGCTACTTCCGCACATGGCCATAATCCAGCGGCAGTGCCAGGCTTTCCTTCACTTCCTCCATCACGATATAGCTTTTCGAGTTCTTCACCCCGGGCAGGGTCAGCAGCATGTCTCCCAGCAGGGCCCGGTATTCGGAGATGCCGCTGATACGGGCCTTGATCAGATAGTCGGAGTCACCGGAGACCAGGTGGCATTCCAGGATATAGGGCAGGGCATCCACCGCCTCGCTGAATTTCTGGAAGGAATCCGGTGACTGGTAGGACAGGGAGATCTCCACAAACACCAGCATGTTGTAGCCCAGCAGTTCCGGATTCAGCCGGGCATGATAGCCCTCTATATAGCCTTCCTTTTCCAGCCGCCGTACCCGTTCGATACAGGGAGTGGAGCTGAGGCCTACCTTGTCGGCCAGATCCACATAGCTGATCCGCCCGTCCTTCTGCAGGGCTCTGAGAATGTTGATGTCCAGTTTGTCGAGGGGGCGCTTTCTGCTTTCTGGCATGATGCAGGTATCCACTAAGAAAAATAGAATTTATAGGGTTTTACCCTGCAAAAGAAAAAATATCAAAGTTTTCCTCTGGCTAATTGGTAATAGACTGGTGATATCAGATTAATCGCTATTACCGTCATTGAGGGGCTGTTTATGAAAGTTCTGGTATTGGGCAGCGGCGTCATCGGGGTGACTACCGCATGGTATCTGGCCAAAGCGGGGAATGAGGTTACTGTGGTCGATCGCCTGGATACTCCGGCTACCGAAACCAGCTACGCCAACGCGGGCATGCTGTCGTTCGACTATTCCACGCCCTGGGGCGCCCCTGGTGTGCCGGTGAAGGCCATCAAGTGGATGATGCAGGACATTTCACCCCTGTATTTCAACGTTCGGGATTTTGATGCCAGAACCATTGGCTGGATGATGAAAATGCTGGCCCAGTGCACCCCTCAGGCTTTCGATGTGAACAAGGAGCGCATGCTGCGGGTGGCCCGCTACAGTGCCGAGTGCTTCCGGGAATTGAACAGCGAGCTGAGTCTGGATTACGACGTGCGCATGAAAGGCACCCTGGAAGTTTTCCGCAGCCAGAAGGAAATGGACGCGGCCGCCCACGATGTGGCGATTCTGCAGCGCTGCAATGTGCCCCATGAAATGGTGGATGTGGAAACCTGCATCAAGCACGAGCCGGCCCTGGCCAATGTGAAGGAAAAAATTGTTGGCGGCCTGTACCTGCCGGGCGATGGCACAGGCGACTGTCACAAGTTCACCAAAGGGCTGGCGGAAGAGTGCAAGAAGCTGGGTGTGAGGTTTATGATGGAAACCGAAATCCAGTCCATCGAAACCAGCAAGGGCAAGGTCACCTCGCTGAAAACCACTGCCGGTGAGCTCAAGGCTGACAAGTATGTGGTGGCACTGGGCAGCTATGCGCCCCACCTGCTGGGCAAAATCGGTATCGATCTGCCGATCTACCCGCTCAAGGGTTACTCCCTGACCATGCCGATCCTTGACGAGAGCAAGGCGCCTGTTTCTACCGTTATGGACCAGAAATACAAGGTTGCTGTGACCCGCTTTGATGACCGGATACGGGTCGGCGGTATTGCCGAAATCGCCAACTTCAACAAGGAACTGAATCCGAAGCGCCGGGGCGCCATTGAATTCTCCGTCAAGGATCTGTTCCCGGGTGCCGGGGATGTGGATGGTGCCGAATTCTGGACCGGCCTGCGTCCCATGACGCCGGACAGTGTGCCCATTCTGGGCGAAACCAAATACGACAACCTGATCCTCAACAGTGGCCACGGCACCCTGGGCTGGACCATGTCCCTGGGCTCTTCCCGGTTTGTCGCAGACATTGTTAATGGCAAACAACCGGATATCAGCCCGGACGGATTGTCCGTGGCCCGTTATCACTGATTCTCAACACTAACGATCTATCTGAAGGTATTTACCATGACTGAGAAAACCATCATCGCAACTGACAAGGCCCCGGCGGCTATCGGCACATACTCCCAGGCGGTAAAGGCGGGTGATACCGTGTACATTTCCGGGCAGATTCCGCTGAATCCCCAGACCATGGAAATGGTGACCGAATCCTTTGAAGCCCAGGCGGTACAGGTATTCGAAAACCTGAAAGCCGTGGCTGAAGCTGCTGGCGGTTCTCTGGCTGAATTTGTGAAAGTGACCGTGCTGCTGTCGGACCTGAAATACTTTGCCGAGGTTAACGAGGTCATGGCCCGCTATTTCTCAGCACCTTATCCGGCCCGCGCCGCCTTTGCCGTCAAGGCTCTGCCGAAAGACGCGGATATCGAAATCGAAGCCGTTATGGTGTTGTGAGACTGAACCATGGCCAGAGCAGCAACCGTAACCATAGACCTGGACGCTATCGCCCATAACTACCGGGTCGCAAAATCCCAGGCGCCGGAGCAGAAAGCTCTGGCTGTGGTCAAAGCCAATGCCTATGGCCATGGTGCCGTTGAGGTGGCGAAGAAACTGGAACCGGAAGCGGATGGTTTCGCCGTCGCCTGTATTGAAGAGGCAGTGGAACTTCGTGACGGGGGCATTCGCAAGCCCATCGTTCTGCTGGAGGGGTTCTTTACCCCTGACGAGCTCGACTACATCTGCCGCCACGATATCTGGACAGCCGTGCACAATGACTTTCAGCTGGAAGCCATTGCGGCGGCGGATCTGGTCAAGCCGGTGAATGTCTGGCTCAAGCTGGATACCGGCATGCACCGTCTGGGCTTCAGCCCGGAAGAATACAAGGCGGCCTACTGGCGCCTGGAGGCCATGCCCCAGGTGAAAAGCATTACCATGCTGAGCCATTTCACCTCTGCGGATGATATGACCAGTCCGGTGACCCGGCACCAGATGGAAATCTACGACAGCGTCAACCGGGAATGTCCGTCGGCCATGAGCTTTGCCAATTCTGCGGCCACCATGAAGCATTCAGGAGCCCACCATGACTGGCAGCGCCCGGGCATTATCCTGTACGGCTCCTCGCCCTGTGCCGGCGAGCCGGAGGTGCAGGCGCAGCTGAAACCGGCCATGACCCTGACCTCGGAAGTGATTGCCGTGCACGATCTGAATCCCGGTGAGGCCATCGGTTATAACGGCACCTGGGTCTGTGAAGAGCCCACCCGTGTTGGCACCGTGGCCATGGGCTATGCCGACGGCTATCCCCGTCAGGCCCGTAACGGCACTCCGGTACTGGTGAACGGCCAGCGTACCCGCATTATCGGCCGGGTATCCATGGATATGCTGACGGTGGATCTGACCGGTATCGATGCGGATCTGGGGTCTAAGGTGGAATTCTGGGGAGAGAACCTGCTGGCCAATGAAGTGGCGCCCTGGTGTGACACCATCTCCTATACCCTGTTTACCGGTGTCACCCGCCGGGTTCATCGCAGGGTGAAGGGGGCTGTGGAGTAACCGTTTCACGGGGGCGAAGCCTGCCCCCGCTTTCCTGGGTTCCTGCCCGGGCAGGTTGAATAGCCGGGCAGGGGTTCAGGCGCTTTTCGCCCTGTAAGTATGGGCGTCCACCAGGGCCTTCAATTCGGGCAGGCAGGAGCCGCAGTTGGTACCACACTTGAGTCGGTTGCCCAGTGTCACCGCGGTATCGGCACCGGCAGCAATGGCATCGATGATTTCCGGTTCCCGTACCTGAAAGCAGCTGCACACCACCGGGCCGGTAATCTGACGCCCCGGCGCCTGGGCTGACAGCAGCTGACGCCGGGTCTCCAGGTCAACCGGGGCCGCAAACTGCGCATCCAGCCAGGCCAGATCCGGCAGTTGGTGGTCAGGTGCCACCAGCAGGACCCACTCCAACCGGCCCTCGCTGATGCCGGCGGCCCGATAGCGGCCGCGGCTCGGGTCATTCAGCCAGAGGCTGGGACTTCCCGGCAGCGCCTCACACCAGCCCTGCCAATCCGCCACCGGCCGGGAACCGGCCAGTCGATAGCTGACACAGTGCTCCAGGGGCACCCGGGTCCACCACTCCCCGGCGGCTGACAGCTGCTGGAGCGTCAGCGGCTGGCGCACCAGCAAGCGGGCCTCCCAGCGCATCGGCAGGGGGCGCAGGGCCGCACGCCCCTGCTTGGATTCGGGCTGGCCGGAAACCGGGTCTACCACCGCCTGGAACAGGCTGCCACTGCAGCCCCGGCCAGTGAACTGGCGATTCCAGTGCATGGGGATGAACACCTCGCCCGGACGCAGCCGGTCACTGACGCGCACCCGACCCCGGTAACGCCCCAGATCGTTGTACAGTTCCGCCAGCTGCAGGTGGGTCACACCATACTGCCTGGCATCCTGGGGATGCATTTCGATGAAGGGCTCGGCGTGGTGTTGCAGCAACCGGGCCGCCCGACCGGTGCGGGTCATGGTGTGCCACTGATCACGGATACGGCCGGAGTTTACCAGCAGGGGATACTCGGGCACCGGCTGCTGGTGCGGCGGTTGGGGTGCTATCGGCAGCAATCGCGCCCGGCCGCTGGGGGTAAAGAAGCGGCCATCGGCAAACAACCGGGTAGTTCCTTCCGGCGCCTGGTCGTTGACTGGCCACTGGATAGGCTGCAGGGCATCGTATTCGGCATCGCTCAGATCCGCCAGGGTGCCGATATCAAAGCCCCGGCTCCCCAGGTTTTCGAAGCCGGACAGGCGCGCATGTTCCCGAAAGATCTCCGCCGGTGAGGCGTAGCTGAATTCCTCACCATGGCCCAGCCGTTTGGCCAGCTCACAGATGATCCACCAGTCGTGGCGGGCCTGCCCCGGCGGTGGTACCAGTCCCCGCTGGCGGGAGATGCGCCGTTCGGAGTTGGTCACGGTGCCATTCTTTTCGCCCCAGGTGGTGGCCGGCAGAGCGATATCGGCCAGTGCCAGGGTATCGGTGGCGGCCATGCATTCGGAGACGATCACCAGCTCGCATTGCGCCAGTGCCTGGCGGACCCGGTCGGCATCGGGCAGGCTGACCAGCGGATTGGTGGCCATGATCCAGACCGCCTTGATCTCGCCGCGCTCAATGGCCTCAAACATTTCCACCGCCTTGAACCCCTCCTGTCGGGCCATGTTCGGGGCCTTCCAGAAACGTGCCACACGTTCAATATTGTCGCTGCTGGAGAAATCCATGTGTGCCGCCAGCTGGTTGGCCAGGCCGCCCACTTCCCGTCCGCCCATGGCATTGGGCTGGCCGGTCAGGGAGAAGGGGCCCATGCCGGGGCGGCCGATGCGGCCGGAGGCCAGGTGACAGTTGATGATGGCATTGACCTTGTCCGTCCCGCTGCTGGACTGGTTGATCCCCTGGGAAAACAGGGTAAGGGTTTTCTCGGTGTCGCAGAACCAGTCCGCCAGCTGTTGCAGGGCTGCCAGGGGCACTTCCGCCTGGTGGGCCACTACAGTCAGGTTGGGGGCACTGGCACAGGCGGCCTCCCATGCTGCTTCAAACCCTTGCGTGTGCTGCTCGATATAGTCCCGGTCGATGCGTCCCCGGCGCACCAGCTCGGCCAGCAGGGCATTGAATATCAGTCCATCGGCCCCGGGTTTCAGGGCCAGATGCAGATCGGCAATCTCGGCGGTCGCGGTGCGCCGGGGGTCGATCAGCACCACCCTTAGGTTGGGATTGGCCGCCTTGGCCGCAACAATGCGCTGGAACAGTACGGGATGATTCCAGGCCGCGTTGGAGCCCACCAGCAGCATCAGCTCGGCCTCATCAATGTCGTCATAGCTGCAGGGCATGAGATCGCCGCCAAAGGCCCGCTTGTAGCCGGCCACCGTGGAGGACATGCACAGCCGCGAGTTGGTATCCACGTGGCTGGAGCCGATGAACCCCTTCATCAACTTGTTGGCCACATAGTAGTCTTCGGTCAGCAACTGGCCCGACAGGTACATGGCCACGGCATCCGGGCCGTCACGGTCAATGATACGGCCCAGCCGCTGACTGACGGTATCCAGTGCCTGCGCCCAATCGACCTCCTGGCCATCAACCCGGGGCTGCAGAAGGCGATCCTCGGGGCCTGAGGTTTCGTGCAGGGCACTGCCCTTGACACAGAGTCTGCCCCGATTGGCGGGATGCTCGGAATCGCCGCTCACAGCGATAATCCTCTGCTGTTCTACCGTCGCCTGGATGCCGCAGCCGACACCACAATAGGGGCAGGTGGTGGTCTGATTCATTACCTGAACTCCATAAAAAAAGCGCCTGAGCACCGTTACTGCGTGGGCAGTTCGGTGTTCAGGCGCCTTTGCCTGGCCGAAAACATAATCGGCGTTAACGGGACAAGCCAGTCAGATGGCTTGATTGAATTGTGAGCAGCAAGAAAAGTGCCAGCGGCTGTTCCCGGCTGCGGGTCTGTGGGCCGCAGGGTACGGGACCCGTACCGGAGACAGGTTCGGGCGCCGGATAATGCCCGGATGGGGGAATCTGCCCCAAAGGCCGGGGTTGCGCCATTTTCGAACACATGGGGCCTTTATGCGCTGCGGCGGTGCGCCCGGCCTGGTCATAATCGGTCTCCATTCCTTGTCAGGAAAGCCCAAGCCGATGATTGGCAACAGGAAGCCTGGATTGGCACGCACTTCGCTAGTCAATGCACAGTTACACAGATGGTCTGCATGTTGCCGATGCTGGTAAATGCAGTTCCTGATGACAATTTATCGAATACGGCAAGGGCGCCGTTCTGGCTTCGGAAGCATTCTTCCGGAATCAGAGCGGCGCCCTTTTTTGTTATATGAGGAGTGACCATGAACACCACACTGACTCGACGCACCCTTTGCAAACAGATGCTGCTGGCGGCGTCCATCGGTCTGGTCGCCATGACCGGCGCAACCAGGGCAATGGCGGAAGTGGGTTATCCGGAAAAGGAAGAACTCAAGTTCGGCTTTATCAAACTGACCGACATGGCGCCCCTGGCCGTGGCCTACGAGAAACACTTCTTTGAGGATGAAGGCCTGTACGTAACCCTGGAGGCCCAGGCCAACTGGAAGGTATTGCTGGACCGGGTTATCGACGGCCAGCTCGATGGCGCGCACATGCTGGCCGGACAGCCCCTGGGGGCGACCATTGGCTTTGGTACCCGGGCCGATGTGGTAACCGCCTTCAGCATGGATCTGAACGGTAATGGCATTACCGTCTCCAATGAAATCTGGGAGCAGATGAAGCCCCACATCCCCACCCGGGAGGATGGCAAGCCGGTGCACCCCATCAAGGCGGACTATCTCAAGCCGGTGGTGGACAAGTACCGTGCCGAAGGCAAGCCCTTCAACATGGGCATGGTGTTCCCCGTCTCAACCCACAACTATGAGCTGCGCTACTGGCTGGCTGCCGGAGGTATTCATCCGGGCTATTACGCTCCCCACAAGGGCGATACCAGCGGTCAGTTGCAGGCCGAGGCGCTGCTCTCCGTCACCCCGCCTCCGCAGATGCCCGCCACCCTGGAAGCCGGCACCATTTACGGCTACTGCGTTGGCGAGCCCTGGAACCAGCAGGCGGTGTTCAAGGGCATAGGGGTGCCGGTGATCACCGACTACGAGATCTGGAAGAACAATCCGGAGAAGGTCTTTGGTGTTTCCAGGGAATGGGCGGAAAAGTACCCCAATACCCACATCCGGGTGGTCAAGGCACTGATACGTGCGGCCAAATGGCTGGATGAGAATGACAACGCCAACCGTCCAGAGGCGGTGAAGATCCTCGCCCAGTCCACCTATGTGGGGGCTGATGAGGAAGTCATCGCCAATTCCATGACCGGCACCTTCGAATATGAGAAAGGGGATGTGCGTGATGTCCCGGATTTCAACGTCTTTTTCCGTCACAACGCCACCTACCCCTACTACTCCGATGCGATCTGGTACCTCACCCAGATGCGCCGCTGGGGCCAGATTGCCGAGCACAAGCCGGACAGCTGGTATATGGATATCGCCCGAAAAGTCTACCGTCCGGATATCTATGCCACCGCCGCCGCCGAACTCATTGCTGAAGGGTACATGGAGCCTTCGGATTTTCCGGACTTCAAAACCGAGGATGGCTTCAAGGAACCACAGACCCAGTTCATCGACGACATCACTTTCGATGGTCGCAAGCCCAATGCCTATCTCGACAAGTTCCAGATCGGCCTGAAAGGCACCGAGCAACTCTGAGGTATGACCGCCCCGTCCACGGCGGGGCCAGTGTGCAGGAGAACAGACCATGAACAGTATTCACATGAGCCTCGCCAGCATATCCGGCATTGCCGGGGTCAAGGCCAACGACACCTTCGCCAGCTGGTTCAAGCGTATGACCTGGACACTTGGCCTGCCATTGCTCGGCCTGCTGGTGTTCATGTTCATCTGGCAGGCGGGAGCGAAACGGATCGACACCTCCCTGGGCCAGTTCCCCGGGCCGGTGCAGGTGTATGAACAGACAGGCGCGCTGATCAGTGAACACGTCCGGGAACGGGAGCGGGAAGCCGCGTTCTATGAGCGCCAGGAGAAGCGCAATGCAGAACGGGTGGCGAAGGACCCGGACTATGTACCCAAAGTCCGCAGCTACACTGGCAAGCCGACCTTTTTCGACCAGATAGTTACCAGTCTGGTGACGGTACTGGCAGGCTTTGCCATAGGGGCCCTGATCGCGATTCCACTGGGGATCTGCATCGGACTGAACGGCTCCCTCTATGCGCTGCTCAATCCAGTGATCCAGCTGTTCAAGCCGGTGTCGCCGCTGGCCTGGCTGCCCCTGGTGACGATGGTGGTCAGTGCCGTCTACGTCAGCGATGATCCCCTGTTCGCCAAATCCTTTCTGACTTCCCTGTTCACCGTTTCCCTGTGCTGCCTGTGGCCGACACTGATCAATACCGCCGTAGGAGTATCGGCCATCAGCCCGGACCTGCAGAACGTCAGCAAGGTGCTGCGTCTGAGCTGGCTGGCCCACGTCTACAGGATCGTACTGCCATCGTCGGTCCCCATGATCTTCACCGGTCTGCGACTGTCGCTGGGTATTGCCTGGATGGTGCTGATCGCCGCCGAGATGCTGGCCCAGAACCCGGGGCTGGGCAAGTTTGTCTGGGATGAATTCCAGAACGGCAGCTCCGACTCACTGGGCCGGATCATGGTGGCCGTGCTGGTGATTGGCGTGATCGGCTTCCTGCTGGATCGCATCATGCTGCTGATCCAGCGGGCAGTGTCCTGGGACAAAAATGCCATTACCCGATAAGGAGGCCTCACAATGGCCGTACATCTTGAGTTAAGCGATGTTTCCATCGAGTTTCCGACGCCAAAAGGGGCCTTCAGGGCGCTGGATGGCGTTAATCTGAAGATCGAGCGGGGCGAGTTTGTTTCCCTGATCGGTCACTCCGGCTGTGGCAAGTCCACGGTGCTGAACATTATTGCGGGTCTGCACCAGGCCTCCACCGGCGGGGTAGTGCTGGATGGCAGGGAAGTGAACGAGCCTGGTCCGGAACGGGCGGTGGTGTTCCAGAACCACTCCCTGCTGCCCTGGCTGAGTGCCTACGAGAATGTGGAACTGGCCGTACGTCAGGTGTTCAAGGGCCGAAAAAGCAAGGCGGAGATGAAGGCCTGGATCGAGCACAATCTGGAACTGGTACAGATGACCCATGCCATGGACAAGCGTCCGGATGAGATCTCCGGCGGTATGAAACAGCGTGTGGGTATTGCCCGTGCACTGGCCATGGAGCCCACGGTGCTGCTGATGGATGAGCCCTTTGGTGCGCTGGATGCGTTGACCCGTGCCCACCTGCAGGATTCCCTGATGGAAATCCAGAGCAGCCTCAACAATACCGTCATCATGATCACCCACGACGTGGACGAGGCGGTGCTGCTGTCGGATCGCATTGTCATGATGACCAACGGGCCGGCCGCCACAGTGGGGGAAATTCTCGAGGTGGATCTGCCTCGCCCCCGTGAACGCATCGCCCTGGCGGATAATCCGGAATACAACCACTACCGCCATCATGTGCTGCGTTTCCTGTATGAAAAACAGCGCAAGGTGGAGCCCCTGGTCAGCCATCGGGCAAAAGGCAGGGTGGATGACAGTGCCAAGGCACGCAAACAGGCGTGAACCCGGGGAGGCCGCGGGAGGAGGATACAGATGCAGGCGGAGTTGGTCATTGTCGGTAATGGTATGGCGGCTGCGCGACTGGTGCAGGAGCTCAGGCAGGAGGGTGGATTTGAAGGCCGTATTCTGATGATCGGCAGAGAGCCCCGCCCGGCCTACAACCGGGTGTTGCTGTCACCGCTGCTGGCCGGCGAAATCCGGGAGCCGGCACTGGAGCTGCACAGTGCCCGGTGGTACGCCGAGCAGGGTATCCAGTTGTTGTGTAAC
>JBFHSI010000031.1:0-20540 GCA_041591245.1 Marinobacter sp.
GAATGTCTTCCCAGGCGGTGCCGGGGGCAATCCCTTCTTCCGGTATGCCCTCCGCTTCCGAGTACTCGAAGCCGCAGGTGATGCAGCGCCATAAACGGTTATTGCTACTCATAAAACCTATCTCTTGCTTCTGTGTTCTTTTTCCTTATTCAGCCCCGCCCCGAAGGCTTAGCTGGCTGCCCGGGACAGTTCATTGAGTTCCCTGCTCTCCATCTGACGGACATCATCTCCCTGGGCGTATTTTTCCCTCCAGCCCCTGGCAATGGGGTTGTTCTGGTCATCGCTGATCTGGCGCGGGTGGTAATTTTTCTTGAAAACGGGCAAAGCATTCCTGACCAGTTTCCAGGAAAAATTGCCAAAGAAGCCCAGCGCCTTGAGTGCCTTGAGCGGATTGGACAGGTAGCCTTCCCGACGGCACATGGGAATGTAGGAGGACCAGGTTTCCCTGGCGATATTGGTCAGGGCCTTGATCACCATCCATTTCCGGTACCACTCGTGTTTGCCATAAAAGTATTTGTACACTTCGAAGGCTACAGCGCCGTGTTCCACTTCTTCTACCTGATGCCATACCCACATTGCCCGGGTCAGGGGATCTGCATCTTTCAGCCACTTGTCGTAACCATCGAGAATGATCAGCCCGCCAAGAAATGTGAAGGTCTCGAAGCCGGCAATAAATCCGATGATGGCCCGGGTATCGTCTTTGGCCAGAGACTTTTCGAAGTATTCTTTTGCGTGTTTGTCAGTATCGACAATCTCGGGATAGCGCTCCATCAGGAACTTGTTGAAGTCCACAAAATTTCTTGCGTGGTGGGCTTCCTGTCCAATGATGCTGGTAACATCTTTTTTCAGCCTCGGGTCCTCGATGTTATCCCGGACACTGCGCAGTCCTTGCACGAGATAACGTTCAAAGTAAGGGACATGAACTCCCAGGGCATTGATATAGATAGAGAACAACGGGCTGGTTCGGCTCCAGACCGGATCCCGTGCCTGTATGTTGTTCAGGTCAAAACGCAGGGGTCTGACGACGATGTTATCCATTGGATTGATAGTCGGTTCACTCATTGTTAGCCCTCTGACTTCTTTTGTTGTTGTTACCGGGACAGAGGCAGCCGTCCGAAGAAATCAGCCCGCCGCTGTGAAATACCAGTAAACCCCAGAGCCGCGCCCGGGAAACCCGACCAAGGTATGGTTTATCGGCCATACCTGCGGCTATCCGTTAACTGAAATCTGGTGGCTAGGCCAAAGGGGCCGGGTGTTGTGGGGTATGGCCAAAAACCATACCTAGGTATGGTTCCATGGCCCGGGCATCAGGCAATAATCCGGAGGCATGTACATTTTTTGGTCACAGAACCAAAGCTACCTGCGCATACAAAATCAAATAAATAATGATGCGGGATCCGAGATGAGTGCACATACAGAACAGTTATCCCAACAGCCTGCTTTCCCTAATCCGCCCCTGTCCAGTGACAACAACCGGATTCCGGGAACCGACTCAGATATCAACGCCATAGGGGAGGTCTTTGCGGACCAGAAAAAGGCATTTCTGGACAATGCCTTTCCGGACTACCAGACACGGCTTGGCCACCTTCGTACCCTGTTTCGCATGGTGGAGGAAAACACCGATGCTCTGGTACAGGCACTAAACAGCGATTTCGGGTGCCGCTCCGCCAGGGAGAGCAACATTGCCGAGATAGTCGGCTCCCTCTCATCCATCCGCTATCAGATGCGGAATCTCAGAAACTTCATGAAGCCGGAGCGCCGGCGTACATCCATCTGGTTTCTGCCGGGCAAGGGCGAAGTGGCCTTCCGGCCTCTGGGTGTGGTGGGTGTTATCGCTCCCTGGAACTATTCCGTACACCTGACCATGGCTCCAGTGGCCGCAGCACTGGCCGCCGGTAACCGGGTGATGGCGAAAATGTCGGAGCTGACACCGGCCACGTCGGCCCTGGTCCGTCGCCTGGTCAGCGAGTATTTTCCGGCAGATGTGGTGTGTGTCTTCGATGGAGAGGTGGAGGTTTCCCGTCGGTTCTCGTCAATGCCTTTTGATCATCTCCTGTTCACAGGTTCCACTGCTGTCGGCCGGCAGATCGCCAAGGCGGCGGCCCAGAACCTGACCCCGGTCACCCTCGAACTGAGCGGCAAGAGCCCGGTCATTATCGGCAAGAACTACAGTGTGGAAGAGGCGGCCAACCGCATCCTCTGGGGCAATGTGTTCAATGCCGGCCAGACCTGTGTGGCACCGGATTACATTCTGGTTCCGGAAGACAAGCTGGTGGATTTCGTGCGGGCCGCCAGAAGTGCCTGCCAGAGGCTGTATCCGGACGGGCTCGACAATGAAAACTACACCTCTGTGATCAATCACCACCACTGGCAGAGGGTGGTTCACCTGATGGACGATGCCCGGGCCAATGGTGCCGAGGTGTTGCCCCTTCTGGATGTGGATCCTGCTCCCCTGTCTGCCCGCAACAAGGTGGTGCCGTCCCTGGTGATTCAGCCGGGACCGGACTGTCTGATCAGCCGGGAGGAAGTGTTCGGGCCGGTCATGTCGGTTTTTGTCTATAAAAATGCGTCCGAGGCCGTACAGTTTATCAAACAGAATCCGGACCCTCTGGCCCTGTATGTGTTCAGCCATCACAGCGATGAGGTGAACTATTACACCAACCGGGTGAGTGCGGGTAACGTGGCTGTCAACGACGTTATGTTGCAGTATCTGCAGAACGACCTGCCATTTGGCGGCGTTGGTAACAGTGGCTCCGGCAAGTACCACGGCAAGGAAGGCTTCCGGGCATTTTCCAACAGCCAGGGGGTCTTTACCCAGTCCGGCCCGGGTAACTTTACCGGCCTCAAGCTGCTGTATCCTCCCTACGGCCGGATTACCGCCATGATGATCCGGGCCCTGAAATTCTGGCCATAGCCGGCCACCCTGATACACCGAGTACCAACCATAACTACAAAAGAGAGAAACGCTATGAAACATCTTGATGAATGGGAACTGGATCAGCAGGCCCGTCTTCGCTACTCCCTGATCGGCCACGGCTCACTGGTGATGATTGTGGGGCTGATTGCCGGAATCATCCTTGTCTTTTCCATGGTCGAAGGCATCCGCCTGTGGCCTTTCATTGACATGGATATGGCTATACCGGGCAGTCCCAGGGGCTGGCAGGCGGCCCATGTGGGCGGCATGATGAACGGGTTGATGATGATCCTGATGGCCATGTGTGTGGCCCGTCTGCGGGTTTCCGCCGGCCAGATGCGCTATATCTTCTGGGCATTTGTGGTGACCGGATGGGCCAACACTATCTTCTACTGGTGTGGCAATCTGTCCATGAACCGGGCCCTGTCAGTGGTTGGCAACCGCTTCGGTGAAGGCGATATTTTCGGGGCCATTGGCTATCTGGCGGCAGCTCCGGCGATTGTCCTGATCATCCTGGGCTTCTGGGTTATAATGAAAAGCTCTTTCAGCAACGCACGGAACGCAGCCTGATCCCCAAGAGATAACAACAAAAACATAGGTTGCTGTTTTGAATAATGCCACTGCGGATGTAACTCTGTTGCAGACCAAGCTGGGCCCTCAGCGCACACGGGTGCGACTGGTGGACCGGCCCCGTCTGGTCTCGAAACTCGGCAGTGGCGACAAACCTCCCAGGCTGACACTGGTCTCCGCTCCGGCGGGGTATGGCAAGTCCACCTTGCTGGCCCAGTACGTCAGCCATTCCGGGGCGCTTCTGTCGGCCTGGTACAGCCTCGATGAAGGCGACAACAACATTGATGTGTTTACCCAGTATTTTCTGGCGGCCTATGACAATGCGCTGGCGGAAGATGCTGCCCACCTGGCTGCGGACAAATACCAGAAAAGCCCCAATGCCAATCCCAGGGGACGCTTGAGCCTGCTGTTCAACCGGATTGCCGGGGATCATGCCCAGGTATGCTTTGTACTGGATGATTTTCATCTGATCACCGACAGTCGGGTGCTGGAGCTGGTGGAGTGGATTCTCAAATCCATGCCCCCGACCATGACCATGATACTGGCAAGCCGGGAACGTCCTCCGCTGGCCTGTCTGACTGAGCTGGCGGCACAGGGTGATCTGATCGAGCTGTCCGGAAAACAGCTGCGCTTCACCCTGCAGGAGATGGAAACCTTCCTGTCTGCGGACAGCTCCATCCGCCTGGATGCGGAGAGCATTCACACCCTCTATAACCGCACCGAGGGCTGGGTGGCGGCGACACAACTGGCCCTGCATGCGCTGCATGACCAGAAGGATCCGAAAGAATTTATCGATCATTTCTCCGGCACAGACAAGGATATCGTCAGTTATCTGGGAGCCATGGTGCTCAGCCGGCAAACTCCGGATATCCAGAATTTTTTCCTGCGTACCTCTGTGCTTCACCGGCTCAATGCCGAGCTGTGTGCGGAAGTGGCGGGCATACCGGACTCGGAAGCCATACTGGAGCAGCTGAGCAATGAAGGCCTGTTCCTGTTTGAGCTGGACCGCAAGCGCCAGTGGTTCCGTTACCATCATCTGTTTGGCGAGTTCCTGCTGTCCGAATTCAGATCCCGGGAGCCGGGCAGGCACAGGGACCTGTCCCTGAAGGCCGCCAACTGGTTCGCCGGGCGCGGTAATCTTCATGAAGCCATTGATTATTACCTGCAGGCGGAAGAGTTCGAGACTGCGGTAAAGCACATAGTTGCCGATGTATCCCGGATCGTTCAGTACGAAGGAAACCACGAAGTGCTGTTGCGCTGGGTGGAGAAACTGCCGCAGCGATACCTGCGGGCGGAGCCGAAGCTGGCCATCTGCTATGCCTGGACTCTGATATTTACCCGCAATCTGGATCAGGTGGAAGCAGTGCTCCGGCAGCTCCATGCTGACCATCTTCCGGCCGAGGACGCTGGTGACGGCGACCGCCAGTATGACTGGATACGCTGGAACATCGACATGCTCGATGCCACCCATGATGTCATGTGCGGCAAGGTACTGAGCGCCCGGGACAAGACCGAGCGCTGGCTGAATGTATGGCCGGATGGCCCGCTGTTTGAAAAAGGCGTGGTGCTGGGGGTGAACGGAGCCGCCTGTATCCAGACCCTGGACTTCAAGGCAGCACGGCGGGTGTTGCGGGATGGCAAGATAGCCCTGGGGGACTCGGAAGCCGAGTACGGGGTGACCTGGACCAGCTTCCTGTATGCCCTGGTGCTGATCCGGCAAGGCCAGATCCGGGAAAGCAAGCATCTGCTGAAAACCTCCCTGCAGGGGGCGAACCGGATCATGGGCAGCCACAGTCTGGCCAGCGCCCTGCTCAAGCTGGGACTGGCCTACGCCTGTTATGAGACCAATGATCTGGAGGAGGCCGCAGAATATCTGGACAAGAGCTTCTTCTCCATTGAAGAGCACGGGCTGGTGGATACCGCCCACATCGCTTTCCTGACCAAATCCAGATTGCTGTTGCGGGAAGGCCGGGCTGCGGAGTCCATGACGGTTCTGTATGACGCGGAGGGCTTCGGCCAGCGCCTGCACCTGTTCCACTATGGCACCACCATTGTGGTGGAACGCATCCGTCGTCTGATTCTGGACGGCAAGACCGGTGACGCCCGGGAGTTGTTTGCCGAGTATGGATTCCCGGATGCCGACACCGACACGGACCGCTTTACTCCCTATGAAAGCCTGTTGCTGAAGGCACTTTCGGCCCGGCTGTGTCTGGCTGATGGGGACTGTGGGCAGGCGGTATCCCGGACCACTGAGCTGATGGAGTATTGCCTCAGAAAAGGCCTGATTCTGGAATATGTGCGTCTGGCCATTGTCCAGATCCGGGCCTGTTACGACAGCGGCAATACCAACAAGGCCCTGAGGCTGCTGAACAAGCTGATTGCCATGGTGGCGGAGGAGGCTCTGATCAGTGTCTTTGTGGAGGAAAGTGTATATCTGGAGCCCCTGTGGCCGGAGTTTCTGGAAGGTTACGGGGATACCGGCAGGGATGACGGGGAAGCCCCGGAGCGGGAGTTTGTGAAATCCCTGGTTTCCGTACTGGGGCTGAAACCGGCACCCCGGACCGGGCCGGCGACCGGTGACAACAATGCATCGGTCATGGTGGAACAGCTGTCCCGGAAAGAGCGGGAAATTCTGAAGTATCTGGGGCAGGGGCTGTCCAATCAGGAGCTTGCCGGCACTCTGTTTGTGTCTGTATCCACCATCAAGTGGCATCTGACCCATATCTATGCCAAGTTAGGGGTGAAAAGCCGGCTGGAAGCCATCAGGGCCTATCAGATGGGTGGCTGACCTGCCGGGTATCGATCTCCCGTTGTAAAGGCAGAACATTTATCCATGCACGTTTCCAGCAAACCCATCGGCTTCTGGTCCGCCGTATCCATGGGCGTGGGTGCCATGGTTGGCGCCGGAATATTCGCCCTGCTGGGTGAGGCCAGTGCCATATCCGGAAGTGCTGTCTATATTTCGTTTATCATCGGCGGCCTGATTGCGCTGCTGAGCGGGTATTCCTTCGGCAAGCTCGGAGCCCGTTATCCCTCCTCCGGTGGCATTATCGAGTATCTTTCCCAGGCCTACGGCTCCGGTTTCTTTACCGGCACCATGGGTGTCATGCTGTACCTGGCTGCGGTGGTTTCCCTGAGCCTGATTGCCAAGGCTTTTGGCAACTATGCGGTGACCTTCCTGCCGGTCAGCGACCAGATACCACTGCTGCACCATCTGTTTTCCAGCGGAATTGTCATTCTGTTTGTCCTGATCAATCTGCGGGGAGCGAAGGATGTGGCCATCTGGGAACAGATCACGGTGGGCGTGAAGTTCTGCGTGCTGGCAGCACTGTCGGTGGCCGGGCTGCTGGTTCTTGATCCGGCATTGCTGTCACCGAAACATTACCCGCCCGTTGGCGACATCTTTTTCAGTCTGGCAATTACCTTCTTCGCCTTTGAGGGTTTCCGGGTCATCACCAATACCGCAGAGGATATGCCGGACCCGTCCCGGACCCTGCCGCGGGCGATCATGACCGCCATAGTTGTGGTGATGCTGCTGTATGTGGCGATCGCATTTGCGGTGTTCGGCAACCTGCCGGTAGACAAGGTAGTTGAGGCCCGGGACTTTGCCCTGGCCGAGGCGGCCCTGCCCATTTTTGGCAAAACCGGTTTTGTGGTGGTTGCGGCCACGGCTCTTATTGCCACCGCATCGGCCATCAATGCCAATCTGTATTCCGTTACCAACGTCACCTACAAGCTGGCCCGGGACGGGGAGCTTCCGGCCCGTTTTGGCAGGCCCATAGGGCACAGCCGGGAGGGGCTGGTGATCAGCGGTATCCTGGTGATTGTCATTGCCATGCTGTTTGATCTGTCGGAGATCGCCTCCATCGGTTCCATTTCCATACTGTTTGTCCACGGAACCACCCATGCCGGACACCTGAAAGTCATCGCCAAAACCGGCGCTTCCCGGGTTCTGGTTGTGCTGGCCTGTGTCTCCAGCCTTGTGGCAATGGTTCTGGCGATTGTGTATGTGGCCCGAACCTCGGATCACGTAATCTCTGTGCTGACGGGGTTTGTGCTGGTGGCTGTGCTGACGGAACTCGCCCTTGAAGTCATCGCTAAACGGCGTATCCGGCCCCGGATTACCGACTGACGCCCGGGTTCTGAAGCTTTCAGGGCTTCAGCCGTTGAGTTTCTGTGACCTGCGGTACTCCCCGGGGGAGCAGCCCATCCAGCGCCGGAAGGCGCGGGTAAAGCTGGCGGTATCGGTATAGCCCAGGTGGATGGCCAGCTCATCCAGTTTCATGTCGCTGCCGGCCAGCAGCTGCAGGGCTACCTGTTTGCGTTCTTCCTCCACCAGGGCCCGGAAGCTGGTGCCTTCCGAATCCAGTTTCCGGCGCAGGGTGCGGGCTGACATGGCCAGGGCTCCGGCCACTTCCTCCAGGCTGGCCACCAGTCCCAGATGGCCCAGCAACTGATGCCTTACCTGGCCGGACAGGCCGCTGACCTGGCGCTGCTGTATCTGCCGGCGGCACTGGTCATCGAGCAGGCGTACCAGATGGGGATCGTAGGTGGGCAGGGCTTTTTCTGCATCTTCGCTGGCTATCAGAATGGCGTTACGGGGGCAGCTATAGGCCGGGGCAATACCGCAGGCTTCTTCGATAATGTGCTGATAGCCCGGAGGCTCGCAGGTGAATTCGGCAGCCACAATGCGCACACCGGTAAGGCTGAGTTCCCGGATCAGGTTGATTCCCGTCGCCATATCCCGTTCCAGAAGAAACTGGCGCAGGTGGGCGGGAATATCGGCCGGGTCCATGCTTACACCGAAGCGGTCACCCTGTTCAAAGGTCTGCAGCCGGCAGTAGGCGGTACTGAGGGGCAGGTAGCGCAGGGCCACAGTGGTGGCATCCCGCAGGGTACGGCAGGTGCGCAGGGCAAAGCCCCAGATGCCGAAAGTGGACATGCTGTACTGCAGGCCCAGGCGGAAACCCAGTGCCGGAAGATCCGGCAGGGCGAGAATGATGTTCTCGATCAGGCGCATCTCCTGACTGCGCTCGATCAGGGTTTTGCCTTCGGACAGCTGCTGTTCGGAAATACCGGTACCCAGCAGGCAGGTTTCCGTATCCACACCGTGGGTTCCGGCAAAGTTGATCATCACCTGACTGATGGCGACTGGGTGCAGCAAGGCTTCGGCTATGGGCATGGGGGAAGTCTAGCCGATCGCATCAGTGGGGGACAGTTGTGCCGGCGGCAACTGGCCATATATGTCCGGCGAATGGCCTTCAGTGCCCTGTGGTCACCTGAGCATGGGGGCTAGAGTGGGGCATCTACACAATAATAATCCGGAGCTGTTCCATGTCGCAGGATCTCACCAGTCTCAATAAACAGGCCATTGCTGCCGCCAAACGGCATATGGGCCATACCGCCTGGCTGACCATTGCCCTGGTGGCCTTTGTGCTGCCGGCTTTTGTTGCCAATCTGGTGCTGTTTGCCGAAGGCATGTTGCCGGCCTGGGCGGCCATGCTGATTCTGGCCGCGCTCACCTACATGTCTTACACGCCTTTGCATGAGGCGGCCCATGGCAATATTCATGGCAGTGATGAAAGCCGGAAATGGATCGGTGATCTGTGCGGCTATCTGATGGCCCCGATGATCGCGGTTCCCTATGCCTCCCACCGCTTGGAGCACTTTACCCATCACCGTTATACCAACCAGCCGGACAAGGATCCGGACTATATCATCAGTGGTATGGGCAAGGGCCTGCTGAGTCTTATGGTGACGGTGGTGAAGTTTATCTGGGTTCAGAACAGCTTTTTCGTGAAGTACCACTGGGCTTCCGCGACCCGGAAGGAGCGCCTGGTGTACACCTCTGAAGTACTGGTGTCCATTGCCTGGAGGCTGGCGGTAATTGCCAGTGTGGATCAGGCCGGTGTGGCGTTTGTGGTGCTGACCGGATACCTGCTCGGAGGCGGCTTTACCGCATACTGGTTCGCCTATCGCCCGCATATTCCCTATCAGGAACCGGCCCGATACCGTAATACCAACAGCCTGATCATGCCGACCTGGATGAAGCCGCTGGAATGGTTCTGGCTGGGCCAGAATCTGCATGCGGTCCATCACCTGTTCCCCCGGGTACCTTTCTACCGCTACCACGCCCTGCAACGGGAGATTGAGCCGGTGATGCGGGCCCATGGCACGCCGATTGTCGGTATCTTCAGCCGCAAACCTCTGGCTCCGGAATAGGTTCCAGGGAAAGGAGTCAGGGTACGACTGTGGCTTCGGGATTCAGAGGGTCGAACCGGTAGAAGCGCCGGAGCACATCATAGACTGCGGGCTGGTGTTCCTGCAGATGACCTGGCTGCTGATAGAAGGCCTCGGTCAGTACGGCAAAAAATTCTGCCGGCTGGGTGGCTCCGTAAGGATCCAGCCAGCTTTTGTGGTGATGCCTGAGGGCATCCCGAAGCTCCCCGTAGGCCCGGGACATGGTGTCCTGCCACTGCCGGGCCTGTTCAGTGGACAGGGGGGGCGCCCCGTCAGCCATACCGTCCAGATAGTCCAGTTGATGGGCAAACTCGTGCAGTATCACATTGTGTTCCCCATGGGGGTGCATGGCGCCATCCTCACATTCGGACCAGGCCAGTACCACCTGCCCCCGGGAGGATGCCTCCCCGGCCCGTACCTGTTCACGGGTGCTGACAATCATGCCATTACGCTCCGGCGCCTGGACCCGGTATACATCCGGGTATACCAGAATACTGCGGACCTCATCCCAGGTTGAAAAGGAACGGTTCAGAATCAGCAGGCAGGCGTGTCCGGCGATGCTGATCCGGACCCGGTCATCCACCTCAAAGCCGTCGCAGCCGTAGAAGTTTTTTTCCGCCAGGAACAGCTGCACGTGCTGCTGCAGTTGCTGTTTCAGGGCGGGGGGCAGTTGCCGGTACAGGGGGACGGTGGTCTCAAGAATATCCAGCCAGTGGCGGGGAAAGGGCTGTTCCAGCTGCCGCCTGCGGCGCCAGCTCCGGAAGAAAAACAGATAGAACACGGATGCGGCGATCAGGGTCACGGCGAAGATGGCAAAAACCAGAGCTGGGGACATGGCTTACCTGTCAATAAAGTGTGAAATTTGCATTTGTTTGCTTTTGCATCAAGTAAAGGCCTGTCTTTCAGGGTAATCTGGCAATCTGTATTAGGGAACAGTTTGTTATGGACGGCAAGGGAACTGCAGAAAACAACGACCGGGCATTATCCCGGAAACCACAGTTCTGGCGACTGGCCATGCGCTGCTGCCAGATTGCCGGTTCGGTAGATGTCGTATTTTTCTTCCTTTTTCATGCTCTTGGCTCGCCGCTTCTGGCCTGGGTGAATGTGCTGAGTGTGGCCCTGTATACGGGGGCTTTTCTGGCCCTGCGCCATCGCAGAAATTCCCTGGCGGTGATCCTGATCTGGCTTGAGGTGCTGGTGCATGCCGGCCTGGGCGTTGTGGTGATTGGCTGGGAAAGCGGGTTTTATTATTACCTGCTGATGTTTATTCCCGCCATCTGTGTGTCCGCTCCCCTGCGCTGGATGATTACCGCACTGCTCTGTCTCTGGGGCTACTGTACTGCCTTCTATGTTCTGACCTGGTTTTTACCGCCTTTGCAGCCATTACCCGAAGCCGGGCTGCGTCTGGTGTATCTGTTCAACCTGAGTGTGGTGTTTTCCATGTTCAGTTACCTGTCCTTTTACTATCTGCAGATGGTGGTGGTGTCACAGCGACAGTTGCGGAAGATGGCGCTGACGGATCCCCTGACCGGGCTGCTGAACCGGCGCCAGATCACTTTCCTGGCGGACAAGGTCCTGGCACGTTTCCGGCGTGGTGGCTGTCCGGTGGTCGTTCTGCTGATGGATGTGGATCATTTCAAGGGCATCAATGATCGTTTTGGCCATAACGTGGGAGACCAGGTGCTGCAGGAGATAGCCGGCATACTGCAGTCGCTGCTCCGGGGCCAGGATCTTATTGGCCGCTGGGGTGGGGAGGAGTTTCTGGTGATACTTCCGGATACCGACACAGAGACTGGCCGGGTCAGTGCCGAACGCATAAGGCAGACCCTGATGGACTATGACTGGCAAGCCCTGACCGGTGAGGACGTTGGGGTCACCATGAGTACGGGGGTGAGTGAGTTGCGCAAGGGGGAAACTCTGGGCGAGACCATTCGTCGCGCCGACCAGGCCCTGTACAACGGGAAGGTGAGGGGAAGAAACCGGGTGGAGCTGGAGCCTGGCTGACAGGAAATATGGCAACCTGAGTACAGCGCACCTCGAGTTTCCTTGTAGGCGTTACCCGGTTTTCTGTATCACCGGGCGGCGGTTCAGGAATCGTCATCCATCTGCATGCGCTCCTGCCGGTCCCGCTCCTCTTCCATGGCCGCATCAATCACGGCCATGACTTCGCCCACATCGGCACTACGGGTGTCCTCCCCGCAATGGCCGGTCAGCTTGCTGTCCGGATGCAGGTTGCCGCTTTCATACAGGGACCAGATTTCCCTGCCGTAATCCGTATCCAGAAGTTCACTGGCAAACCGGCCGAAATAGCGGCGCATGTTGTCCACATCCCGTTCCAGCATGCGTTCGGCATTGTTGTTGCCAGCAGCGTTGACGGCCTGGGGCAGGTCGATAATCACCGGGCCCTGGCTGTCCACCAGTACGTTGAACTCCGACAGGTCACCGTGAATCAGGCCAGCACAGAGCATGCGCACAATCTCGCGGATCACCTGGCTGTGATAGTCCCGGGCCTGCTCCGGGGTAAGGGTGATGTCATCCAGCCGGGGCGCGGCCCTGCCGTCTTCATCGGTCACCAGTTCCATCAGCAGTACGCCATCCACGAACCCCAGAGGTTCAGGCACCCGGACTCCGGCAGCGGCGAGCCGGTACAGGGCGTCCACCTCGGCGTTGAGCCAGGCATCTTCCTGCTCTTTCTGGCCATACCGGGTTTTCTTGCTCATGACCCGGGCCCGGCGGCTGTTGCGAACCTTGCGGCCTTCCTGGTATTCCACAGCCTGTTTGAAGCTGCGCTTCTGGGCTTCCTTGAACACCTTGGCGCAGCGCAACTGGTCACCACAGCGCACCACGTACACCTGGGCTTCCTTGCCGCTCATGAGCTGGTAGAGCACTTCGTCCACCATGCCGTCATTGACAAGGGGCTGTAATCGCTTTGGTACTTTCATAAAACCTTTCGGGTGCGTCCAGAGAGTGCCGCCGGATCTGTGGCAGCGGAAGTGATGATCAGAAAGTATAGCTTACATGAAAACATCTGTTTTCATTGTGCAGCTTGCGGGAACTGGTCGGTAATCGCGGAATTCCGGGGAACGGGCAGGAGCGGGAGATGACTTTTCTGAAGCCATAAAAAAAGGCAGCCGAAGCTGCCTCCTTTCGCGTTGTCTGTAGATTACAGAGCAACTACGTTTTCAGCCTGAGGACCTTTCTGGCCCTGAGTAACAGTGAACTCGACTTCTTGGCCTTCGGCCAGAGTCTTGAACCCACCGCCTTGAATGGCGCTGTAGTGAACAAATACGTCCGGGCCGCCTTCACGAGTGATAAAACCAAAACCTTTTGCTTCGTTGAAGAACTTGACGTTGCCGGTAACAGTAGACATAGATAACTTTCCTGAATTCAATCTTTAATGTGCCGTCATTCGATCGTTGTGATCGTTGATCAGCGATATGCGGGAAACAAAAAACTGGCGGGATCAAAAACAGGACGTACTACTTGTTACAGCTCGAAGCGTCTTATTGATGAAATGCTTTGCTAAATCTTTCCAACGCCGACCACTCTACCTGTGCAACCGGGTTATGGGAAGCTTTTTCTTGTAGGCAGTTATACCTGCAGTGATTCCGGGGCCGGATCAGGAGGCGGGTGCCTCTACCGGATGCAGGTCCAGATTCTTCTCCAGCCTGCAGGTCAGAAAATCCCGGGCCATCAGCAGCTGTCCCTGATAGTGCTCCCTGGCCTCGGCTTCGATTTCGTCAATATGGGGGCTGGCGCCGGGCCGGGACTGGAACCGGGAGCTGAAGTGGGTCAGTACCAGGTTGGGCAGGCCGGCATCCCGGGCAAAACCGGCGACCCGGGCGGCCGTGCTGTGCTGGGGCCAGGGGCCCACATGCTCCGAAACAGGGGTGGTATAGGTGGCTTCGTGGATTAGCACCTGGGCATCCCGGCAGCTGTCTGCCAGCAGTTCCGGGGTGTCGTTGTCGCCGGCAACGACCAGCTTCCTGGGGGCTCGGGTAATGGCGGTGTAGTCCTTCGCCCGCAGCAGTTTTCCGTCAGGGCTTTGCACATCCCGCCCCTGCTGCAGCTGCCCCCAGGCTGGTCCGGCGGCCACCCCGTCCGCCAGCAGTCTGTCTTTCAGCAGATGCCGTTCCAGATTTTTCTCGGTAAAGGCAAAGGCCCGGCAGGGAACCCGGTGGGACAGGGCGCTGGTGGTTACCCGGAAAAACTCGTCCTCCCAGACAAAATCCTCGGCTTCCGAGTCCACAAACCGGAGCTCATAGCCCAGGCTGGAATCCGTGTTGCCCAGAGCGGCCTCCACAAATGCCTGTACCTGTACCGGTGCCACAATGGTCAGTGGTTCGGTGCGTTTCATCATGGATGCGCTGGCCAGCAGCCCGGGCAGACCAAAGGTGTGATCACCATGGATATGGGTAATGAAGATGGCCTGCAGCTGCATGACAGAGTAGCGGGTACGCAGTAGCTGGTGCTGGGTCCCTTCGCCGCAGTCAATCAGGTACCAGTGCCTGGGCCGGCCATGCTGTAGGGCCAGTCCGGTGACATTCCGGGTCCGGGTCGGGGTGCCTGCGGATGTTCCGAGAAAGGTGAATTCCATGGTGTTCCTTCTGCTCCGTATCAAGGCGAGCTCCTGTTTTACCGGCAACAGTGGACGGGAGCAATATGGAATGGGTATGTTACGAAACGGGGCTGGAATGCCCCGCACGGCGTAAACAACATAATAAACAGGTGCAATTAACTGTGTCTAAACTTGAGAGTTACGAGAGTTTTTCGATTGAGGTAAAAGATTACATCGCCCATGTCCGGTTCAATCGTCCGGAAGCCCTGAACACCATGAACAAGGCGTTCTGGCTGGAACTGCCGAAATGCATGCAGGATATTGAGGCCCATACCGATGCCCGGGTGATTGTGATTTCCAGTACCGGAAAACATTTTTCCGCCGGTATGGATCTGGGTGTGTTCAGCGATACCTCAGCGGTTCCCATGGGCGGCGACCCCGGGCGTATGGCTGAGAATCTGCGCCGGGTTGTGCTGCAGCTTCAGGATACCCTGTCCTCCCTGGAGAAAGTCCGTTTGCCGGTTCTGGCGGCCATCCACAGTGGCTGCATTGGCGGTGCCCTGGACCTGGTGTGCGCGGCCGACAGCCGCTACTGCACCGAGGATGCCTTCTTTACCATCAAGGAAACCGAACTGGGCATGACCGCCGATGTGGGAACCCTGCAGCGGCTTCCCAAACTCATGCCCCAGGGTGTGGTACGGGAACTGGCCTATACCGGCCGCAAGTTCTTTGCCCAGGAAGCGAAAAACCTTGGCTTCGTCAATGAAGTCTATCCGGACCAGGAGGCCATGCTGGCCGGGGTGATGGCCATCGCGGCCCAGATCGCCGCCAATGCGCCGCTGGCGGTGACCGGTTGCAAGGAAATGCTCAATTACAGCCGGGACCATTCGGTGGAAGACAGTCTCCGGTACATGGCTACCTGGCAGTCCGGCATGTTCCGTCCGGCGGACATGATGAAATCCTTCCAGGCCAAGGCCCTGAAAACCAAACCCGAGTACGACGACCTGTTCCCGGTAAAAGGCCTGTTCGAGTCCTGAGTCATGGCCAGAAGCTCCGGGAGCCGCCTGTCCGCCAGTTCTGCCCTGTTGTTTCAGGGCGGGATTGGAGGGGTGGGGCTGATCCTGGTGCTTCTGTTCAGCATTCCCCTGCACCTGGATGGTCTGTCCTGGTTCCAGGTGCTGATATGGGGCTGCCTTGGTGCAGCCGGCACCTATGGCCTGTTACTGCTGCTGGCCCTGATTCCGGGGTTGTTCCCGGACAGTCTGGAGCGGCAGATGGCGGAACTCTATGAATTTACCTCCGGATTTTCCTGGCCGGTTCTGCTGGCCCTGTCGGCGCTGGCCGGGGCCGGTGAAGAGCTGCTGTTCCGGGGCGCGGTGCAGGGCTGGGTGTCCGGTGCGGCCGGTGTGACCACCGGGGTTGTTGTCTCCGCCGTGCTGTTTGGCCTGGTGCACTGGGTGTCCTTCACCTATTTTCTGGTGGCTGCCGGGCTGGGGGTGTTGTTTGGCAGTGTCTATGCCCTGACCGACAGTCTGCTTCTGGTGATGGTCTGGCACGCTGTCTATGATGTGATTGCCATCTTCTGTCTGCTCCGCTTTCCCCACTGGTTTGGTCTGCCCCCGCGTCCTGTCAGCTGATCAGTTCCATTCCCGGTAATATCTGTGTCCGTCAGTCCAGCAGGCCGGCGTCCGTCAGGGTATGGGTCAGCTGGTCCATCAGTTCGCCGCCGTGACGCCAGAAGTGCCAGTACAGGGGAACCTCAAGCCCCTGTCCGGGGGCGATGCTGACCAGGGTGCCGGCGGCCAGTTCAGCCCGGGCCTGGATCTCCGGAATCATGCCATAGCCCATGCCGGCCACCGCCAGCCGGACAAAGCCCTCGGAGGAGGGGCACAGGTGGTGGGGTACAGCTCCCTGGTAGCCATGGCGTGCCAGGAACCTCTGCTGCAGCTGGTCATTGGGGCCAAACACTATGGCCGGTGCCGTTTGCAGGCTGTCCGCCCCGATGCCTTCCGGGAAGTGCCTGCGTACATAGGCGGGGCTGGCCAGGGGAAGGTAGGTCATGCTGCCAAGGGACACGCACCTGGCCCCGGCTATGGGTTGCGGGCTGCTGCACAGGCAGGCGGCCACATCCCCTTCGCGCATACGGCGCAGGCCTGTGTCCTGATCTTCAATCACCATATCCAGCAGCAAACCTTCCCGGGTACAGAAGTCGCCAACGGCCCGGGCCCACCAGGTGGACAGACTGTCCGCATTGACTGCAATTCGCAGCCGTGCCGAGGGCTCTGACAGGGCCGGAATGGTCGCCGCCAGGTCCCGTTCCAGTAACTGCACCTGCTGCACATGGTTCAGCAGCTTCTGGCCGGCAGGGGTGGCCTGCAGGTTCGGAGAGCGCACCAGCACCGGCTGACCCAGGCGGATTTCCAGGGTGCGGATACGCTGGGATACGGCGGACTGGGTCAGGCCCAGGGCGGCTCCGGCCTTTTCAAAGCCTCCGGATTCCACAACCGCCGCCAGGGCTTCCAGTAGTTTGTAGTCGATCATAAGAATAATTAATGGGGCATAATGATTATGAATTTTAAGTATAGATGGAAGCGGATACCCTGTCCCCATTGATTGAGGAGTATCTGCTGTGATGGAAAGTTATCTGACCGGGTTGTTCGTTTGTGGCGGCCTGATTGTGGCTATCGGGGCCCAGAACGCCTACATCCTGAGCCAGGCCATCCGCCGGGAGCATCACTGGTGGATTGCGGGGCTGTGCATGCTCGGGGATATCACCCTGATCAGCCTGGGAATGTACGGAGTCAGTGCTGCCCTGATGGCGGTGCCCGAGGCCCTGGATATTCTGCGCTGGCTGGGGGTTGGGTTCCTTGGCTGGATGTCGGTTCAGGCCCTGGTTCGGGCCAGCCGCGGACGGGGAGCCCTGGAAGCCGGAGAGGTGACCCGGCGCAGTCTCAAGGGGGTGCTGTTTACTACCCTGGCGGTGACCCTGCTGAACCCCCATGTGTATCTGGATACTCTGTTGCTGATTCCTTCCATTGGCGCCCAGCAGGACAGCGCGGTCACCTTTGTAGCCGGGGCCAGCAGTGCCTCGGTACTCTGGTTCGGCCTGATTGCCTGGGCTGGCTCGGCTCTGGCCCCGATTCTTTCCCGCCCCCTGGCCTGGAGAATTATTGATCTGGTGATCGGGCTGATGATGGCGGCTATTGCCCTGCAGCTGGCGTTTGAGGGTGCGGTTCTGCCCTGATCCTTGCCAGTCCCTGTATCAGTCGTCTGCTGAGGCGGCTTGGTAGCTGGCCGGGGACGGAGTCCGGACAAAACGCCGGGCCTGGGTGAAGCGGTCTTTCCAGTAGTTGTTGGTCAGCATCGACAGGGTCACACCGGCGGATGTGGAGGCGTGAATAAACTGGTTGTTACCCATGTAGATACCCGCATGCTGTTCCTTGCCCCGGATCCGGAAAAAGATCAGGTCGCCGGGTTCTATCTGTTGCGGATTCACCACCTGGCCGGCCCGGAGCATCCGGCTTGTGGTCCTGGGCAGTTGCTGGCCCAGGCCTTCACTGTAGGCGGTGTTGATGAACCCGGAACAGTCGAAGCCCCGGGCCGAGGTGCCGCCGTAGAGATAGGGCGTGCCCCGGTAGCGGGCAAATACCTGCCACAGGCTGGTGACATGATCCGGAGCACCGGTCAGCTCAGGAACCGGTGCCGGATTCCGGGCCGGCAGGTCAGTGGTACTGGCGCAACCGGCAAGCACCAACAGCAATGCCAGTGCCAGGGATAGGTGTCCTGGTATTGACGCCATACGGGAGCTCCGGGAACTATAGGTTCCATGAACCATATCTCTGAACGATGCAGATGTCAGCCACTATCCCGAAGAATTCTCCGGGATTTCTGGCGTGAGGCCGGAGGCGGTCAGCCATGACCCTCAGGTTCCGGCCTCTGTTTGTCTGGCTGCTGGTGATCGTCCTGGCCGGATTTCTGGTGGGCGCAGCGGTACTGAAAAGCGTCCGCGATGCCTGGCAGGAGTGGCTGGTAAACCAGTCCATAGAGAACCTTGAATGGCAGGGGCTGGAGGTTTCATGGTCGGGCCTGGATGTCGCAGGATTTACCCTGGTGCGTATTGAGGGTGGTCAGCCCCTGACCCTCCAGGGGACCGGACTGCGGCTGGGCTGGCGCTGGAGCCATCCGGCCCTGACCGGGGTCCGGATTGAGCGCCTGGAACTGGCAATACCGGCCTGGCCGGCCCCATCCCCGTCCCCGGGTGATACCCGGGAACCTGTCTCCTGGTTGCCGGCGTCTGTGCCGGACTGGATTCCCCAACAGATCAGCATTGCTGAACTCCATGTCAGTTTGCCGGATGCCATGGATATCCGCGGGGATCTCAGCCTGTTTCTGGCCGCGGATCCGGAATTGTCGCAGCTGCACACAGAATCCCTTGATATCACAGCAAATCTGGCGGCATTCCACAGCGCTGGCTGGCGGGCAAGGGATATCCGTGGCCGGGTAATAATGTCGGGGCGGGCCGGAGTGAACAGCGCC
Source organism: Marinobacter sp. (assembly GCA_041591245.1). Lineage (GTDB taxonomy): Bacteria > Pseudomonadota > Gammaproteobacteria > Pseudomonadales > Oleiphilaceae > Marinobacter. The sequence goes on from JBFHSI010000031.1 coordinate 18,819, forward strand.
CAGCTGGAGCTGCTGGCGGGATCGGAAGTCGCTGCGGTGAAAGTTGAAAACCCCGGGAACCCGGATCTCCCGGCACTGGACCGGATCAGCGCGGATCTGGCGGGGCTGCAGCTGCGTGCCGGTTACACCCTGGACCGGCCCGCTCTGCAGACTCTGAAAGTGACCGGGCCGGTAAGGCTTGCGTCACAGGCGCTGCACCACAGTGCGCTGAAAACCCTGGGCTGGGAATTTCAGGGAACTGTGGCCGGCAGTCTGGACAGCGCCACCGTAAATGGCCGGCTTACCGGTACCTCCGGTCTTGCGGCGGACCTGTCCCTGGGCTGGTCCGGCGCGGGGAAGTCATGGTTGGATGGGCGACTGCAGCTATCTGGCAAACGGGCTGGCAACATCCTGGCCGCTACCCTGGAGCCGTGGCCGGAAACTGTGCAGCTGGAGTCCGGAACCCTGACCCTGGGCGGGCGCCTGTACTGGTCCGGAGACGAGCTGCTGGCCGATGCCAGGCTGGCGCTGAAAGACCTGTCGGGCATTATCGACCGCACGGCCTGGAGCGGACTCAGTGGCCGGCTGGATGTGAGCTATGGGGAAAACCTGGTTGCCCGTACCTGGGACATGGAGCTGCTGTCCCTGAACCCGGGCATGGAAATCGGGCCGGCCACCCTCAGTGCCAGTTATGAAGCCCCGGGGGCGGCGATTGGCAGCGGCATCCTCACCCTGATTGAGGGGCGTGCAGGCCTGTTCGGGGGCGAGGTCTGGATCCGCCCAGGGGAGTGGCCGCTGGCCCAGCTGCCGCTGCAGATGGAAGTGGAACTGAATGATGTGCAGCTGGAGCGCCTGCTGCAGGCCTATCCCGCAGAAGGGGTATCTGCCAACGGGGGGCTGGAAGGGCGCTTGCCGTTGCAGGTGGACAGCAATGGGGTGCTGATCAGCGGCGGATCCATACGGGCGCAGGCTCCGGGCGGCACGCTCCGGCTGCCTGCCCGGCAGCTGCAGGGGATGATGGGTAACAGTGTTGCCGTCACTCCGGTGGTCCAGGCCCTGCAGAATTTTAACTATACCGCCCTGGCCAGCACGATAGACTATGATCTGAACGGCAAGCTGAATATGGGGCTGCGAGTACAGGGCCGTAACCCGGAGGTACAGGAGGGGCGGCCCATTGTTCTCAATATTCAGCTTGAGGAAGATATTCCGGCCCTGCTGACCAGCCTTCAGCTCAGTGGCAGGGTCAATGAGGCCGTTACCGAAAAGGTCCGCAAGATGATGAACAGGGGCGAGTCCGGCCAGATCGGGCATTGAACCGGTGGCAGCACCGCACTCAGGGGGACAGCTATGTATGAGCACAAACGGGAACCAGGCACGATGGCGGGGCAGTGTGCGCTGTTGGCCCTGGTCGGAGTACTGGGAGTCATGATGGTGGCCTGCACCCCGACGGTACAGGTGGCGGCGCCCAAGGAGCCGATTACCGTCAATCTGAATGTCCGTATCCAGCATGAAATCTATGTGAAGGTTGACCGGGACGTGGACGAGTTGTTCAGCGACAAGGGCCTGTTCTGAGGCCGCAGATGATGATCTGGAGCAGAGTATGAAATCAGTAATCAGATTCACCACCTTGATGCTGGTGCTGTGCCTGAGCCTGCCGGCACTGGCCCTCAGCCTTGAGGATGCCAAGCAGCAACTGGATACGGCCAAACAGCAGGGACTGGTGGGGGAAACTCCCTCCGGCTA
>JBFHSI010000032.1:0-20465 GCA_041591245.1 Marinobacter sp.
CCAGGGCATAGCCGGCCTGGTTTTTCTGGGCCTCTTCTATCTGCTCCTGCATGGCACCCGGTGACGCTACCCGGTCCACAGATATACCCCAGTGCCGGAGCAGGTGCTCCACTGCCAGACCGGTGGTTTTCTGCTGCTCCAGATAGATCACCTTTTCTCCCCGCAGGGCATCCCTGGGCGGGCTGGAATCGGCGCCCGCGGACAGTTCCGGGGTGAGGGTGAACCAGAAGGTGGAGCCTTTGCCCAGTTCACTTTCCAGGCCGATCTTGCCCCCCATCTCTTCGACCAGACGTTTGGAAATGGCCAGCCCCAGTCCGGTACCGCCATATTGTCGTGCGGTGGAGGCATCGGCCTGGCTGAAGGCGTTGAACAGGGACTGCTGCTGGGCCCGGGACAGGCCAACGCCGGAATCGGTGACGCTCAGGCGCAGGGTCACCCGGTTGTTGTCCTTGTCCTCATCCTCCAGGCTGGCCCGCAGGACCACTTCCCCGGTCTGGGTGAACTTGATGGCGTTGTTGACCAGATTGGTGATGACCTGTTTGACCCTCAGGGGGTCGCCCATGATGTTGTCCGGGACATCGTTGTAGACCAGGGCAACCAGGTCCAGGTTCTTGGCGTGGGCGCCCGGCGCCAGCATGGTCATCACTTCTTCCACAATATCCCGCAGCTGGAAGGGCACCCGGTCCAGAATCAGCTTGCCCGCCTCGATCTTGGAAAAGTCGAGAATGTCGTTGATGATGGTGAGCAGGATTTCCGATGACTTGCGGATAGTGCTGAGATGGTCCCGCTGCTGACGGGGTAGGGGGCTTTTCAGCAGCAGTTCGGTGAAGCCGATAATGCCGTTGAGGGGGGTCCGGATTTCATGGGACATATTGGCCAGAAACTCGGACTTGATCCGGCTGGCTTCCAGGGCTTCCTTGCGGGCGAAATCCAGTTCGATATTCTGGATTTCGATGGTTTCCAGGGTTTCCCGGAGGTCTTCCGTGGCCTGGTCAATATTGTGCTGCATCTCCGCCTGGGCCCGGCTCAGTTCTTCCGCCATGGCGTTGAGCCCGGATTCCAGCTGCTCGAACTCGGGCCCGGCAGCGGTATAGATACGGGTATCCAGCTTGCCTTCCTTGAGTTTGGCAACTGCCTCGTTCAGCTCGAAAATCGGATCGGTAAAGGCCCGGCTCAGACGCAGGGCAATGGCCAGACTGAGCAGAACGCCACCCAGAATCAGCAGCAGGGAAATCAGCAGGGCCTTGTAGGTTTCCTTCTCGGTGCGGATGTGGGACATTTCCACCGCCACCCAGCCCAGGGGGGTGTTTTTCCGGGTCATGGACTGGCGAACGTCCGGGTCCAGAACATTCTCGATCATCAGGTCCTGCAGGAATACCGGGGTCAGGAACAGGGTGCTGCTGTCCGGGGACAGGACGGTGGACTGCTGTTCACTGAGCTCGGACAGTCCGACGCTGCCGGAACCGCCAGGGCCGGTATGCAGGAAGCGGGACCCGTCGGCACCAAAGAATGTGATGGAGCGGACATCCTGTTCCTCCAGCAGGGCATTGGCCAGACTGCTGAGCAGGCTGCGGTTGGCGGTGAACAGCCCGTACTCGGAACCGGCCGCCAGTTGCCGGGACAGGGATTCTCCCCGGTCCTGCAGCAGACGCTCAATATTGTTGACCCAGCTGTAGGTGAAAAACATCCCCAGCATAAGGGTGGTCAGAAGCGTGGGGACAAGTGTCACCACCAGCACTTTTTTTCGGATACCCCAGCGTCGCATACCCTGTTCCTGATTGTTTGCCTTGGTTCCCTGAACAGACCCGGAGCCGCATCCCTGTCAGCATGGGTGACCCAGTGGCGGATAACCGGGGCTCCGCCCTGGCAGCTTTCTGAAATCCACTATGGTTATAGCTGCGGGTCATTGCGATATGGACAAGCTGTATTGGGAGACAGCCGCCAGAACGCGTATGATGCGAGGCCAAAAGTGTACCATAGGGTAATAATATGAGCTTTCCCACCATTGAAGATTATGTCGGGCATACCCCTCTGGTTCGCCTGCAGCGCCTTCCGGGCGAGACCAGCAATGTCATTCTGGCCAAGCTTGAAGGTAATAATCCCGCCGGCTCGGTCAAGGACCGTCCGGCCATCAGCATGATTCAGGAAGCTGAACTCCGGGGGGACATCCGTCCCGGCGATACCCTGATTGAAGCCACCAGTGGCAATACCGGAATCGCCCTGGCCATGGCCGCTGCGATCAAGGGATACCGCATGGTTCTGATCATGCCGGCGAACATGAGTGAGGAGCGGCGGGCTTCCATGCGGGCCTATGGAGCCGAAATCATTACCGTCAGCCGGGAGCAGGGCATGGAGCGAGCCCGGGACCTGGCCCTGGAAATGGAAGCGCAAGGCAAGGGCAAGGTGCTGGACCAGTTCAGCAACCAGGATAATCCGCTGGCCCACTACCGGACTACCGGCCCGGAAATCTGGGAACAGACCGGTGGCCGTATAACCCACTTTGTCAGTTCCATGGGCACCACCGGCACCATCATGGGCGTATCCCGGTATCTGAAGGAACAGAATCCCGATATCCGGATCATTGGTCTGCAGCCGGGAGAAGGCGCCTCCATTCCCGGAATCCGGCGCTGGCCGGAAGCCTATCTGCCCGGCATTTTTGACGAGACCCGGGTCGATCAGGTGCTGGATATCGGCCAGGCCGAGGCGGAAGACACCATGCGCGCCCTGGCATCCCGGGAAGGTATCTTCTGTGGCGTTTCATCGGGTGGAGCGGTGGCCGGAGCCCTCAGGCTGTCTGCCCAGGTTGAAAACGCGGTTATCGTTGCCATTATCTGTGACCGGGGCGATCGCTACCTGTCCACCGGCGTCTTTTCCGGCGCCTGAACCGGTTTTATAAAGAGAAGTCATTATGAGCAGACGTCGCAGGAAGGCCCTTCCAAAAGAGCCCGTGCGCTGTGAAATTGAAACCCTGAGCCATGATGGCCGGGGCATAGCCCGCCAGGATGGCAAGACCCAGTTTGTGGACGGCGCCCTGACCGGTGAGACGGTGATGGCGAAGATGGTTGGCAGCCGCAGCAAGTTTGATGAGCTCCGGACTCTGGAGGTTCTTGAAGCTTCTCCGGAACGCCAGACTCCGCCCTGTGAATTTGCCGACCTGTGTGGCGGCTGCAGCCTTCAGCATATGAGCAGCGATGCCCAGATACGGTTCAAGGAAGCGACCCTGAAGGAGCATTTTGCCCATTTCGGGGGCATAGAGCCTGAACAGTGGATAGAACCCATGCGTTCGGAAACCACACTGGGCTACCGGCGCAAGGCCCGCCTGGGTGTGCGCTATGTGCAGGCCCGGGAATCCGTGCTGGTGGGCTTCCGGGAGAAAAGAAACAGTTTTCTGACCGATATCGACAAATGCGTGGTGATGGACCCGAGAATCGGGGAGCGCATTACTCCGCTGCGGCAGATGCTGGGGGAGCTGGACGCCTATAACCGCATTCCCCAGGTGGAAGTGGCCTGCGGTGACGATGTGGCGGCCATGATCTTCCGTAATATGGATGATCTCAGTGACGGCGACCGGGAGCGGCTGATCGGTTTCGGCCAGGCCCACGACTTGCATATCTATCTGCAACCCAAGGGCCCGGATACGGTACACCGGATCTGGCCGGCTTCTGACAGTCGCGCCGATGAGCGGCTGAGCTACCAGCTGGATGACTTCGGTCTGACGCTGCAGTTTCACCCCGGAGACTTTACGCAGGTCAATGCCGGCATCAATCGCTCCATGGTAAAACGGGCGGTGGAATGGCTCGATATCCAGCCCGGTGAGCGGGTGCTGGATCTGTTCTGTGGTCTGGGCAATTTCACCCTGCCTCTGGCGACCCGGGGCGGTCAGGTTGTTGGTGTGGAAGGGGATGATGCCATGGTGGTCAGGGGGCGGGAAAACGCCAGCCTGAATCAGCTGGATAATGTGGAATTCCATGGTGCAGACCTGCACGGAGACTTCACCGGACAGAGCTGGGCCAAAGAAGGTTTCGACAAGATTCTTATTGACCCGCCCCGGTCGGGTGCGGAGGACATCTGCCGTTACCTGACTGCGTTTGGAGCCAGCAAGGTGGTGTATGTGTCCTGTAATCCGGCAACCCTGGCCCGGGACGCTGGCGTTATGGTCCGCAACGGCTACCGGCTGGTACGTGCCGGCGTGATGGATATGTTCCCCCATACAACCCATGTGGAGTCCATTGCCCTGTTCGAGCGGGATACACACTGAGGGCAGTTGGGGCTGGCAGCGCCCGGCAACAGTATTATCAGGAATAACTGGTCCGATATGGTAAAAGTTCGCGAAGACTATGCAGTAACCGGTAATGGTGAAGTGGATCTTGAACGCTGGATTCAGGAAGTCACCATGCAAACTCATCTCGAGGATCCCGATCAGTTTCTGAAGGCCTGCAATATGGCCCAGGAAATTGATCTGGAAGCCGTGCGTGAGGACCGGCTGTGGACGCCGGGCTCCAGCAGCTTCCGTATCGGTATCGAGATGGCTCAGGTGCTGGCAGAACTGCATATGGATCAGGCCAGCCTGGAGGCGGCCATTCTGTACCGGGCCGTGCGGGAAGAGCGGATCGAACTGGATGTGGTGCGCAAGGCCTTTGGCGATGAGGTTGCCGGCCTGATCCACGGGGTCCTGCAGATGGCGGCGATTTCCTCTATTCACCACCCTCTCAAGGGCAACGTGCTGGGCCAGAGCGAGGGCCAGCTGGACAATGTCCGCAAGATGCTGGTGACCATGATTGATGACGTGCGGGTGGCCCTGATCAAGCTGGCCGAACGCACCTGCGCCATTCGTGCGGTGAAGGATGCTCCTGAAGAAAAACGCATGCGGGTGGCCCGGGAGGTTTTCGACATCTATGCGCCCCTGGCCCATCGCCTGGGTATCGGCCACATCAAGTGGGAACTGGAAGATCTGTCATTCCGTTATCTGCATGAGTCCGCGTACAAGAAGATCGCCAAGCTGCTGGACGAGAAACGCCTGAACCGGGACGGCTACATTCAGCGGGTGATCGAAATCCTCGAGAAAGAACTGGCGGATGCGGGTATTGACGGCGAATTGTCGGGCCGGGCCAAACATATCTACAGCATCTGGCGGAAAATGCACCGCAAGGGCATTGATTTCTCCCAGGTCTATGATGTCCGTGCGGTGCGTATTCTGGTTCCGGAAGTGCGGGACTGCTATGCGGCTCTGGGGATAGTTCACACCATGTGGCGGCATATTCCCAATGAATTCGATGATTACATCGCCAATCCCAAGGAGAATGGTTACCAGTCCCTGCACACGGCGGTGATCGGTCCGGAAGGCAAGGTGATGGAAGTGCAGATCCGCACCCGCAAGATGCACGAAGAGGCGGAACTGGGTGTCTGTGCCCACTGGTTGTACAAGGGCACGGACAAGAGCAACAAATCCACAGGTTACGAAGCCAAGATCAACTGGCTCAGGCAAGTGCTGGAGTGGCAGGAAGACCTGGGTGACCTGTCCGATCTGGCCGACCACCTGAAGACCGATGTGGCTTCGGACCGGGTCTATGTGTTCACGCCGGAAGGCCATGTTGTGGATCTGCCCCAGGGCGCTACACCGGTGGACTTTGCTTACCGGGTACACACGGAAATCGGCCATGCCTGCCGGGGTGCCAGGGTCAACAACCGCATTGTGCCTTTGACCTACCCGCTGAAAACCGGGGACCAGGTCTTCATTCTCACCTCCAACAACCCAGCACCCAGCCGGGACTGGCTGAATCCCAGCCTCGGTTATGTGCAGACTTCCCGGGCCCGGGCCAAGGTGACGCACTGGTTCAAACAGCAGGACCGGGACCGCAATATCAGTGACGGCCGGGCCATTCTCGAAGACGAGTTCCGGCGCCTGTCCCTGTACGATCTGAATCTGGATGAGCTTGCCTCCAAGGTGAACTACCAGAATGCGGAAGACATGTTCGCAGCCATAGGTGCCGGGGACCTGAGGCCGACCCATGTGGCCAACACCGCCCAGCAGATGCTGGAGCCGAAAGAGAGCCAGCTGGATCTGAAACTGGGCAGTCAGCGCCGCAAGGACTATGACACCGAGTCGGATATCCAGGTGGTGGGCGTGGGCAAGCTGAAGACCCAGGTTGCCAAATGCTGCAAGCCGCTTCCGGGGGATGCCATCGGCGGCTATATCACCGTTGGCCGGGGGGTGACCATTCACCGTCAGGACTGTCTGACCTTCCTGAATCTGCAGGAGTACGAGCCCAACCGGATTATCGAGGTCAGCTGGGGTGGCCAGCAGGCGGCGGTGTATCCTGTGGATGTGGAGATTGAGGCCTACGACCGTTCCGGGCTGCTGCGGGATATTACCCAGATTCTGTCCTCGTCCAAAAGCGATGTTCTGGCACTTCATACCCTGTCCAACAAGGATGAGAACACCGCCACCATGAAGGTGACCGTGGAAATCTCCAGCCTTGAGCAGCTGGCCCGGTTGCTGGCGCAGATTCGCAATCTGCCCAATGTGATTGATGTCAGGCGCAAACGCGGATGAGCTACTCCATTGACGATCTGAAAGCCCTGATGGCCCGGCTCCGGGATCCGGAAACCGGGTGTCCCTGGGATACCCGGCAGACCTACAGAAGCATCATTCCCCACACCCTGGAGGAAGCCTACGAGGTGGCGGATGCCATCGAGCAGGAAGACTACCCCCACCTGAAGGATGAGCTGGGGGACCTGCTGTTTCAGGTTATTTTCTATACCCAGATTGCCCGGGAAGATGGCTTCTTCGATTTTGACGGGGTGGTGGATAACCTGGTCCGCAAGCTGATCCGGCGTCATCCCCATGTGTTTCCGGAAGGTACCCTGGCAAGCCGCATAGATCCGGACAACCGTCCTGATGAGGCCTGGATCAAGGAAAGCTGGGAGCGTATCAAGGCTGAAGAGCGTGCCCGGGAGCCGGCATCCGATGCGCCGCCCAGTCGCCTGGACGGTATTGCCCGGGCATTGCCGGCCATGGTGCGGGCGGAAAAACTGCAGAAGCGGGCGGCCCGGCACGGTTTTGACTGGCCGGATGTTGGTCCGGTGTTTGACAAGCTGCAGGAGGAAATCGGGGAACTGAAGGAAGCCTGGGAGGCCGCCCGGTCCGGAGCCGGCGATGGGGATGCGGTTGAGGATGAACTGGGCGATCTGCTTTTCGTGTGTGTCAATCTGGCGCGATTCATGAATGTGAATCCTGAGCGGGCACTGAACCGTACCAATCACAAGTTCAATGCCCGTTTCCGGGCCATGGAGCAGAGGCTGGCGGAGCAGGGCCGTGATTTTGACAAAGAATCACTGGAAGCTCTGGAAACCCTATGGCAGTCTGTAAAAGGTGTCGAGAATAAGGGCCGGGAACACTGACGGCGGCGTCCGGGTAGGTACAATTCATTATCCGGTTCCAGCCAACTCATGGCCGTATTCGTCTACACTTCCGGAAACGGATGCACCGAATTTGTGCACTGAGCGCCATCAATAAGATGCAGGAGTGAAGGCACCATGAAAATCAAGGACCTGGTCAGTTACTGGGACAAGCACGCCCGCGGCAGACTTACCCGCGATGCGTATTTTGTGGCTTTGTCCAATCAACACCACCAGCGCCTGGAAAAACTGGCCGCGTTGTATCCTCTGAAAGCACCGCAGGATCTTATGCGGGACCTGATTTCAGCGGCTCTGGATGAAATGGAAACCAGCTTCCCTTACGTTCAGGGCACAAAAGTGGTGGCCTACGATGAAGACGGTTTTGAAATTTATGAGGATCAGGGCCTGACCCCCAAATTTGTCAGCCTGAGCCAGAAGCATATCCAGCGTCTGAAGGCCCGGCAGCTGGAATCTGTGGCCTGAGTCAGTGACAGTCTGACAGAAAGAAAGTGCCTGGTGGAGTGGCCTGGCCACTCCAGATCGGTTTCCCTGCCAGTTTAACCTTTCCGGCAGGGAGCCTTACACCCCCTAGTTTTCCCGTTTCTCCAGCTTGTCTTTCAGCGGGCTCTGGCGTACCAGGTCGTCCAGTGCTGCCGCAATCATGTCATTGAGAATATCGCTCTCAGAGCGGTCCGGATAGAGTTCGGCCAGTGCGGCAATGCGCGCGGCATCTTCCAGGGGCAGCCGCAGGTTGTAGTTATGGACCCGGTCCTCGGGCTGCTTTTCCTTTTCCCAGTGCTTGGGCAGATCTGTCACTTTCATGGCTTCTCCTTGCGGCTACAGGCTGTAATCGCCAATAGACTTTCTCGATGGTTCCTTAGTATCGTAAGTTTACTTTGTCTCCGTCAATTCAAAAGGACGCTACCGTGACTGAGCTACATCCTGATCTTCGTGAAAACGTACGCATGCTGGGCGATCTGCTTGGTCGGAGTATCCGGCGCCAGCCGGGTCAGGAGTGTTATGACCTGATCGAGGAAATCCGTGCTGCGGCAAAGGCGGACAGGCTTCAGGAAAGCGGTTCCGGACAGCGTCTGGTCCGGCTTCTGGGCAAGCTCAGTGACGATGAACTGCTGCCGGTTACCCGGGCCTTCAACCAGTTTCTCAATCTGGCCAACCTGGCGGAGCAGTATCATGGCATCCGGCGCCGGCGGGACCATCCTTCGGACCTGACCGTGGAATCCGTGGACCAGGTATTCCAGCGCCTGCTGGCTGGCGGTGTCAGTCCGCAAGAGCTGCAGCGCAGGGTGGCGGACCTGCGTATTGAATTTGTGCTGACCGCACACCCCACGGAAGTGGCGCGCCGGACACTGATCATGAAATACGACGAGATGTCCGAGTGCCTGTCACGGCTGGATCACGATGACCTGGTTTCCGAGGAGCGGGAGCAGATCGTCGCCCAGCTGTCCCGGCTCATTGCCGAAGCCTGGCACACAGATGAAATCCGGCACGAACGTCCCACCGCGGTGGATGAGGCCAAGTGGGGCTTTGCGGTGATCGAGAACAGCCTGTGGCAGGCCTGTCCGGAATTCCTGCGGACCCTGGACGCTTCCCTGACCGACGCCACCGGCAAGGGACTGCCACTGCAGGCGGCTCCGGTCAGGATTGCATCCTGGATGGGCGGTGACAGGGACGGCAACCCCAATGTCACCCATCAGGTGACGCGCCGGGTATTTCTGCTGGGGCGCTGGATGGCAGCGGATCTGTTTCTGCGGGATATTCAGGCCTTGCGGGCCGAGCTGTCCATGTGGCAGGCCAGTGATGAGTTGCGCCAGCAGGTGGGAGATGCCCGGGAACCCTACCGGCAGGTGCTGGGGCAGTTGCGGGAACGGCTGATCCGGACCCGCAGCTGGGCCGAGGCCCGGCTCAATGATGAGCCTGCCGATGACTCCCGGATCCTGTTTGAGAATGAGGATCTGACGGAGCCACTGGAACTGTGCTACCGCTCACTGATGAGCTGCGGGCTGGATGAGATTGCCCGGGGGCCCTTGCTGGACACCATCCGCAGGGCCCATACCTTTGGCCTGCCCCTGATTCGCCTGGATATCCGCCAGGAAGCTGCCCGGCACGCCGAGGTGGTGGCGGAAATTGTTGATTATCTTGAACTGGGGGACTACCGGTCCTGGCCGGAGCAGAAGCGTCAGGATTTTCTGGTGCAGCAGCTGCAGGGCCGGCGCCCCCTGATTCCCAGAAACTGGCAGCCGTCGGAGCCGGTGCGGGAAGTGCTGGACACCTGCGAGGTTATTGCCCGGCAGACACCGGAAGCTCTGGGGTCCTACGTCATCTCCATGGCCAGCAAACCGTCGGATGTGCTCAGCGTTATCCTGTTGCTGCGGGAGTCGGGCATGACCTGGCCCATGCGGGTGGTGCCCCTGTTCGAAACCCTGGATGACCTGCGGGGCGCCCCGGACAGCATGGCGGCCCTGTACGAAATCGAATGGTACCGGGAGTACTGTCAGGGGCGTCAGGAAGTGATGATTGGCTACTCCGATTCCTCCAAGGATGCCGGCCAGCTGATGGCTGCCTGGGCCCAGTATCAGGCCCAGGAGCAGCTGACCCGGGTCGCCAAACAGTATGGCGTTCACCTGACCCTGTTCCATGGTCGTGGTGGTACCGTGGGCCGGGGGGGTGGCCCTGCCAACCGGGCTATCCTGTCCCAGCCTCCCGGGTCGGTCAATGGCAGTTTCCGGATCACCGAGCAGGGTGAAATGATCCGCTTCAAATTCGGTCTGCCCCGGCTGGCGGTGCAGAGCCTGACCCTGTATACCACGGCGGTTATTGAGGCCACCCTGGCGCCACCCCCTGAGCCCGAACCCCTGTGGCGGGAAACCATGGACTGGCTGACCGAGCGTTCCCTGAAAGCCTACCGGGAAGTGGTGCGGGACAACCCGGATTTTGTGCCCTATTTCCGCCAGGTGACACCGGAGCAGGCCCTGGGAAAACTGGCTCTGGGCAGTCGTCCGGCCCGGCGCAAGGCCAGCGGAGGAGTGGAAAGCCTGCGGGCGATTCCGTGGATTTTTGCCTGGACCCAGATGCGCCTGATGCTGCCCAGCTGGCTGGGCAGTGATGTTGCTCTGGAGGCGGCGGCCCGGGAAAACCGGCTGCCGGTATTGCGGGAAATGATGCAGGGTTGGCCGTTTTTCCGCACTTATGTGGATATGCTGGAGATGGTGCTGGCCAAGGCCGACCTGCGTATTGCCAGCTACTACGAACAGACTCTGGCAAAAGACGACAGACTGCGGACCCTGGGAGAAAGTCTCCGGGGGCGGCTGCAGGGCTGTATCCGGCGTCTGCTGGAACTGAAACAACAGACCGCACTGCTGGAAAGTGAACCGGTTTTCGCCCATTCCATGCGCGTTCGCAACCCCTATACCGATCCGTTGCATTATCTTCAGGCGGAACTGCTCAAGCGGGACCGGGAGAGTGAAGACGGTGGCGATGGTCCGGAAGTCGTGGAGCGGGCGCTGAAAGTTACCATGGCAGGAATTGCCGCAGGCATGCGTAACACGGGGTGACATCACGGTGGATACCCCTTGCGGCATATTAAGGACAACAGGAGTAGTTTGTGGCGCTTGCTGCACGACTGGAGCAATATCTGGCCCGCAAGGGCATCGCTTATACCGACCTGCCCATTGACCGGGCAGACAACCTGGATGAGGCGGTAAGTTCATCTGCCAAACCCCAGTCCCGATTTGTTCAGGCCTCACTGCTGATTGATGTCAGCGGTGCGGTGATGGCTGTGCACCGGCTGGACAGCAGCCTGGATGTGGAAGCCATCCAGAAACTCACCAAACGCAGGCTGCAGCCCCTGACGGCCCGTCAGGCCAGCCGGCTGTTTGATGACTGTGATCCGGGGTTCATTCCTCCTGTCGGTGCTGCTTACACCTTGCCGGTACTGGTTGATGAGGACGTGCCCAAGGCCGGGCCAGTGCTGCTTTCCGGTGGCACCGCCCATGGCCTGCTGGAGATGGATGGGCGGGATCTTGAACGGGCCCTGGCCGGGGCCAGGGAAGGGCGGCTGGTGCTGCATGGGCAGGGTTCCGGCAATCGCCAGTCCCTGACCCTGGAAGAAGTGGCGGACAAGCTGCAGTCCCTGTACCGGTTGCCGCCCATGCCGGCACTGGCCTTGCGTATTCTGCGTCTGACCGCCGATACCGAAGCGACCGCCCGGCAGCTGGCTGAGCTGATCGAGTTTGATCCCAGTCTGACTGCCCAGATCATGCGCTACGCCCGCTCCGCACTTTTTCACTATCCCGGAGAGATCAACTCTGTACAGGAGGCGGTGACCCGGGTGCTGGGCTTTGACCGTGTAGCCCACATTGCCCTTGGTGTGGCCTCAGTCAAAGCCTTTGATGTGCCCCGCAAAGGCCCCCTGGGCATGGATAACTTCTGGCGTCATTCCCTGTACTGCGCATTCCTGTGCCAGAACATTGCTGCCAGCTGTCACGGGGACAAGGGGCTGGCCTATCTGTGCGGACTGCTGCATAACTTCGGTCTGCTGCTGGTGGGGCACCTGCTGCCGGCTGAATTCCGGGAACTGAGTGCCCTGCGTGAGGCCAACCCGGAAGCCAGCATGCGTTCTCTGGAACAGCAGGTGTTTGGCATCGGCAGCGGTGATGAGGTTCTGGCCGTCGGCCATGGAACCATTGGTGGCATACTGCACAAGCTCTGGCAGTTGCCGGATCCGGTGGTGAAGGCTGCGGGGATGCATCAGTATCCCGGATACCATGGCGACCACGAGGATTACGTAAAGATGGTGCAGCTGGCGAACGCCCTGCTGAAAGCCAGGAATATCGGTGATGAATTCAATCCCGACAATCTCGATGCCCTGCTTGAGGGGCTGAATCTGTCCCGGGGCCAGCTGGCGGATATCGAAGCCAGAATCGATGAGGTGGCGCCGGATCTGGACGCCCTGGCCCTGTCCCTGTCCGTCTGAAAATACCCCTGATACCGGTTCCCGGTTGTAGGTCCTGGGTTCATGATACGGAGGTCGACTTTCTTAGCAGAGTCGGACTTCGTATAATGCGCCTTCGCCGATTTCGGCGGGCAGGTTTACCGGTGTGAAGAGGTTGTCGCAAAGGCACAGGTTTTTGCCACAGCTTTTTGAATGATAATGACTAAAACGGAGCACAACGTTATGCGAATCATCATGTTAGGCGCGCCCGGCGCGGGTAAGGGGACTCAGGCCCAGTTTATTACGGAACGCTTTGATATTCCTCAGATTTCTACCGGTGATATGCTCCGGGCTGCGGTCAAGGCCGAGTCCGAACTGGGCAAGCAGGTCAAGGAAGTCATGGCCTCCGGCGGTCTGGTATCCGACGACATCATCATCGCCCTGATTGATGAACGTATCAAACAGCCGGACTGCAAGAACGGTTTCCTGCTGGACGGTTTCCCCCGCACTATTCCCCAGGCGGAAGCCCTCAAGGATCAGGGTATTGCCATCGATTACGTGGTGGAAATTGCCGTGGATGATGAGGAAATTGTCAGCCGTCTGTCCGGTCGTCGGGTCCATGAAGGCAGTGGCCGTATCTACCACGTCAAATACGATCCCCCCAAAGAAGCCGGCAAGGACGACGAAACCGGTGAACCTCTGGTTCAGCGGGAAGACGACAAGGAAGAAACCGTACGCAAGCGTCTGCGCATCTACCACGATCAGACTGCACCTCTGGTGGGCTATTACCAGCAATGGGCGCAGCAGGATGCGGAAGCCGCACCGAAATACGTGCGTGTGGAAGGTGTCGGCAGCCTGGACAGCATCCGGGACCAGATTCTGTCCCTGCTGAAGTAAATCCACGTCATCCTGACCCGAGGAGTATTCACTTCTGTGAAACTGCTGGCACTGGATACGTCATCAGAGGGCTGCTCCGCAGCCCTTTTTGTTGATGGCGACATAAGCGAACGTTTTGAGCTGTCTCCGCGGGGCCATACCCGGCTGCTGATGCCCATGGTCCGGGAACTGCTGGCGGAGAAGAACCTGGAGCCGGCACAGCTGGATGCCCTGGCCTTTGCCCGTGGCCCCGGGTCCTTTACCGGTTTGCGCATTGCTACCGGTGTGGTCCAGGGGCTGGCCTGGGGGCTGGATATTCCTGTGGTACCGGTTTCTGCCCTGGCTGCCGTGGCCCTGGGCGCCATGGATACCCTGAAGCTGGTGGATGGTCAGGGGGTTGCCGTGGCCTTTGATGCCCGCATGGATGAAGTCTACTGGGGCTGCTATATCAGTCGTGACGGCCTGCCGACCCTGCAGGGGGAAGAGCGGGTATGTGCGCCGTCAGCCGTAGCTCTGTCCGGAAAGACTGACTACTGGGCCGGTGCCGGACGCGGCTGGGCCTTCCGTGAGGCCATGCCGGAGACGGTTTCGGGTTGTATCGAAGTGGTCGATGACACCCTGGTGCCCCGGGCCTCCTGGGTCGCCAGACTGGCAGTTGAGGATTACCGGCAGGGCCGGACGGTGCCGGCAGAACAGGCGCAGCCAGTCTATCTTCGGGATGAGGTTACCTGGAAAAAACTGCCCGGCCGGGAATAATCCGGACGTCTGCCTTTTCTTCCCGGGTGCTTTCTTCCATACTCAGTGCTGATCTCTTGGCTACCAGGTAATGGTGTTTCTTTATGGTTGGCGGCATTACTCCAGGTAACAGCTACGGATATCCCGGCAGTACTCAGGGCCTGCCCCGGCCAGTCAGTGACAGTGCCCGGCCTTCGGTAGCCATTCCGGCCAGGGATACGGAAACGGTTCCTGACCGGACCGCCCAGGCTCCCGCCGCGGATCCTGGTCGCAGTGCTGACAGCCAGCCGGAGCGTCGGGTTGAAGCCCGGCAGGCGGCGGAAGATGTGCGCCTGGAAACTTTCCGCGCCGATGAAATGCCGCTGCAGACCTCCAAAGCCCTGTCCGTATTTGCTGCAGTGGCGGCAACCGGCGACGATTCTGCCCAGAGTGGCTCCCTTGCTGGTATAGATCTTCTTGTCTGATGTCTGACTCCGGAATTCCTGACACTTCCTGTTCTGACTGGCGCCAGTCCCTGGCGGTTGGCCGCAGTCCCCTGGGCGATTCCCTGGCCGCAGAGGTGCTGGCTGAAAAACTGGGTGTGCGCAATCTGGGCGTCCTGCGCCCGAAGGATGTACGGGAGCTGCCGGTTCTGCTGTATCTGGATGAACAGGGACTGTGTCTGCAGCAGACCGGAAAAGGCGCGCCGGGTCCGGTCCGGGCCGAGTTTGTTTCCGGAAAGATGGGCTATCGCCGGGAGCATGGTGGCGGTGCCGGCCAGCTGGTGGCCAGGGCCGTGGGGCTGCACAAGAGCAAGGCCAGTCTCCATGTTCTGGATGCCACTGCAGGGCTGGGGCAGGATGCGTTTGTGCTGGCGGCCCTGGGCTGCCGGGTGACCATGTTCGAACGTAATCCGGTGATTCATGCATTGCTGGAGGACGGGCTGGCCCGGGCCGCCCTGAACCTGGACTGCGCCCCGATCATTGCGCGCATGACCCTGCGGGAAGGCAGCAGTGTGGACTGGCTGGTGTCAGCCGGTGCGGATGTGGCCGACGTGATCTACCTGGACCCCATGTTTCCGCATCGGGACAAGTCCGCGCTGGTCAAAAAGGAAATGCAGGTGTTTCGGGTGGTGGTGGGAGACGACACGGACTCTGAGGGACTGCTGGCTGCCGCCCTCGACTGCGCAACCTACCGGGTTGTGGTCAAGCGGCCCCGCAAGGCCCCCGCCATTCCCGGCCCGGAGCCCTCAGCCCGGATCGAAGGCAAGAGCAGCCGCTATGACATCTATGGCATAAAGGCCCTTCCACCCCGCTAGCCGCCGTTCACGCACCCATCATGGTGACCTGCTGTATGGCCTGGCGTTTTTCCACGCTCAGTACCAGGCGGGCATCTTCCGCCACTTCATCCAGACCGTCGCTGTAACAGATCAGGCCCTGGTCATCGGTGCTGATAACGCCGTTTTTCTGCAGGTTGGCAATAAAGCTCCGGAACAGGCTCTTGTCGAAAAATTCCGGGGCATTCAGACCGAACAGGATGGACATGCGCTCTGCCAGCAGGGCGCTCTGTTCTTCCAGCTCCGCCGCGCTGATTTTTCCGGAACCGTATTTGCGCAGTATGCCCAGGGCAATGTGGTAGCGCTCCAGAGTCTGGATGATAAAGCGGGACAGAACCCGCAGGCGCAGGGCCTGCTCGGTGCCTTCTTCCGGCCGGCCAATGCGGTCATCATTCCGGGACTCCAGCAGTCCCTGTTCCAGCAGTACATCAATCCACTGGTTGATCACCTCTTCGATTTCCTCGTTCCGGTATCTGAGGAAGAGTTCCGCCTGCAGGTAGGGGTAGGCCATGCTGGCCAGGAACACTACCTTGTCCCGGCGCAGGGAATCCTTGTTCTCGAACAGGCTGGCAATCAGTGAGGGCAGGGCAAACAGGTGCTGGATATTGTTGCGGTAATAGGTCATCAGGATGGCGTTACTGCCTTCCAGGGCAATGATGTCCCCAAGCTTCTGGGGCTGGCGGGCAATCAGCCCCATATTTTCACAGTAGGCCAGCCATTCCTTGCCCGAGCCTTCCGGCAGGGTAACCGTATCGGCATAGGGGAAGCTGCGGAGCAGACCGGCATACTGGTCCATCAGGCGGATCAGCTGGCCTTCGTCCATGGCCAGGCGCTCTGTGCCCAGAAGTACCGTGGCGGTAATGCCTATGGGGTTGACCGCTACCGAGGCATTGATATTGGCGGCAACCCGCAGGGACAGCTCACTGACGGCATCGGGCAGCCATGCCGGGCGGTATTCGGAGTCATAGGCTTCCTTGCGCCAGCTGTCATGGACATCATCCAGAACCTCGGACAGGGGGATGGCCTCGCCGAAGTTGACCGCTACCCGGCCAAAGGAATTGCTGAGCTTGCGTACCGTCTTGGCCAGGCCAAGCACGCTTTCTTTCTGCTTTTTCTTGCCCCGGAGTTCACCCAGATAGGAGCGGCCTTCCATGACCTTTTCATAGCCGATATACACAGGCACGAAGACAATGGGCTTGCGATGATCCCGGAGGAAACTGCGGACTGTCATGGCCAGCATGCCCGGGCGCGGTTGCAGCATCCGCCCGGTACGGCTGCGGCCCCCTTCAACAAAGTATTCCACGGAATAGCCCCGGGAGAACATGACGTGCAGGTATTCGTTGAACACTGTGGCGTAGAGGGGGTTGTCCTTGAAGCTGCGGCGCATGAAGAAGGCTCCGCCCCGGCGCAGAATGGGGCCGACAATGGGCATGTTCAGGTTGATGCCGGCGGCGATATGGGGGGGCATCAGCCCGTTCTTGTAGAGAACATAGGACAGCAGCAGGTAATCGATATGGGAGCGGTGGCAGGGTACATAGACCACCGCATTGTCCTGGGCCACATCCTTGACCACCTGGATGTTGTTGATGGCAATACCGTTGTAGATCCGGTTCCACAGCCAGGACAGCACCACTTCCAGAAAACGGATGGTGACGATGGACATGCTGGCGGCAATTTCATCGGCATATTTCCAGGCCCTGGCCCGCACTTTTTCCGGCGGAATCTCGTCCCTTGCTGCGGTTTCCCGGATGGCTTCCTTGACTGCCTGGGTCCGCACCAGGCCGCTGACCAGGGTGCGGCGGTGGGAAAGGTCGGGCCCAAGAACGGCCTGGCGTACCCGGCGGAAATGGGTGCGCAGTATCCGGGCCAGCTTGCGCCTGGCCCGTTCCTCGGAATTCCGGTACTCATCGATCACCTGCTTCAGGGACAGGGGCCGGTTGAACTGAACGTAGGTGTTGCGGCCGTGAACCATGATGATCAGGAATTTCTGCAGCCGGCCGGCAACCGCCCAGGTATCCGACAGCAGCAGTTTGACCAGGGACTTTTCCTTGTCCGGAGACCGGCCCCAGAACAGGGACACGGGGACTATCTGTACATCCTGGTCCGGATGCTCCAGCCCGTAGCGGATCAGGTCCTCGAACTCCTGGGTCAGTTCGGCTGTGGGCCGGCGCCGGAACAGGCCGCCGGAACGGCGGTACAGGAAGAAGAAAGAATGGGATGGGCCATTTTTCACCGGCAATGCATCGGCAGTACCGGGCAGGCCGGCCCGGATGACTTCCTGTTCAAGCACCAGGCGACTGGACAGGGAGCTGTACTGGAGTACGTAGCAGACGGGTTTGTCGGGATCCAGTTCCAGTGCTTCGACAGTGTTGCCGCTGACATCTGTTCTCACCCACAAAAACAGAATTTTGCGGAAAAGGCTCAGTATCAGGCTGCGAATGCCCTGGTAAAGTCGCATAACGTGTAGCTCCAGAGGAAAATCAGGAGCCAAGTTTACTTCGTTGGGTGCAGTGCGGAAAGCCGTCATTCTGTCAGGGCCCTGCATTGTGATACATTTCTGCAACGCTTCCCGTCACTCAGGTGTGAACAGTCAATGGTGATTTCAGATACAGATTGGGTACCTGGCTGGTCGACAGAGGCTCCCCGGGACGGGGACCTGCTGCTGGCCACTTCCGGTCCGGCGATCCTCAAGCCCGAAGATGGCTGGCTGCTGCCCTGGGACGGACGGACCATGGCCGGTAACGAGGCTGTGTACCTGGGCCGGGTGGGGGACAGGTCAATCTATATTGGCCAGCCCGACACCCCGGAGGTTCCTGGCGTTGAGCCGGTGACGCTGCGGGAGGCCCTGCTGGGCATGGAGGATGCTCCGGTAGGCCTGCTGAATACCGGGTTCCAGGTCTGGCAGTGGTGGCAGGACCATCGCTATTGCGGCCGTTGTGGCGGGGAAACCGGGTTTCATTCCAGAGAGCGGGCACGCTGGTGCCAGCACTGCGAACTGCCCTGGTATCCCCGGCTGGCACCCTGCGTGATTGTGGTTATTCGCCGGGATGACCGTCTGTTGCTGGCCAAGTCTTCCCGTACCCGGCGCAATTTCTACAGCCTGATTGCCGGTTTTGTGGAACTGGGGGAGACCCTGGAAGGGGCTGTGGCCCGGGAAGTCAAAGAGGAAACCGGGCTGGATGTCAGCAATATCCGTTATCAGGGCTCCCAGCCCTGGCCCTTCCCCCATCAGCTGATGATGGGGTTCTTTGCCGACTATGTGGGCGGAGAACTGGTTCTGCAGGAAGACGAAATCGCCGATGCGGACTGGTTTCTGCCGGGCAACACCCCGCCGGTTCCTCCCCAGGGCACCATCGCTGGCCGCCTGATCCGGGCCATGGAGAAGGAGATCTCCCGGGGAGGGATTCCCCTTTGACCGGGACGCCTGTACCCAGAATTCTGGTATTTGACTCGGGCATCGGCGGTTTGAGTATTGCTGCCAGTATTCACCAGTCACTGCCGGGGGCGGAGCTGGTGTACCTGGCTGACAATGCCGGTTTCCCCTATGGCGAGCAGCCGGAAGCTGTGGTGATGGACAGGTGCACGGCTCTGGTTATGGACACTCTGGCCCGGGTGCCCTGCGACATCATTGTCATTGCCTGCAATACCGCCAGCACAGTGGTTCTGCCCCGGCTCCGGGCCATGACCCGGGTGCCGGTGGTGGGGGTGGTTCCTGCAGTCAAGCCGGCGGCGGCCATAACCCGGAATCAGCGTATTGGTGTGCTGGCTACCCCGGCGACCGTGCGCCGACCCTATCTGGACGAGCTGATTCAGGAATTTGCCAGCCACTGTCAGGTGGCCCGTATCGGCCATCCGGGGCTGGTGCAGTGGGTGGAGAATTCGGTCAGCGGCGCCCCGGTGCCGCGCAATGAACTGGCTCAGGCGGTGGCCGGATTCCGCACTGCCGGTGTCGACACGGTGGTGCTGGGCTGCACCCATTATCCGCTGCTGCTGGCACCTCTGAAGGAAGTTCTGCCGGAGGTGTCCTTTTGGGTTGATTCGGGGGCGGCCATTGCCCGGCGCACGGCTTTCCTGCTGGAACAGCAGGGCAAGGCGGCGGGGGAAAGAGCTTTGCCCGGAGCCGCTGTCCGTATGGCCCTGTTTTCCGGCCCTGCACCCCGGGCGCTGGCAGGATTCATGACCGGACTGGGCCTGCAGCCGGCAAGGGTGCTCGGCCACTGGCCCACCAGCTCCCTGGCTACAGAAGCCGGGTCAGCCTGAACATGGCCAGGAACTCCAGGGCCGGAAGAGCCCTGCGGTGGCAACAGTAGGTCCTGAAGTATTCACCCCGGAACCGGGACTTGGTAAATTCCAGCCCCTTGAAGTTATAGAGAAAACCTCCCTTGCTGTAGAGCAGATGCATGATCCTCTTCAGTAGCCGGCTCTCCTGGCGTTCCGTGTCCTGGTCCAGGGACAGGGGAATCAGCCCCAGGTCCAGAAACGGCACCCCTTCCTCCCTGAACACATCCATGGCATGGGCCATCAGAGTGTAGAAAATCCCCTGGCGGAACTGACTGCTGGCCCGGGATATATTGGGCACGTAGCTGATGATCCTGTTGCCCTGATAGATGGGGTCAAAATAGATGAAGCCCACAGCCTTACCATTCTGGTAGGCGTAGAAATGCCGCTCGTTCTCCCGGTACTCCATATCCATCGGCCGGATCAGGAAACGGATTTCATGACTTTTGCATTTGCGGGTGCGGATCCATGCTTCCGAGATTTCCCGGGTATGGTCATCACTGAAACGCTCACGGATTTCGATATTGTTCTTTCTGGCCTGATTTCTGGCGGTGCGCAGAATCTGCTTTTTCTTGCCGCTCAGGGACCAGGTGCTCAGATTGATCCGGGATTCCCGGCCGAACTGGGTACCGTACAGGCCGAACCGGTGATGCAGAATATCCACGACGGCCTTGGACACCTGAATATAGCTGGCATTGGGAAAGCGCAGGTGGAAGCGCTCAAGAATGGTGGCCCGGTTTTCGGGGGCGCAGACCGGGTCGGACAGAACGAACACTCCGCCCCATTTGCGCATGTAGGCCAGGTACCCGATTCCGGCCAGATCGAAATACTGCATCCCGGGCTGCAGGGTAGAGAAGGCCTGGGAGTGACTGCCAAACTGTTTCAGATAACGGATACGTTCCGGAAAGCTGA
>JBFHSI010000033.1:0-20202 GCA_041591245.1 Marinobacter sp.
AGCCGGCAAACAGGGCCTGGAAGTCGTGGTACAGGTGCCGGGCTGAAACGGCACCCATAAGTCCGCCGAGAAAGGCCCCGGCGACCACGTCGCTGGGGTAGTGCAGGCCCAGAACTACCCGGGAAGCGGCCACGCTGAGGGTGAAGGGCAGTACCACCAGTGCCAGTTCCGGCAGAGTCATGAACAGCATGGTCTGAAAGCAGGCAGCGTGGAGGGTGTGTCCGGAGGGGAAGCTGTAGCGGTCCAGAGGTGGTGTGCCACAGTCGATGGACGGAAAGGAAATAAACGGGCGCTCCCGGATCAGCCAGCGTTTCAGCAGCTTGTAGGTCAGGGTGCAGCTGAGACCGGTCAGGGCCATCAGCAGGGCCAGGCCCGGCCCCTGTGCGGGGGCGAGAAAGGGAATTGCGAGAATCAGTGCGTACCATATCCAGCCATCCCCCAGCCGGCTTACCAGCTGAAAGTATCCGAGTACCGGCTGGAACCGGGTCACCCGGTTGATGAGCTGGCAGAAGGCGAATTCCCGCTGATCCGCGCGCTCAAAGAAGCGAGATGCTTTGCTTGTTGACGACATGGTATCTGGCCTTTGTTGTTTGTTTGAGCACCAGTTGTTCAAACTGGTCAATCTGGCTGTCCCAATTGAGCTCCAGTGCATCCAGGCGGGCCTGGGCCCGGATCCGGTGCAGCAGGGTCGGCTGGTCGGCCAGCCGGAGGGCGCTGTCTACGAAAGCTTCATCACGGGTCAGATGGGCTTTCATGCCGTTGTCTTCATGGCGGATATGTTCGCTGGCGGCGGCATCGTCGAAGGCAACCACAGCCAGACCGCTGGCCATGGCTTCCAGCACCACATTGCCAAAGGTGTCGGTCTTGCTGGGGAACAGGAAAATATCGCCGGAAGCATAGTGCCGGGCCAGGTCCTCCCCCCTTCGGGTTCCGCAGAAAATGTAGTCCGGGTGTTTGTCCGCAAGCTGTTTGTACTGGGGACCATCACCCACCAGAACAAAGCGGGCCTGGGGGTGCAGGCCACGAATGCGTTCGAAGCAGGCCACGGCCATGCGCAGGTTTTTCTCAGGCGCCAGCCGGCCCACATAGAGGATGGCCAGGTCACCGTTCTGTAATCCCCAGCTTGCCCGCAATACCCCGTCCCGTTTGTGGGGGCTGAAGCGGCTGCAGTCCACACCACGGCTCCACAGGCCGGCGTTGGTGATGCCCATGTCCGCTGTGGTCTGTGCCATGGCCCGGGTGGGAACCAGGGTTTTGTCTGTGCGGTTATGGAACCAGCGGCCATAGGCACAGAGCACCTGCTCCAGCATGCCGACACCGTAGTAACGGCTGTAACGATGAAAATTGGTGTGGAATCCGGAGCAGACCGGGAGTCCCAGCTTGCGGGCGGCACTGACCGCAGCCACTCCCAGAGGGCCCTGGGTGGCAACATAGATGGCATCCGGTCGGTCCTTTTGCCAGAGTTTCCGGATCATGGTGCTGCGGGCAATCCCGAAGCGCAGATCGGCATAGCCGGGAAGCGGCATTCCGGTGACCAGATGTTCACTGGTAAACAGGCCATTGCCGGCACTGGCTACCGTGCCCTTGTCTTCATGGCGCTGCCGGGGGCGAATCACGGTCACCCTGTGCCCGTGCTGCATAAGACCCTGGCACAGGTGCCTCAGGGTGTTGGCCACACCGTTGATTTCCGGAGGAAAGGTCTCGGAAACAATGGTAATGTGTTGCGGGCGCCGGTTGAGCGGATTGGTCTCAGTCACTGTGTTTCCTGGATTCCTTTAACATGCTTCTACTATGGAAATGCCCTGTGACAGTTATGGGACAACTCCATGACATTCCTTTTACCTGTTCTACAAACCATACGGAGACGGTATGCAAACGCGAAAGCTGGGTAATACAGACATTGACGTCAGCCTGATTTGCCTCGGGACCATGACCTGGGGTGAGCAGAACACCGAGCAGGAAGCTTTCGAACAACTGGATTACGCCGTTTCCGAAGGCGTGAACTTTATTGATACGGCGGAGATGTATCCGGTACCGCCAAAGGCAGAAACCCAGGGGCTGACGGAAACCTATCTGGGCAACTGGCTGGCCCGGCGTGGCCGCCGGGATGACCTGGTCATTGCCTCCAAGGTGGCGGGGCCGGGCAATGGCCTGGGCTATCTGCGTAATGGACCTCGTCTGACCCGGGAGCATATCCGTCAGGCCTGTACCGACAGTCTGAAGCGGCTGCAGACGGACTATATCGATCTGTATCAGGTGCACTGGCCGGACCGGAACACCAACTTTTTCGGCAAGCTGGCCTATGAACATGACCCGGCTGAGAGCTTCACGCCCATCGAGGAGACCCTGGAAGCTCTGAGTGAACTGGTTGCAGAGGGCAAGGTGCGCCATATCGGCCTGTCCAATGAGACCCCCTGGGGCACCATGGAATATCTGCGCCTTGCCCGGGAAAACAGCTGGCCCCGGGTGGCGAGTATCCAGAACCCGTACAACCTGCTGAACCGTTCCTTCGAGGTGGGCATGGCGGAAATCGCCCACCGGGAACACACGGGGCTGCTGGCCTATTCACCGCTGGCCTTTGGGGTGCTGTCGGGCAAATACCTGGGGGGCAAATGGCCGGAACAGGCACGCCTGACCCTGTATGAGCGGTTCCAGCGTTATTCCGGTGAGCGCAGTGCCGATGCTGCCCGGGCCTATGTGGAGCTGGCCAGGAACAGTGGTCTGTCGCCGGTGCAGATGGCCCTGGCCTGGGTTAACAGTCGCAGTTTTGTGACCAGCAACATAATCGGTGCAACTTCCATGGAACAGTTGCGGGAGAACATGGCATCGAAGGATATTGTTCTGAGCCAGGAGGTGATTGAGTCCATCGAGGCGATTCACCAGGAGTTTACCTACCCCTGCCCGTAACTGACTGTTAGCAAAGGTAATTGAAAGGAAGTTTCAGGTTTCGCGCCCGGGAATGGTTACATGTTGACACCCGGGCGCTTATTTTTTGACAAAAATGTGGACTGATCTGACAAATTGCCGTCACTACTTGTGTGCAAAATCACATCTTTCTGGCGTGTAACCTTTAGACTTTAGCCTTAGGAATTGAAACGCATCTGTTCCTGCAGACAGGGTCTTGGACGGTCATGATTATTCGCATCTTTGTTGCATTGCTCCTCCTCAATACGGTCGCTTTTGTCGTCCGCGCGGAAGCTGCCGAGCGGGTATTCAGTGGTATGGGGGAAGTGATCACCCCCGACGATGTCTATGAATTGCAGGAGCAGATGTCGGGAGACTTTGACGACGACGCTACCGAAGTCTTCAGCGAAATCGGTTCCCGCCTTCTGACCCTCACCCTCAGCCAGTCCGACCGGGACGGCAAGCGTTATGCTTCCGAGCCTGCGCTTCCGGATCACGGTATTGCCCTGCTCAACCGGGGTGCCTGTCTCAACCTCAAGTGGAATTTCTGATTCCCGTCTTTCTGCCCCGGTTATCCCTTTCTTCGTAACCTTGCCGTATTGCTAACTATTGCGTTGTCTGTGGCTCCGGGCCATGTGATGATCGGTGCTCAGGACAGACTGACCGGTCAACAGGGAGCAGGATATGGAGTCAGCCAGCAAGCATCGTTCAGGCAATGTTGAGGCCTGTGTCGATGAGGTTATTCGCAGGGTTGGAAAGAACATTGTTCTGGGATTGCCATTGGGACTGGGGAAGCCGGTCCGGTTTGTAAACGCCTTGTACCGGCGGGCCCGGGAGGATAGCAGCATTCGCCTGCACATAGTGACGGCGCTGTCGCTGCTGGCACCCAAGGGTGACTCATCCCTGGAACAGCGTTTTATGGAGCCGTTTGCGGAACGCCTGTACGGGGAAATTCCCGAGTTGGCCTATGCCCGGGACGTGCTGGCCAACCGATTGCCCGAGAATGTCCGGGTTTCCGAGTTCTTCTTCCGGGCCGGCAGTTTTCTGCACAACACATCCCAGCAACAGGAATACATCTGCAGCAACTACACCCATGCAGTACGGGATCTGATGGGCCAGGGCATCAACGTCATTGCCCAGATGGTGGCCCCCGAGGCTCCCGCCAATGCGCCGGGTCAGCTCAGTCTGAGCTGTAACCCCGACCTGACCCTGGACCTGATTCCCCTGATGCGTGAACGGGAAGCCGCAGGTACGGCGGTGGCTCTGGTGGCGGAGGTCAATCGTTCGCTCCCGTTTATGGGGAATCATGCCGCCGTTGCGGAAGACAGTTTTGATGTGATTCTGGACCAGCCGGCGACGGATTACCCGCTGTTTCCTGCGCCCCAAATGGCGATAGGGCCTGCCGATCACATGATTGGCTTCTATGCCAGTACCCTGCTCAGGGATGGTGGCACCCTGCAGCTGGGTATCGGCTCCCTGGGGGCCGCGCTGGTGCACAGTGCGATTCTCCGGCACAAGCACAACAGGGCGTGGAAGGCACTCTATGACCGTCTGCAAGTGGCTGAGCAGTTTCCGGTTGCCGCTGCCGAAGGTGATACCGGGCCCTTCGTCAAAGGCCTGTACGGCTGCAGTGAAATGATGGTGGACGGTTTCCTGACCCTGATGCAGGAAGGCATTCTCACCCGGGAAGTGTTTGATGACGCGAATTTGCAGACGCTGATCAACCGCGGAGCCATAGGTCTGCAGGTGAGCCTGGAAACCCTGGATGTATTGCGCCGGGCGAAGCTGATTGCCTCTCCTCTGCGGGCCAGGGACGTGCGCTGGCTGAAGGCCCTGGGAATACTCCGTGAAACCGTGGAACTGCGGGGTGGGCGGCTGCGTATTGGCGAGCACACGCTGGTCGGTAATCTGGACAGCCCGGAGGAGCGGGAAATCCTTGCGGCCCAGGGGCTGGGAGACCGTCTGCAGGGCGGGACTGTCATGCATGGCGGTTTTTTCGTGGGCCCGGAAGCCTTCTACCAGGGGCTGCGGGATCTGCCGGAAGCCCAGCGCCAGCGTATCTGCATGACCAGCGTCAACTTTATCAACCACCTGTACGATCACCGTTACGGTAACCAGCGTCTGAAAGTGGCGCAACGGCTGCATGGCCGGTTTATCAATACCGCCATGATGTACACCCTGGGCGGCGCTGCAGTTTCCGATGGTCTGGAGGATGGCCGGGTGGTCAGCGGCGTGGGTGGCCAGTACAACTTTGTTGCCATGGCCCAGGAGCTGCCCGGTGCCCGCTCCATACTGACTCTGCGCGCTACCCGAAGATCCCGGGGCAAGCTGCGCTCCAATATCGTGTTCAGTTATGGCCATTGCACAATCCCCAGACACCTGCGGGATATTGTGATTACCGAATATGGCATTGCCGATCTTCGTGGCCAGAGCGATGAACAGGTGTACCTGCGCCTGATCCGCATCGCCGATTCCCGGTTCCAGCAGGGTTTACTGCGCCAGGCCCAGAAGGCCGGCAAGGTCTCTTCTTCATTCCGCTTGCCTGCAGACTGGTGCAACAACACGCCAGAGGCAATAAGCCAGGCCCTGGCCGGTGTTGGCTCCGGTAAACTGTTCCCCGCCTTTCCCTTTGGCTGCGATTTTACCGAGGATGAGCTGACATTGGGGAAAGCCCTTAAGGCCCTGGCGGCTGCGACCGCCACCCGGCGTGGTAAACTGCTCACCCTCTGGCGCTCACTCCGGGCCCGGGATGATGGCAGGTATCAGGCATTGCTTGAACGTATGGGGTTGGAAAACCCCGGTGGCTGGCGGGAAACGCTGGACCAGCGCCTGGTCATCCATGGCCTGCAGATGAGCGAAACACCTACGAACAAAGGAAACACAAACGCCTGATGGATGCCTCCCAGGAAAAACCGGATGTATTTACGGTTCATTACGTACTGAAGAACAAGATCGGCGAGCTGGTTGATACCTCCGAAGGCTCGGAACCGCTGCACTTTGTCTATGGCAGCCCGGACATCATCAAGGGTATCCAGGAAGCCGTCAAAGGCCGCAATGTGGGGGACTGCCTGGAGGTCGTCGTGCCCCCGGCAATGGCCTATGGCGAACACCGGCCGGATCTGGTGCGCAAGGTGCCCCGGACCCTGTTTGAAGGGGTTGAAGACCTGCAGGTGGGGATGAAGTTCCAGACCAACACCGGTGACGAGGCCCAGATAGTCCAGGTGGTCGGTATTGACGGCAACCTGGTACGGGTGGATGCCAACCATCCCCTGGCGGGCTTCACCCTGTATTTTGATCTGGAAATTGTTGGCCGGCGGGAAGCTACCGAAGACGAAATAGCCCAGGGCCGCCCCCTGTTCTGACCGGGGGTGTCTGCTCCCGGTCAAACTCCCCGGCCTGAATCCGGGCCAGTCCGCCCTGCACCGTGGAATGCAGTTGCCGCGAAAGTTCTGCGGTGCCGGTTTGCGGTGACAGGGAGACCGGCGCATGGAAGATGACATCCACACGGGGTGATGGTTTTCTGAGCAGGATGAGCAGGTGCCTGTGGAATTCGTCATCACCGATAAAAGGCGCCAGATGGTCCGGGTGGTTGTTTCTGCGATAACTGATGGTGACCGGCTGCACCGGAACACCGGAATCAGCGGCAGCCTTTATCAATAGCCCGTGAAAGGGCAGAACCGTCAGTCCTGCACTGGTGGTGCCTTCCGGAAAGATCAGTACCGACTCCCCATCTTCCAGGTTTTCCGCAATGCCTGCCCTGACTTTCCTGGCCTGTCCGCCGCCCCTCCTGATAAACAGGGTGCCACCCTGGCGTGCCAGCCAGCCAATCAGGGGCCAGTGCCCAACCTCGGACTTTGACAGAAACCGCACCGGCTGCAGGCTGCCGAGAACCGGTATGTCTGTCCAGCTGATGTGATTGCTTGCGAACAGGGCATTTCCCTGGGGCAGGGGACCATGGACGTGCACTTCCAGCCCCAGGCAGCGGCAGGCCCAGCGGAAGCAGTGCCGGGCCCAATGGGCCCTGGCCACCGGTTTCCGGGTCAGGATTTCGGTGACCAGAAGCCCTGCAGCCAGCATGCTGGTGGCCGCCAGGAACAGGCTGAAGGCACCCAGTCGCAGGGATAGTCGGGTCCACTCCGTCACGGCTTTGAGTCTGCGCACCGGCTCAGGACGCCTTGCCCAGAAAATGCCGGCTGTAGCGGGCCGACAGTTTGTCCACCTCCAGCAGTACCAGCAGATCGGCGCAGCGGAATTCCGGGTCCCAGCAGGGCTCTCCGCAGACCCTGGCGCCCAGGCGCATATAGGCGCGAATCAGTGCCGGAACTTCCACCGGGCGGTCTGGAACGCTGGTATGGGTCAGGTGCGGAAGTGCCCGCAGCGGTCGGACCCTGAAACTTTCATCCGCCAGGTATTCCTGCTGCAGGTGGCGGGCAATCCGCCAGGCCCGCAGGCCACCGTCGGACATGCCGATGCTGGCGCAGCCGATCATATAGTCCACTTGGTGTGCGAGAAGGTATTCGGCCACCGCGGACCACAGCAGGCTGATGGTGGCCCCGTTTCGGTAGTCCGGGTGAACACAGGTGCGCCCCAGCTCCGCAACCGAGCCGGAAAGCCGGTCCAGAGCGCTGAGGTCGAACTCGCCGGCGGAATAGAATCCGCCCACCTGGGTGCGGTTGTTCTGGTGCAGTATCCGGGTGGTGGCAACCAGTTCGCCGGTATCCGTGTCCGTGACAATCAGGTGATCACAGGCGGTATCGAAAATATCCGCATCAATACCCGGGGTTGTGGCTCCCAGGTCGCTTCCGTATTCTTCCGAGAAAACCCGGTAACGGAGTCGCTGTGCGGCCTCTATCAGCGATGGAGTGCGGGTGATATCGGTTTTCAGGTGGCGGGCACTGCGTCGGGCGGTCACGGATGATGGCGTCATGATCGGGTCTCTTTTGTTTCCATTTCCCGACAAGCCTATGAAGCCGGTGTGACACATCCATGACCCGGGGATGACGTGTCTGTGACAGGGTTCCGGATGCGCTGTCCAGGGTCCGGAGTCATGTCACGGGCTGTAACGAATTGGATGTTCCATGTATATTTCTGGATAGCATGTATAATTGTTGTTACGGCAAGTTGCCTGTATCGTCAGGCAGATAGAAGAAAGAACTCAAACCGGAATAAAAAAACCAGAGATGGATGGCGTGGAACAAACAAACGAAAGTTGGCGAATACTTATTGTTGAGGATGACGAACGGCTGGCTGAGCTGACCCGTGAGTATCTCGAGAGCAACGGCCTGACCGTTTCTGTCGAAAACCACGGCAGCCCCGCAGTTGATCGCATCCGCAACGAGCAGCCGGACCTGGTGGTTCTGGACCTGATGCTGCCAGGGGAAGATGGTCTGTCCATCTGTCGCCGGGTACGGCCATTCTACTCTGGTCCGATCATCATGCTGACCGCCCGGACCGATGACCTGGATCAGGTGCTTGGTCTGGAGATGGGGGCCGATGATTACATTGGCAAACCGGTCAAACCCAGGGTATTGCTGGCCCGCATCCGGGCCATGTTGCGCCGGGTGACTGACAACGCCCAGAATAGCGGAGACGATGGCGACGGCGAAGAGCCGGTACGCCTGCAGTTCAATGACCTGGTGGTCGACCGCTCCATGCGTGAGGCCTGGCTCAATGAGACCAGCATTGACCTGACCAGTGCCGAGTTCGATCTACTCTGGCTGCTGGCAAGCAATGCCGGACGGGTTCTGAGCCGGGAGGAAATCTTTACCGCCCTGCGTGGTATTGAATATGATGGCCAGGACCGGTCAATCGATGTCCGGGTATCCAGAATCCGGCCCAAAATCGGTGATGATCCCATTCACCCCCGCCGGATCAAGACCGTACGCAGCAAAGGTTACCTGTTCGTCAAGGAAGCCTGAACGCCCAGTCTCTGGAGCCGGCATGACCCCCTGGGGGCCTGCCGGCATTCCGTACCAGGGTTCAAAACATGCCCCTGAAACTGTTTTTCAAGCTCTATGTCCGCGTAGCCAGTCTAGCCGGTCTGGTGATCCTGCTTTGTGCAGCCCTGTACACCGGCGTTAACTCGGTACGCATGCAGTTCTGGCATGAACGTATCCCCGAACCCCTGATGCGCTGGCTGGCGGCGGTCCCTGAGCCTGCCGACCGCTACCTCTGGCTGGAATCCCTTTACGATTTACGGATCTCGGACAAGGATAGCCTGGAACTGTCTCCGGTGACCTCCGAACGCCTGGGCTATGGCCAGGTGGTTGCGGAAAAGACCAGTACCGGGTACCGGATGCTGGTGGGCAGCTACCACGGGCAGATACTGGAGTTATTGCTCCGGCGGCCCTATCAGGATGTGGCGGAGGCGACGGCGTTGATTCTGCTCTGGCACCTGGATGTTGCCGGACCGGAGCAGCGGGATAAGGTGGTGTCCCAGCTTGCGGGCGCCCTGCATGTGGGTATCCGTAGGGTGGAGGATGCCTCGGTGCTGCCGGAAGGAAATGTTCTGGATCAGGTGGTCAGTCACGGGGTGGTGTATTACCGGGAGGAGGGTGCCGATCATGGTCAGGTGCTGGTCCAGCTGACGGATGGCGAACTGTTCGTGATGGATATGGCCGGTGACTTTGACCCCTGGGCCTGGCCAGTGATTCTGCTGCTTATGGTGGCTCTTGGCGGGGTACTGGCTGCGATCCTGTTCCTATCCTGGCGGGAAGTGGACAACAATCTGCGAAGTGTGGAGTCCGTTGCCAATCGCATTGCCCGGGGTGAAATGGGGGCCCGGGTTGAGGCGGGATCCAGCAATCTGGTATCCCGGCTGGCGGTGTCCTTCAATGGTATGGCCGAACACATGCAGCGTCTGGTTCAGGTGCAGCGGGAAATGATCCATGCGGTGTCCCACGAATTGCGTACGCCGGTGGCCCGGATTCGCTTTGGTGTGCAGATGATCGAGGATTGCAAGGACAAGGCCAGCCTGCACAAGCAGCTGGAGGGTATTGATGGCGATATTCAGGAACTGGATGAGCTGATCGATGAAATCCTCACCTACGCCCGCCTGGAGCAGGGTGGTCCGGTGTTCTCCCTGAAAGAGGAATCGGTCACCGATATTGTTCGGCAGGTGGTTTCGGAGCAGCGGATCCTGCGTCCGGAGCTGACCATTGAGGCGGATATTGATGAAGAGTCCGAGCACTGGCGGATGGCGGATGTGGAACCCCGTTACATCCACCGGGCGATCCAGAATCTGGTGGGCAATGCCGGGCGCTATGCTCGCAGTCGGGTACTGGTGCACTGTCGCATCGATGAGGACAACTGCCGGATAGATGTGGAGGATGATGGTCAGGGGGTGCCGGAGGAGGACTGGGAGAAGGTATTTACCGCCTTTGCCCGGCTGGATGACAGCCGTACCCGGACCTCGGGCGGCTATGGTCTCGGACTCTCCATTGTCCGCCGAATTCTCTACTGGCATGGCGGGCAGGCATTTCTGGGGCGCAGCGACAAGCTCGGTGGCGCCCGCTTCAGCCTGGTGTGGCCGCGCAAGAAAGCCATTGAGATTGTTTCGTGAACTGTGCCCGGATACCTCACCCGATGTAACAAAGCGCTACATAACCGCTACGGAAGTCGGGTCTGGCAAGGTGCCATAATTCAACGCGTAAGGGATGACTTTTGAGGTTGTAGTTCTTACGAACTTTCCTTGTTTCATTCGTCATTTGAGGGCCGGTTTTCCGGCCCTTTTTTTTGCCCGGAATTTATCTCCGGCCACCTTGGTTCAGGCTGTACGCTCGAAGGCAATCAGGTGATCAGCTTCTACCCGCACCGGCACGTTTTCTCCCACATTAAAGTCCAGGTGGCTCCGGAACAGGGCTTCGAATTCCGTGTCCTCGGAGCAGCGGAAACGGTACAGGGTGGATGTGCCCGCGAAGGTTTTCTCGATGATTTTCGGGCGCAATGGAGAATCCGGATCATAGACGATGTCGTCGGGCCGGATCAGCACATCCACCAGGGTTCCCGGTGACCACCGGTAGGCCCGGTTGCCCTGTATGCTGCCCAGTTCCGAATCGATGGTGTCCGGCCCCGAGACCTTGCCCGGAATAAATCCGCCCTGACCGACAAAGCTGGCCACAAAACGGTTGGCAGGCTCATGGTACAGGTTGAAGGGCACATCCCACTGCTGGATCTGGCCATCCCGGAGCACGGCAATCTGGTCGCACATGGCGAAGGCTTCCTGCTGGTCATGGGTGACCAGTATGGCGCTGATGCCCAGGGTTTTCAGTATTTCCCGCACATCCAGGCTGAGCCTGCGGCGCAGGTCCGCATCCAGGTTGGAGAAGGGCTCATCCAGAAGGATCAGGGTTGGTTCCGGTGCCAGGGCCCGGGCCAGGGCCACACGCTGCTGCTGACCACCGGAAAGTTCATGGGGATAGCTGTCAGCAAGGTCCTGAAGATGGACCACCTTGAGCAGTTCCATGACTTTCTGGTGTCTTTCTGCCTTGGTCATTTTCTGTAACCCGAACCCCACATTGTCGGCAATGGTCAGGTGGGGGAACAGGGCATAGTCCTGGAAAACCATGCCGATGCGCCGTTGTTCCGGCGCCAGGGTACGTCCCGGCAGGCTGATGGTCCGGGATCTGAGGGAAATTTCACCGGCGGTCAGGGGCAGAAAACCGGCCAGTGCCCGCAGGATGGTGCTCTTGCCGCACCCGCTGGGACCCAGCAGGCAGCCGATATCACCATGGCTGAGGGCGAAGCTGATATCCCTGACCACCGAATTGCCGCCGTAGCCGCAGGACAGATTGCTGACCTCCAGCAACCAGTCGGCGGGAGAGGTTCCGGTGGGGCTCATGGTTCAGTCCAGTCGGTTCAGAATGAGAAATTCCAGCAAGGCTTTCTGGGCGTGCAGACGGTTTTCCGCCTCATGCCAGACCACTGAGCCCGGGTGCTCCATCATGTCGACAGAGATCTCTTCACCCCGGTGTGCCGGCAGGCAGTGCATGAACAGGGCGTCCTTGTCGGCCAGCGACATGAGTTGAGGGTTGATCTGGTAGTTGCGGAAAACCTTTTCCCGGGCTTTCTGTTCCTCTTCCTGACCCATGGATGCCCACACATCGGTCACCAGAAGGTTGGCGCCCTGGGCGGCTTCCTCAGGGTCCCGGAAGATGGTTACCCGGTCCCTGTGGGTTTCAAGCAGCGCGGCGTCCGGCTCGTAGCCTTCAGGGCAGGCCACATTCAGCTGGAAATCGAACTGGGCAGCAGCATTCATGTAGGAGTGGCACATATTGTTGCCATCGCCGATCCAGGTCACAGTGGCACCACGGATGCTGCCCCGGTGTTCCCGATAGGTCTGCATGTCCGCCAGCAGCTGGCACGGATGATAGTCATCGGTCAGGGCGTTGATCACCGGCACCTGGGACGCTGATGCGAAAGACTCAACGGTATTATGGGCAAAGGTCCGGATCATGACCGCGTCAACCATGCTGGAAATAACCCGGGCAGAGTCTTCCACCGGCTCGCCCCGGCCCAGCTGGGTATCCCTTGGGGACAGGAACATGGCGGAGCCGCCCAGTTGGGTCATGCCGGCCTCGAAGGATACCCGGGTACGGGTTGAGGACTTCTCGAAAATCATTGCCAGCACACGGTTCTTCAGGGAATCCCTGACCTTGCCTTGTCGCCACTCGGTGCGGAGCCGGGATGCATGATCAACCAGTGCATCCAGTTCGGTGCTGGTCAAGTCGTTCAGTGTCAGAAAATGTCTTGCCGCCATGTGCTGGCCCTTTATATAGCAACGAAACCCGGGATTAGCGGGATTACCTGAAGTTTACCGGAAAAAAACGGGCATCAAGTCTAGCCCGTCAGCGGCGGGATGACAACGCTGCGGGGGCCGGTTGTCCGGTATCCGTTGCGGTTGTTTGGTGGGCCGCCGGGGGGACGTGTACAATAGCCGCCAGTCGATTGCTGTTGGGCAATCCTGTATTCCCTATCAGAGGTGTGTGTTCATGGACATTAACGAAACCATCAAGAGCCAGCTTGAGGAAAACCCTGTCATCCTGTACATGAAGGGCAGCCCCCAGGCACCGCAATGCGGTTTTTCCGCCAAAACCGTACAGGCGCTGATGGCCTGTGGCGAACGTTTTGCGTTCGTTAATATTCTGGATAATCCGGAATTGCGTGAAGGGCTGAAAATCTATTCCAGCTGGCCGACCTTCCCCCAGCTGTATATCAACGGCGAACTGATTGGCGGTTGCGACATAGTTCTGGAACTGTCTGAGAGCGGTGAGCTGACCAAGCTGGTCAAGGATGCGGTGAAGCCGGCCGAAGCCTGAAGGCCGCCTTCAGATCCGCTTCGGGGAAAACACCAGTGTGACTTCGAAGCGGTTCAGCATGCTCTCTGTGGCCGGGGGCTCCGGATAAGGGCTCGCGGCAAGGGATGCCCGGTAGGCGGTATCGTCTATTGCCCTGATGCCTGTCGGCTTCAGGATTCTCGCCCGGGTCAGGGCACCGTTCGCCATTAGCTGCAATTCTATTTCCATGGTCACCGGCCGGGACAGTCCCCTCAGTGCTGGCAGGCTTCTCTGTTCCATTTCCCGGGCCAGGTGGGCCGCGAGTTTTATCCGGTAGGGGTCCTGCTCCGCCGGGGTCCGGGTGATCTGTTGCAGTGTCTGCCGTGAGGTTTTGGCGGTATCCGCAGGCAACCGGGTTTCCCGTCCCGGGCTTTGTGCTGTTGGCTCCGGTGCGGCTTGTGGTGGCTGTGGACGGGTGGCAACAGACGGCTGTGGTCCGGGTGTTTTCCTGGGGCTTGCCGGGGTGAGGGGCTGCGCAGGTGCAGGAACCGGCTGCGCCGGCGGGGAATCTGTGGTGGTTGTGGCCCCGTGCGACTGAGGCTCCGGGCTGCCGCTGGTGCGGGAGGTTACCTGTAACTCCAGGTGAACCGTGGGGCGCAGGTCCAGAGCTGGCTGGGGCGGTGGCGGCCAGCCGGAGAAGGCAACAAAATGAATCAGTGCGGCGGCCACTAGCGCCGGGAAAATACGGTAGTGTCCCGGCGGCCGATGATCACAGCTTGAGCCGTGCATCGGCGTCAGGCAGTTTTGCTCCGGAGGCTTCCCACCACCGCATCCAGTGCCCTGTCGATCAGAGCACCCTGTTCCAGCAGGGTCAGGCGTCCGCGGCGCATTTCATGGGCCAGCTCCACCCGGGTTTTTTCGATGACCTTCAGGCCCATCCGGTTTACAAATACGAAACAGGAGGCCTCTTCTATCACCGCCGACAGTTTGCAGCGGAAGCTGGCACCGTTGACCAGGCGGAACTCAACCCAGTTGCCAATCTCGATGCTGTCAATCTGCGCCACATATTCGGCAATGGCGGCATCTTCCGAATGCACATGGTCTTTCTGCTGTGGGTTGGTTTCCGGTACGTCAGTTTCGCTTTCATCCAGCGGTGGAAGCTCAAGCTCTTCCATGCTGGAGCTGGTACGGAAGGCTTCGGCCAGTTCGTGTTTCAGGTCGCCCATCATGTCGTCCAGTCGGGAGGCGTTGTAGGACACCTCTTCGAGACCGGCTCGCAGGGATTTCAGCAGGCCCGGCACCACCCGTACCCACTGGTCCCTTTCGGTGTCTTCCCGGTGGGGGTGAAGGCACCAGACCAGATCGTCCACGACTTTGACGGTTTCCTGCCAGCGGTGTTCGGTATCGTCCTTGAGGTGGGCGAGGAACATGACCCGGCTCCAGCCATTGACCAGAATGCTATGGACTGTCTCTGGCAGGCGATAGCGGCCGATTTTCTCCCGGAGGACCTGGTCCACGGTTTCCTGGGCTTTCTGGGATTTGATCCGGCCCCGTTCCGATTCCCGGGTACGCTGTTCCACCAGGGATGACTTGCGGGTTTCCCGGGCCAGGAACTCCTCGAATTCGGTATTGAGGGTTTCGAACAGGGCCAGGTTGCCATCGAACTCGTTGAGGATACGCTGGACGATGTTGTGAATCTTGTCGTAGAGCTTGTCCCTTGCTTTCTCATCGCTGCTGCTCCAGCCAATACCTGCCCGGGCCAGGGCGTTGAGCAGTTTGCGGGCCGGATGGGTAGCCTGGCTGAAAAAGCTCTTGTCCTTGATGACAACCTTCAGGATGGGAATCTGCAGGCGGCTGATCAGCACCTGCACAGGCGCTGACAGGTTGTAGTCATCGAGAATGAATTCGAACAGCATGGACACAAGGTTGATGAGATCCTCATCCACCGGTTTGAGTGCGGGCTTTTTGCCGTCCTGGGTGTTGGCCTGCTCCAGGAGTTTTTCGACGATGGCCCGGAAGTCCAGTGTCAGGGGTTCCCCTGCGCTCAGATTATCGCTGGTCATGGCCTGGCCAGCGCCCTGTATGGAACCGATAAGCCCCAGCAGTTCATTGGCGCCCAGAATCCGGATATTGGGATCCGGAGTCGAGGAGGGTATGCCGGCATTGGCCCTCTGTGCCGCGAGCATTTGCCGGATCTGTTCAAACACGGGGCTTTCGGAAGCAAGTTCTTCCCGGCTCAGTGAGCTGGTTTCCTGCCCGGCTGCCTGTGAGGCCTCGGAGCTGGCGGATTCCGGTGCGGTGTGCTGCTTGCCGGTTTTGCCGTGAAAACGGAAATTGGGGATAATGCCGGCCTGCACCAGAATCCGGTTGGCCTCATCCAGAAGCATGCCCAGATTGGAAACCACATACCGGTCAAACTGCTTGAGCAGGATAAGACGTTCCCGGATCTGGATTTCTAGGGGCTGGATGGCTTCGATAAATGCGCTGCACAGATGCTCCGGTGCCATGGGGTTGACCGGGGAGTCGTCGGTGGCACCGGGATAGACCTGGCTGAATCTGGCCTGAAGCTGGATCAGCGGGCCCTGAAAGTGTGCCTTGGCCTTGGTGATCATGGCGTTGAGGGCGACCTGTTCTTCCAGTTCCTCATTGTCGACCAGGGCCAGGGTATCCGTTACCGAGTGTTCGCTGAGGGATTCTTCCCGGGCCGGGCCGGTGTGGGGCGGCATGGCAAAAAACCGGCCGACGGTGTTCTGGAAGTGGCGCTCCACGCCCTTGCGCTTGATGCGGATTTCCCGCATGGCTTCGAAGTAGCGGTTCTGCTCGTTGTTGCTGCGGGCATTGTTGGCCAATTCGAACAGGGAATCGTCTACCGCATCGAAGGCACCCTGGAGCAGATCCCCCAGGCCGGCAATGACGGTATCCCGGATACGGGTAACCTCCGCCGGAACCTGAGCGCTACTGTCAGCCCCCTGATTCTCGCGGAGATAATGTATGCCGGATGTATTTTTCATGGCAGACTCCTGTTTACGCCTCAACCGGATACATGACCAAGCGTTCAATCCCTGTATTTTCGTTATTGGTTAAATCTACAGCAATTTCTGCCAGCTTAAAATGGCCAAACGGGAAAACCTTGGACTGCTTTTGAAAAAAACGGCCGAATCCGGCCGTTTTGCTGCAGGTGTACCTTTTCAGGAGGGCGGGAGACCTAGGGTCTGGATGCCGGCGGACGCGTGCGCGGATGGACGATAGCGGCCTTGACCACATTGTCCTTGATCTGCAGGACCTCGACCCTGTGCCCGGAAACCTTGAGGCAGACGTTGGTTTCCGGAATATTTTCCAGGGTTTCGGTAATCAGGCCGTTGAGGGTTTTCGGGCCGTCGATGGGCAGCTTCCAGCCCAGGGTCTTGTTGATGGTGCGGACCGGGGCCGTGCCATCAATAATGAAGGTGCCGTTGTCCTGGGGAATAATGTCCGGGCTGGTGGCGGCGTAATCCGTGGTGAAGTCACCAACGATCTCTTCCAGTATGTCCTCCAGTGTGGCCAGGCCCAGTACATCACCATATTCATCGACAACTATGCCGAACCGGCGTTTGGCTTTCTGGAAGTTGATAAGCTGGGTGTTGAGGGGGGTGCTTTCCGGGATGAAATAGGGCTCATGGCACAGCTGCATGATCATGGCCTTGTTGATGTCATCCTGTTGCAGAAGCTTGGCCGCATTGCGCAGGTGCAGGGTGCCCAGGATGTTGTTGATATCCCCCTTGTAGACCGGTAACCGGGTGTGCTGGCTGGTTCTGAGCAGGCGCACAATGGTGTGGGTGTCGTCCTCAAGGTCAATACCCACCACTTCATTGCGGGGCACCATGATGTCGTTCACGGTGACCTTTTCCAGATCGAGAATGCTGATCAGCATGTCCTTGTGCTTGGGTGGGATCAGTGCGCCGGCTTCGTTGACCACGGTTCTCAGTTCTTCCCGGCTCAGGTGGTCGGTGGCGGCGTCTTCCGGCGAAATGCCCAGCAGCTTGAGTATTCCGCCAGTCAGCAGGTTTACCGCCCAGACGATGGGGTAAAGCACTTTCAGCATGGGCCCCAGGATATAGCTGGCGGGGAAGGCAACCTTTTCCGGGAACAGGGCGGCCAGGGTTTTCGGGGTGACCTCGGCAAAAATCAGGATGACGATAGTCAGCAGCACGGTGGCAATGGCAATACCGGCGTCGCCCCAGAGCTGAATGGCGATAACCGTGGCGATGGACGAGGACAGAATGTTGACGAAGTTGTTGCCGATCAGGATGACGCCGATCAGCTGGTCTGTCCGCTGCAGCAGCTTCTGCGCCCGCCTGGCACCTTTGTGGCCGGTTTTGGCCAGGTGTTTCAGGCGATACCGGTTCAGGGACATCATTCCGGTTTCTGCGCTGGAAAAAAAGCCAGAAAGGAGAATCAGACCAACAAGGAGGACAAACAGCGCAGTAAGCGATGTTTCGTTCAAGAGGGAGGGTCCTTATATAACCGGCAACG
The DNA here is from genome assembly GCA_041591245.1 of Marinobacter sp. GTDB lineage: Bacteria > Pseudomonadota > Gammaproteobacteria > Pseudomonadales > Oleiphilaceae > Marinobacter. The sequence goes on from JBFHSI010000033.1 coordinate 17,691, forward strand.
TGAAAAAATAGGGTGTGGCCGAGGTTGGTGTCAAGTGACACTGGGTGCCGGAGCGTCAGCCGCCCCGGCTGAATACCAGTTCCAGTACGAATTTGCTGCCATAGAAGGCCAGCATCAGCAGCACACAGCCTGCCAGTGTCCAGCGGCTGGCGGTCATGCCGCGCCAGCCTTTGGTATAGCGCCCGATCAGCAGTGCGACGAACACCACCAGCGAGAGCAGTGAGAAGATGGTTTTGTGGGCAAGGTCCTGGGCGAACAGGTCTTCCACAAACAGGGCGCCGGTGGTTATTGCTAGTACCAGCATGATTACGCCGGCCCACACCAGCTCGAACAGTACCGATTCCATGGTTTGCAGCGGGGGCAGGTTACGGATCAGCAGGCTGTTGTAATTGTGCTTGAGCTGGCGGTTCTGGAAGTACAGCAGAGTGGCCTGAATCGCCGCCAGGGTGAACAGGCTGTAGGCGGTTACCGACAGGGCGATATGTGACAGCATGCCGTAGCTGTCTCCGGCCACGACCCGGGAAGGGCTGTGTGCGGTCAGGGCCAGAATGATGCTGATGGCCGCCATGGGGTAAACCACCAGAAACAGGTTCTGGACCGGCTTTTTGAGATTCAGTCCAAGCAGCAGAAAGACGATCAGCCAGGAAATGAGGACTGAACTTTTGAAAAAGCCGAAATCAAAGCCACCATCAAGCTGGACGGTTTCTTCAATCAGCAGGCCGTGACTGGTCAGGGCGAGAATGCCTATAAGGGTGGTTATGGCGAGGTTGCTGTTTACCCGTCCCCTGAAATGGAGAGCCTGCAGCGCAGTGCCAACGCTGTAGAGAAAAAGAGAGGTAACGGCGAGAATCAGCGTTCCCATAACTTCCTTTTTTGGTTTGTGTCTGTTGGATTGGCGGAGGCCAGATTCACCGATTTGACCAGGTTGGTCGTTTCAGGGCGATAGTCTGGGTATAATGTCGCGATTATGCAACTGGAATCAAGGGGCCCGGACCGGCTCTGTGGTCCATGCACTTAATTTACCGGGGTATGGAAGAGCAACATGTTTGAGAACCTCCAAGACCGACTTTCCGGTAGTCTGCGCAAGATTTCCGGTCAGGCGCGGCTAACCGATGACAATATCAAGGACACACTTCGTGAAGTCCGGATGGCGCTGCTTGAGGCGGACGTTGCCTTGCCGGTGGTCAAGGATTTCATCGAAGGGGTCCGTACGCGGGCGATCGGGCAGGAAGTCCAGCGCAGCCTGACGCCGGGCCAGGTGTTTGTGAAAGTGGTCCAGCAGGAGCTGGAGCGGGTCATGGGCGATGGCAACGAAGCCCTGAACCTGGCGGTGCAGCCTCCGGCCGTAATCATGATGGCCGGTTTGCAGGGTGCGGGTAAAACCACGACCGTCGCCAAGCTTTCCCGGTTCCTGAAAGAGCGCCAGAAAAAAACGGTCATGGTGGTCAGTGCTGACGTATACCGTCCGGCCGCTATCAAGCAGCTGGAAACCCTGGCTGGTGAAGTGGGTGTGGAGTTTTTCCCCAGCAGTGCAGACCAGGACCCGGTAGCCATTGCTGAAGGTGCCATCTCCGCCGCCCGCAAGAAGCATATCGATGTGGTGATTCTGGATACCGCCGGTCGTCTGCATGTTGATGAGCAGATGATGGGGGAAATCGGGCGTCTGCATAAGGCGGTTAACCCGGTTGAAACCCTGTTTGTGGTGGATGCCATGACCGGTCAGGATGCCGCCAACACCGCCAAGGCCTTCAATGACGCTCTGCCGCTGACCGGTGTGGTTCTGACCAAGACTGACGGTGATGCCCGGGGTGGTGCGGCTCTGTCGGTTCGTCACATTACCGGCAAGCCCATCAAGTTCCTTGGCGTGGGCGAGAAGGTGGATGCCCTTGAGCCTTTCCATCCGGACCGGGTGGCGTCCCGGATTCTCGGTATGGGGGATGTGCTCTCCCTTATAGAAGAAGCCGAACGCAAGCTGGATCAGAAAAAGGCCCAGAAACTGACCAACAAGATCAAGAAGGGTAAAAGCTTCGATCTTGAGGATTTCCGCGATCAGTTGCAGCAGATGAAAAATATGGGTGGCATTGGCGGGCTTCTGGACAAGCTGCCGGGTATGGGGCAGCTGGCCCAGGTGGCCCAGCAGCAGGTCAATGACAAGTCCATGGGGCAGCTGGAAGCCATTATCTGCTCCATGACGCCGAAGGAGCGCCGTCATCCCGATGTCATCAATAATTCCCGGAAGCGGCGGATTGCGGCGGGTTCCGGTACCCAGATCCAGGATGTGAACCGTCTGCTCAAGCAGCACAAGCAGATGCAGAAGATGATGAAAAAGTTTGGCAAAAAAGGCGGCATGGCAAACATGATGCGCGGTCTGGGTGGTATGATGCCGCCCGGCGGTGGCGGTGGAATGCCTCCATTTGGCCGTATGTGACATGCCTTACGCGGAAAACTGGGAAAGCATGCGTTTCCCTGTTTTCTTTGGCGCTCTTTTAGCATAGAATAGCGCCCCTTTCGA